>VXOJ01000018.1 GCA_009840115.1 Gemmatimonadales bacterium | reverse complement strand
GGGGTGGGTCAGTTTTTTATTAGAGACTGCCCCGAAGCCCCCCAAATCCTCGACGTCTCCCTCCCCGTCTGATTGACTCGGTTGGCCGCGCGACGCCATCTTCGGCGCCTCTGGCCCCTCGTCTAATGGCAAGACACCGGCCTTTGGAGCCGATGATCCAGGTTCGACCCCTGGGGGGCCAATCCCATGCCTGATTTCCATGTCTGACCCCGGCGCCCGCCCCAACCGGCTCGCGCGGGAGAAGAGTCCCTACCTTCTCCAGCACGCCTTCAATCCCGTGGACTGGCTTCCGTGGGGGGAGGAGGCCTTCGCGCGCGCCCGGGCCGAGGACCGCCCGATCTTCCTCTCCATCGGCTACGCGACCTGCCACTGGTGTCACGTCATGGAGCACGAGTCCTTCGAGGATGAGGATGTGGCCGCGCTCCTCAACCGGGACTTCGTGTCGATCAAGGTGGACCGCGAGGAACGGCCGGACATCGACGGCGTCTACATGACGGCGTGCCAGCTCATGACGGGGCAGGGAGGTTGGCCGCTCACGATCGTGATGACGCCGGACAAGCAGCCCTTCTTCGCCGGCACCTACTTCCCGCGCGAGAGCGTGGCGGGGCGGGCGGGGATGCTGGACCTGCTGCCCCGGCTCGCGTCCGTGTGGCGCGAACGGAGGGCGGATGCGGAGGCGGCCGGGGCCTCGGCGCTCGCGGCGATAAGGGAGGTCGAGGTCCGCGGGCTGGGTTCCGGCGCGGGCGCGCTCGACGAGGAGACGCTCCGCCGCGGCTTCGCCGACCTGCACGCCCGCTTCGACCCCCACCAGGGAGGGTTCTCCCGGGCTCCGAAGTTCCCGGCGCCGCACCAGCTCCTCTTCCTCCTGCGCTGGAGCGACCGCACGGGCGACCGGCGCGGCGTGGAGATGGTGGAGAAGACGCTCGTCTCCATGCGGCGGGGAGGGATCTTCGACCACGTCGGGTACGGCTTCCACCGCTACTCCACGGACGCCCGCTGGCTCGTGCCGCACTTCGAGAAGATGCTGTACGACCAGGCGCTGCTCGCCATGGCGTATACGGAGCTGTGGCAGGTGACGGGTGACGACGCGCACCGGAGGGTGGCCCTCGAGATCTACGAGTACGTGGCGCGCGATCTCACGGACGCGGAGGGCGGCTTCTATTCCGCGGAGGACGCGGACAGCGAGGGGCGCGAAGGCGCCTTCTACGTGTGGACGCGGGAGGAGTTCGACGAGCTGCTGACGGAGGCGCTCGGGGAGGACGTGGCCGGGCTCGCGCGGCGCGCCTTCCGGGTCGAGGCGCGCGGCAACTTCGCCGACGAAGCGTCCGGGCTCCGGACCGGCGAGAACATCCTGCACCAGGGAGAAACGCCCGCCGAAATCGCGGCGGCGCTCGGGGCGGAGGCCGGCGCCGATGCCACCCGTGCCGAGGACGTCGAGAAACGCCTGGAGCAAGCCCGCCGGGTCCTGTTCGAAAAGCGGGAGACGCGGGAGCGCCCGCTACTCGACGACAAGATCCTCACGGACTGGAACGGGCTCATGATCGCGGCGCTGGCGCGGAGCGGCCTCGCGTTCGCCGACGAGTCGCTCGTCGAGGCGGCGGCGCGGGCGGCGGACTTCATCCTCGACCGGCTGCGCGACGGCGAGGGACGGCTCCTCCACCGCTACCGGGACGGGGACGCGGCCATCCCCGCGGGCGCGGCGGACCACGCCTGCCTCTGCTGGGGGCTGGTCGAGCTGTACGGGGCGACGTTCGACCCGCGCTGGCTCCGCGCGGCGCGCGAGTTGCTCGACGCGCTGCTGGAGCGCTTCTGGGACCCCGACCGGCTCGGCGTGTTCAACGTGGACGAGGCGCAGAAGGACGTGCCCGTCCGGCAGAAGGAGCTGTACGACGGCGCCACGCCCTCCGCCAACGCGACGACGTGGTACATCCTCCTCCGCCTCGGCCGGCTCACCGGCGATCTCGAACTCCTGGACCGGGCGGAGGCGCTGCGCCGCGCGCTCGCCGGCCCCGTCGCCGGCGCCCCCTCCGCGCACACGATGTCGCTCGTCGCGCTCGACCTCGCGCTGGGCCCGGCGCAGGAAGTCGTCGTGACCGGCGACCCCGGCGAGCCCGGCGCGCGGCGCATGCTGGCCGCGCTCGCCGCCCGCTACGCGCCCCGCACCGCCGTCCTCTTCAAGCCCGCGGGCTCGCCGTCCGACGCCCTCGCGGAGATCGCGCCCTTCACCGCGCCGCACGACCTCCTGGACGGGAAGGCGACGGCATACGTTTGCACCGGCTTCGCCTGCCGCCGCCCGACGACCGACGTCGCGGAGATGATCGAGCAACTCGCCTGATCGCCCAACCCTGACACTGGAGTTCGAGGCATGGGCCTGGACCAGACGATCTACGGAAACGCGCTTTCGACCTGGCTGATCGCCGCCGGCATCTACGCCGTGACGACCCTCGCGCTGTGGCTGCTCGAACGCTACGCGCTGCGGGCGTTCGCCCGCTTCGCGAGCCAGACGCGCACATCGATCGACGATCTCGTGGCGGACGTGCTCGGCGAGACGAAGTTAGCCCTCATCCTCTTCGTGGGGCTCTTCGCCGCCTCGCTCGTACTCGAACTCGACCCGGTCGTGGCGCTCGTGATTCGCCGCGCCGCGGTCATCGCCATCGTCGTCCAGGGCGGCATCTGGGCGAGCGCCGCGATCGCCTTCTGGGTCCGCCGCTTCGTGGACGCCACCGCGGGCGAGGATGCGGAGGCCGTGACCATGGTCGCCGCGCTCTCCTTCGTGGGCCGGCTCGCCGTGTGGTCCGTCGTCCTCCTCCTCATCCTCGACAACCTCGGGGTCGAGGTCGCGGCCCTGCTCGCGGGCCTCGGCATCGGAGGCATCGCCGTCGCCCTCGCGGCCCAGAACGTCCTCGGAGACCTGCTCGCGTCGCTCTCCATCATCCTCGACAAACCCTTCGTCATCGGCGACTTCCTCGTCATCGGCGAGTTCCAGGGGTCGGTGGAACACATCGGCCTCAAGACGACCCGGCTGCGGAGCCTCGGGGGCGAGCAACTCATCCTCGGAAACAGCGACGTGATCAACACCCGCATCCGCAACCTCGGGCGCATGGCGGACCGGCGCGGAGCGCTGAAGATCGGCGTGACCTACGACACGCCGCGCGACCTCCTGGCGCAGATCCCCGGCTGGATCGAGGAGATCGTGGAGGCGCAGGAGGAGACCCGCTTCGACCGCTGCCACCTGTCGGGCTTCGCGGACTCCGCCATCGAGTTCGACACGATCTTCTACATGACCGTCCCGGAGTACGCCCGTTTCATGGACGCGAAGCAGGCGATGCTGCTCGCGATCCACGAACGGTTCGACCGGCACGGCGTCGAGTTCGCGTACCCGACACAGGTCGTGTACACGATTCCGGGTCGCGCGACGCCGGACGCTCGTTGACAAAAACCCGCGTGAACCGATAGTCTGGGCCGCTGTCGCCGCGGGGTTCGGCCCCGCGGCACACGGGTTCGGGACCCACACAGTTTCTCTCCATTCCGGCACCACCTCCGCGGGCGGCAACGCGCGGGGAGCGACGAGCGCCGGAACCAGACCAGCGAGCCAGTCGACACGCATGGACACCACGGACTTCTCGTTCCATACGAGTCCGATCATGCTGCTTTCGGGTTCGGCGAATCCCGCCCTCGCGCAGGGGATCGCCGACGTGCTCGGAGAGCGGCTGTGCGACGTCACGATCAAGCGGTTCGCCGACGGCGAGATCTTCGTGCGCATCGACGAGAACGTGCGCGGGCGCGACGTCTTCCTCATCCAGCCCACGAACCCGCCGGCGGAGAACGTCCTCGAACTCCTGATCCTGCTCGACGCGGCGAAGCGCGCCTCGGCGGCGAGGGTCACGGCGGTCGTCCCCTACTACGGGTACGGGCGCTCCGACCGGAAGGATCAGCCGCGCGTGTCGATCGCGGCCAAGCTGCTCGCGAACCTGATGACGGCCGCCGGCGCGGACCGCGTCCTCTCGATCGACTTCCACCAGCACCAGATCCAGGGCTTCTTCGACATCCCCGTGGATCACCTCTACGCGGCGCCCGTCTTCCGGCGCTACTACGAGATGAAGAAGCTGGACAACCTGGTCGTCGTCGCGACGGACGTGAGCGCGGCGAAAATGGCGCGCGGCTACGCCCGCCGCCTCGGCGGAGACCTCGCGATCATCGACAAGCGGCGCCCGGCGCCGAACGAGGCCGAGGTCTCGAACATCGTGGGCGAGGTCGAAGGGAAGCACTGCATCGTGCCCGACGACATGATCGACACGGCCGGGACCATGGTGTCGGCCATCGAGGTGCTCAAGGAGCGCGGGGCGCTGGACATCTTCGTGCTCGCCACGCACCCGCTCTTCTCGGGGCCGGCGCTCGAGCGTCTCGCGTCGGCCGACGTGAAGGAAATCACGGTGACGGACACCGTGCCGCTCGCTCCGGGCGTGCAGGAGGCCCTGCCCAACCTGACCGTGCTGTCGGTGGCGAGCCTCCTCGCGCAGGCGATCGAGAGCACGCACGCGAACACCTCCGTGAGCAAACTTTTCAAGTAAGAGCAAGTAAGAGAGAAAGATGACGAACGAATCCGTCAAACTGACGGCGCGGTCACGCACCACCTCCGGGAAGGGCGCCGCGCGGCAGCTTCGCCGCAGCGGCCAGTTGCCCGCGGTGGTGTACGGCCGCCGGGACGAGGCCGAGTCGCTGGCGCTGGACACGCACGAGCTGTCGCGCCTGCTGAGCCGCGTGCACGCGGCGACGACGGTGATCGACCTCGAGGTCGACGGCGGCGAGCCGCGCCCGGTCCTGATCCGCGAGATCCAGCGCCACCCGTATCGGCCCCAGCTTCTGCACGTCGACTTCTTCGAGATCCGCGCGGACGTGAAGATCCGGGTATCGGTTCCGCTCCACCTTCTCGAGACCCCCGCCGGCGTGGAGATGGGCGGGATCCTCCAGCACCTCCGGCACGAAATCGAAGTCGAGTGTCTGCCGAACGAGATCCCGTCCGAGTTCACCATCGACGTTTCGGCGCTCGAGATCGGCGATTCGCTCCAGGTCTCGGACGTGGATACGGGCGAGGTCGAGGTCCTCGACGACGATGCGGTGACGATCTGCACCGTCGTGCCGCCTGCCGTGGAGGAGGTCGAGGAGGAAGAAGAGGTCGAGGAGCTGGAAGAGGGCGAAGCCGAGGCCGAAGCGGAGGCCCCGGAGGCCGAGGCGGACGAGGGCTGAGCCGAACGGCCGGGGCCGGGTTCGCGGGGGGACCGTGCGGCTGCTTCTGGCGCTGGGGAACCCCGGCGCGAAGTACCGGGATACGCGGCACAACATCGGCTGGTGGCTCGCGGATTGCCTGGCGCTCCGGTGGGGCGGCGGGCCGTTTCGCGCGGACGCGGACGGCCTCACCGCCTGGACGACGGCGGCCGCGCGCCCCGGCGTCGAGATCCACAAGCCGCGGACGTACATGAATCTGAGTGGCGAGGCGCTGGCGGCGCTGCGGGATCGCCGGCGCTTCGACCCGGCGGCGGACATGCTCGTCCTGGTCGACGATGTCGCGCTGCCGGCGGGTCGCTTTCGCCTGCGGGCGCGGGGATCGCCGGGCGGGCACAACGGGCTTGCCTCGATATCGGCGAGTCTCGGCTCCGACGACTACGGCCGTCTCAGGCTCGGCGTCGGACGGCCGCCGGACGAGCGCATCGACCTGGCGGCCTGGGTGTTGTCACGGATGCCGCGGGCGGAGGAGGAGAGGTCGCTCGGCGCCTTCCCCCGTGCCGCCGAAGCGGTGGAGTACTGGCTGGAACATGGCGTGGAAGCGGCGATGAACCGCTTCAACCGTTAGCAGAGGGAGCAGGGAAACGTGGACATCGTCGGAAACATCGATTTTGCGGTCTGGCTCGGGGTGATCGGGCTCTTCTTCTCCTTCGCCCTCTTCATGTACGTGAAGGCGCAGCCCGTCGGAAACGAGAAGATGGCCGAGCTGTCGGAGGCGATCCACTCGGGCGCGATGGCGTTTCTGCGGCGCGAGTACACCGTGCTGCTGCCGTTCATCATCGTCGTCGCGGCCCTCCTGTTCTGGCTCGTGGGCCCGCACACGGCGGTGGCCTACGCGCTGGGCGCGGCCTGCTCGATCCTGGCGGGCTTCTTCGGCATGAAGGCGGCGACGGCGGCCAACGTCCGGACCTCCGAGGCGGCGCGCGCGGAGGGCCAGGCCAAGGCGCTCCGGGTCGCCTTCTCCGGCGGCGCCGTGATGGGCATCGCCGTGGCGGCGCTCGGCCTGCTCGGGATCGGCGCCGTGCTCGCGATCTACGATCCGCAGGCGACCGGCTTCCGCCCCTTCGGCGAGATCATCTCCGGCTTCGCGATGGGCGCCTCCTCGATCGCGCTCTTCGCGCGCGTGGGCGGCGGCATCTACACGAAGGCGGCCGACGTCGGCGCGGACCTGGTGGGGAAGGTCGAGGCCGGTATTCCGGAGGACGACCCCCGCAACCCGGCGACGATCGCCGACAACGTGGGCGACAACGTCGGCGACGTGGCGGGGATGGGGGCGGACATCTTCGAGTCGTACGTCGGCTCGGTCATCGCCACGATCGTCATCGGCGTGACGAGCGCGATGATCCTCGACGGGGCGCGGCTCCAGGCCGTGGCGCTGCCGGTCCTCTACATCATGGCCGGCTTCCTCGCGAGCGCGGTCGGCGTCCTCGCCATCCGCGTCCTCGAGCGCATGAGTCCCGCGGCGGCCCTGCGCTGGGCGCCGATCATCGGGGCCCTGATCTTCTGGGTCGTGGCGTACGCGATCACGGTGAACCTCCAGCTCTTCGACGCCGCGGCGCAGGGCAAGTGGATCTTCATCCACCCGAACGCCGGTCCCTTCTGGGCCATGCTGTTCGGCTCGCTCGTCGGCATCGCGATCGGCCTCGTGACGGAGTACTACACGGCCGAGAAGCCGATCCGGCGCATCGCCGAGGCCTCCGAAACCGGCTCCGCGACGAACATCATCACGGGACTCGCGGTCGGGATGGAATCCACGTTGATTCCCATGCTCCTGATCTCCGGCGCCATCTTCCTCGCCTTCAACTTCGCCGGCCTCTACGGGATCGGGATCGCCGCCGTGGGCATGCTGGCCACGGTCGGGGTGACGATGTCGGTGGACGCGTACGGCCCGGTGGCGGACAACGCGGGCGGCATCTCCGAGATGGCGGAACTCGGGCCCGAGGTCCGCTCGGTGACCGACTCGCTCGACTCGCTCGGCAACACGACGGCGGCGATCGGGAAGGGATTCGCGGTCGGCTCCGCGGCGCTCACGGCGCTCGCCCTGTTCTCCGCCTACGCGAACGCGGTGGGGCTGCGCGCGACCGGGATCAACCTCATCGACCCGCTCGTCGTGATGGGCCTCTTCATCGGGGGCGTGACGCCCTTCTTCATCGCCGCGCTCACGATGACGGCGGTGGGCCGCGCGGCGGCCGGCATGGTGGCGGAAGTCCGCCGGCAGTTCCGCGAGATCCCGGGCATCATGGAGGGGACGACGAAACCGGACTCGGCGCGCTGCGTGGACATCTCCACCAAGGCAGCGCTCCGCGAGATGATCGTGCCGGGCCTCGTGGCGATCATCGTCCCCATCCTCGTCGGCCGCTTCCTCGGCGTGGCGGCGCTCGGCGGCGCGCTGGCCGGCGCGACCGTGAGCGGCGTCCTGCTCGCGCTCTTCATGGCGAACTCCGGCGGCGCGTGGGACAACGCCAAGAAGTACATCGAGACCGGCGCCCACGGCGGGAAGGGGTCCGACCCGCACAAGGCGGCCGTGGTCGGCGACACGGTGGGCGATCCCTTCAAGGACACCTCCGGGCCGTCGATGAACATCGTCGTGAAGCTGATGAGCGTCGTCTCGCTCGTCCTCGCACCCTGGTTCGTGGACGTGCACGGGATGGCCGCCGCGGCGCCGGAAGCCGTGGAGACCGCCCTCGCCGCCGTCGGCGGCGCGCTGCGGGCTCTCGGACTCTTCTAGAACTTGACAGCGGGGCGGCATGACCTAGTCTAGTGCCGCCTTCACATACCGGTCCGCGGCATTCCGGCGGGCCGGCAAATCCAGACTCCTGCTCCGACCGTGCGGGTCGGGGCCGACGAGACCGAGGGAGTTCTTCATGCGCGATTACGAGATCGTGTACATCTTCCGTTCGAGCCTGACCTCCGAGGAGATCGAGGCGAAGCTCGAGCGCTATCACGCCGTCATCACGGCGGACGGTCCGGGCGAAATCACCGCCTCCGTCCACTGGGGCAAGCGTCAACTCGCCTACCCCATCAAGAAGCAGCCGAACGGCTACTACGTCGTGGCCCAGTTCACTTCGGAGCCCGATCCGCTCAGGGAGCTGGAGCGCGTCCTGAAGCTCGAGGATGACGTCCTCCGGTACCTGATCGTGATCGCGGAACACCCGCTGCCGCTTCCCGACCCGGCGCCGGAGACGCCCGCCGCGCCCGCCGCGGAGGAGGCCGAGACAGCAGAACCCGCCGCCGAGGAGGCCGAAGCCGAGGAGGCCGAAGCCGGGGAAGCCGAAGCCCGGGAAGCCGAAGCCGGGGAGGCGGACGAGGCGGCAGAAGCTGCGGAGGATGCCGAGGCCGAAGAAGCGGCCGATGACGCTTCCGCCGAAGCCGAAGCCGAGGAAGCCGAAGCCGAGGAAGCCGATGCCGAAGAGGCGGAGGCCGAGGAGACGGACGGCGCCGAAGAAGCGGCCGAGGAGGCCGACGAGGCGCCCTCCGAAGCCGAGCCTGAGGCCGAAGCCGAAGCCGAGCCCGTGGCCGAAGCTGAAGCCGAGGCGGACGCGCCGGCGGATGACGCGGACGCGGAAGAGCCCGCCGACGCGGAAGAGCCTGCCGACGCGGAAGAGCCCGCCGACGCGAAGGAGGAATAGATGGCATTTCGAAAGGCGTGCCGGTGCTGTGTGGCCGGGGGCCGGAAGCCCGGCGTGGATTACAAGGATGAACGCGAGCTGGACCGCTACATATCGGATCGCGGCAAGATCCTCCCGCGGCGAGCCACGGGGTCGTGCGCGCGGCACCAGCGGGCGGTGACGGCAGCGATCAAGCGGGCGCGGTATCTCGCGATACTGCCGTACATCCGCGGCTACCACGACTAGCCCGCCGCGGCGTGGGGCCGAGCCCCGGCGTGGGGTCGCTGAGGGAACGCTGGAGCGGTCTCTGGCCGGCCGCGGGCCTCCTCCTGCTGGTCATGCTGCTGTCGCCGCTGAGTTCGTCGCCGCTCGGGCTCATGGCGATCGTCGGCGTCCCCGCGGCCGTGGCGATTCTGACCTTCGAACCGCCCCGGTCCGGGTCGGCCGCCCTGGCGCTGCTGCTCCTGGCGGGAGCGGCGCTCGGGTTTCGGGAGGCCGGACCGCTGTGGTTCATGGAACGCGGCTGGGCGCTGCTCCTGGCCGGGGGGTTCGCCCTCAGCACGGCACTGGCGCCGGGCCGGCGGCTGTTCGACCGGTCGCTGGCGGCGGTCGCGGTCGCGGGAGCCACGGTCGCGGTCCTCGCCGTCCTGCGACCCGGGCTTCCGGCCGACCTCGACTGGCGGATCACGGCGCAGTTCAGCCAGGCGCTGGCCGCGTACGACTTCAACGCGTGGGGCGGCCGGTCGGTGGAAGCGACGGTGCGCACCATCGTGAGCGTGTGGCAGGCCGTCTACCCGGCCATGCTCGCGCTCGCTTCGATCTCGGCCCTCGGGGTCGTCGGCTACATCATCGGGCGCGTCCGGGGAGAACCGAGACCGCTTCCGCCGCTGCGGGAGTTCCGGTTCGGCGACCACCTGGCCTGGGTGCTCGTGCTGGGGCTCGCGCTGCTGGTCCTCCCCGCCGGAGCGTGGGCGGACCGCGCGGGCGGCAACATGGTGACGGTGATGGGCGGCCTCTATCTGCTCCGGGGCCTTGCGGTGCTCGTGTGGCTGGGGGCTTCCGTGCTAAGCTCGGGCTGGGTGATCGGCCTGTGGGTGCTCGCGGCGCTCATCCTCTACCCGGTGACGGCGGGTGCGGCCCTCGTCATGGGAATCAGCGATACGTGGCTGGATCTGCGGTCGCGTCCGGGGGTGAAAACGGACGGGGCGTGAACCCCGGAAACTGGAGGGATCGATGGTGGAAGTGATTCTGAGAAAGGACGTCGCGGACCTCGGTCTGGCGGGCGAGATGGTGAACGTGCGGGCGGGGTATGCGCGCAACTACCTGGTTCCGCAGGGGATCGCGCTCGTGGCGACCGAGGGGAACCGCAAGCGGTTCGAGGAGGAGCGGCGCCAGATCGAACAGTCCGCCGAGCGGGAGCGCGAAGCGGCGCAGGAACTGGCGGGCGAACTCGAGGGCAGGGAGCTGAGCTTCGTGCGCCGGGCGAGCGAGAGCGGACGCCTGTTCGGCTCGGTCACGGCCGCGGACGTCGCGGATGAACTGGAGAAGGAGGGCGTCGCCGTGGATCGCCGCGCGATCCGGCTGGACGATCCGATCAAGGACCTCGGCGAACACGAAGTTCCGGTGCGAGTCCACGTGGACGTCGAGCCCACGCTCAAGGTGTCCGTGGTCGCCGAGGAATAGTGTCGACAGACGGCGGTCCGCGACCGATGGCGCACGGCCCGCTCCCGCTCGAGGAAGTGTGGCGCCGGCTCTCGGAACGGGGAGACCCCTCCCCGGAACTCCGCAGCGTGGCGGAGGCCGCGCTCGAGCGAAACGCACGCGTGCCGACGATCCTCGATCTGCGGGGGCTGTCGGACGTCACCGACTTCTTTCTCATCGCGACGGGCGACTCGGACACGCACGCCCGCGCGATCAGCGAGAACATCCTCGATCGCACGCGCGAGGACGGTTTCCGGCCGGTCGGCGTGGAGGGGCTGAACGCCGGTCGCTGGGTGCTGATGGACTACGTGGGCCTCATCGTGCACGTCTTCCTGGGCGAAGTCAGGGAGTTCTATCGGCTCGAGCGGCTGTGGGGCGACGCCCCCCTCTTCGAGTTGGAGTGAAGCGGGGCCGGGGCCGTTCCGCGACCGGTGGCGCGCCGCTAGCTTGGAGGGCCATGAACCGTGCGAAAATGCCGGCTGCGCTCCTCCTCCTGCTCGGGGTCGGGGGCATTGCCGGCGCCTGCGGAAGCCCCCCGGAAGATCAGCCGGATCCCCTCGAAGGCGCGGCGCTCGTCTCCGGGACGTCGCTCGAGCGGTACGGGCTCCTCGTCATCCCGCGCGACGGCGGCGTCGCGCAGTTCCGTTCCATCGAGAGCCCGTCCACGGTGCGCTGGACCGGTCGCCTGCCGCTCGGAAGCGTCACGGCGGCCCATTCGCTCGGCTCGGCCGTCGTGCTGCAGCGCGGGCGGCGGCTTCACCTCTACACGACCTCGCCCGTGGAGGCCGAGACCCCGCTGCCCGACGCGCCCGCCGCCGGCCGCTGGATCGCCTCGCCCCAGGGGGGCGCCTTCGTGTCGGGCGACCGGATTCTCGCCATCACCCCCACCCGCACCGCGGAGGTGACGGCCGCTGGCGCCGTGCACTGGGCGGCCCCCGCCGCCGCAGACCGGGTCGTCGCCCTCGTCGAAGGCGCGGGCGGACCCGAACTCGCGGTATGGGAGGCCGGGGAACCGGAGCCCGCGGCGACGCGGACCGTCAGCACCCGCGGCCCCGTCGCGCTCGCGGGCTGGGGCCGAACCGTCGTGACGGCGTCCGAGGATGGAAGGGGACTCACGGAGTGGTCGATTCCCGAACTCGAACCGGCGGAGGGGACGGAGATCGGCGGTGCGCCGTCGGCCCTGGCCATCTCCCCCTCGCAGCACCGCGTGTTTGCGGCGTCGGTCGACCGGCCGCGCTTCACGGTCATCGACCGCTACGACTGGCGCGAGGTCGGATCCTCGCGGATCGAGGCGCCCATTGAGACGTTGCGGCCCGGCATGACGGGCGACCGGCTCGTGGCCTGGGATGGCTCGAACGCGTGGTCCGCGAGGGCGGGAGAGGCCGGTCTGGGCGCGGTGCCGGGAGAGTGGCGCGCGGACCTTCCGCTCGCGCTGCCGGGCGGGGCGGTGCTGGTGTCGTCGGGGAGCGGTCTCGGCCTCCTCCGCCCGGACGGCGAAGTCGCCGCCGTGGAGGGTCCCGCCGACGCCTGGTGGCTCCCGTTCCGATGGGGGCGGCGCCTGCCCGTCGCGTCCGCCGCCGTCGTGCCGGAGGACACGCTGGAAGACGCCGAGGAGGCGCTCGATGCGCTCGCCGACAGCGTTCCGCCCGGCCGCATCGGACTGTTGACGATGGGGAGGACGGAAGACCGGCGCCCGCGGACGCAAACCCTCGGCGATCCCGTCCCGGGGGACCCGCCGCCGGAGCTTCCCGCCGGCTTCTATGCCGTCGCTCAATCCTCGCGGCAGTTGGCCGCGCTCGAACAGGTGCGCCAGCTCCTCGACGGCTCGGGGTATTCGACGCACGTGTTGCGCCGGATGGACGAGGCCAGCGAAATCTGGTATCGGCTCCTCGTGGGCCCTTACGAAACGCGCCCCGATGCCGAGGGGGCGGCGCTCGAGTTGCAGCGGGAGAGGGGGATCGATGCGTGGATTCATGAGGAGGGGGATCAGGCGGTGAGGCGGGACCCGTGACCGCCCCGGCCCCGGCCCCGTTCCCCTGGGAACTGCCCGCCGATGCGCGGATCGTTGCGCTCGTCTTCCGGCGTTCGGAGGCCGAGAGAAGCGCGACGGCGGTGGACGCGATCGCCACCTCCATCGCCCGCCGGCGCGGACGGACGCTCGTCCTGAACACCGAGTCCGGGCCCTCGCCCCTCGACGAACTGGCCGGCGCGTCCGAGCGGGCCGACTCCGGCGGCATGGCGGAGTTCCTCGGAGGTCAGGCGGGCCTTGCCGGGATCGCCGTGCGGCGCGCGGACTGTCCCTACGTATATCTGCCGGCGGGAAGGGTGCCGGAAGGCGTGGTCGGGCTGCTGGAATCCGCCGCGCTCGCCCGCTTCGTGTCCCGCGTGAAGGAGCAGGACGGGACGCTCTTCATCGCCATGTCCGATCGCGGGCGCCCCTCCGACGACCTGCTCGGTCTCCTCGACGGGTACATCGCCGTGGGCAGCGCCCCCCCCGAGGACCACGGCATGCGGTGCTACGGCCACGTCCCCTTCGAGTCCAGCGAGCCAGCTGAAGCGGGCGAGCCGGACGAGTCGAGCGTGGCCCCCGAGGCGAAGCCCGTGGAAGACGCCGCCGAGCCCCCCCCGGAACCCGAGCCGCAACCCGAACCCGAGCCCCCGGCGGAGCCCGAGCCCCGGCTGGAATCCGAGCCCGAGCCGGACGCCGCTCCCGCGGACTCGCCCCCGGCGCCCGCAAAGGCCCGGGGCCGCCGCCCGCGCGGGCCGCTCGTCGCGGCGCTGGTGATCGCGGCGCTGGCGGTCGGAAACCTGTGGGCGTACCGGAACGGCTGGTTCGACCGCGCGTTCTCCCGTTTCGGGTCGATGATCGGAGGCTCGGAGGACGCTCCGGCGGCGGTGGCGGACGACACCCAGTTGGACGACACCCAGTTGGACGACACCCAGTTGGGCGACACCCCGTCGGATGACACCCAGTCGGACGACATCTCCTCGGGCGACATCCCGCCGGGCGACGTCGTGCCGGAAGACCTCCCGCAGCCGCCCGATGACGCCGCCGTCGCCGCCGCGTTCGAGTCGGCCGCCGAGCGGCCGTACTCCGTGCTCCTCGGAAGCTTCGTGGATCCGGCCGAGGCGGCGGAGCGCATGGCCGAGATCCGCGACCTGCGCGGAGACGTGCTGTACGTCACGGCCCCCACGACGGTTCGCGAAGTCCGGTATCAGAGGATCCTCGCCGGGGCCGTCGCGACCGAGGCGGAGGCTGCCGCCCTCATGGAGGAACTCGCGGCGGTGGGCGTGGCCCGGGAGGCGAACCCGTGGCTCCTGCGTCCCGTGAGCTTCGCGTACGACCTCGGCGTGTTCGCGGAGCGCCCCGAAATGGAGGCGCGGATCGCCGAACTCGCGTCGCTCGGCATCCCCGCGTACAGCCTCGAGACGGCGCTCGACGGCATGCCGGTCTTCAGGGTGTACGGGGGCGCGTACGAGGACGAGGCGGCGGCCGCCCCCATGCGCGACGCGCTGGAAGCGGCCGGCGAAACCGCGACGCTGATCGCGAGGCGCGGCGACGCCGCTCCTTCAACCCCCTGAGGGCGCTTGAAGATCAAGGCCCTGACCCTGCGCGGATTCAAGTCGTTCGCCGACCGGACGCGGATCGAGCTGCACGAGGGGATCACGGCCGTCGTCGGCCCGAACGGCTGCGGAAAATCGAACCTCTCCGACGCGCTGCGCTGGGTGCTGGGAGAACAGCGCCCGACCGCCATCCGGGGATCCCGCATGGAGGAGGCGATCTTCGGGGGGACGGAGGCGCGGCAGCCCATCCACCGGGCCGAGGTCCTGCTCGAACTCTCGAACGAGGACGGCGTGCTTCCCGTGCCCTACGCCGAGGTCGCGATCGGCCGCACGGTCTACCGCGGCGGCGAGAGCGAGTACACGCTCAACGGCACGGCCTGCCGGCTCAAGGACATCCTGGATCTGTGCCGGGACACGGGGCTGGGCTCGAACGCCTACGCGATGATCGAGGGCCGCATGGTGGACGCGATCCTCTCGGACCGCGCCGAGGAGCGCCGGACGCTGTTCGAGGAAGCCGCCGGGATCGGGCGCTACAAGGACCGCCGCCGGATCGCGACCCGCCGGCTCGAGCAGGCGGACGGAGATCTGCAACGGCTCGAGGACGTGCTGGTCGAGGTGGCGTCCAAGGTCCGCTCGCTCGCGCAACAGCGGGGACGGGCCGAGCGCCACGCGAAGCTGCGCGCCCGGCTCCTGCAACTCGAGATCGCCGTCGCGGACGCCCATCTCGAGGACGCCACCCGACGGCTGGCCGAAGCCCGGGCCGAATTCGAGCGCCTGGAGCCGGACGCGGGCCCGGACCACGTGGATCTGAGCACGGCGGAGACCCGGGCGGAGGCGCTTCGCCTGGAGTACACCGGCATGGAGCGGGAGCGGGCCGGCCTCGCCCGGGGTCTGGAGGAGGCCCGCCGCGCCGTGGAGGAGCAGGAACGCGCCCGGCTCCTCGCCGGGGCGAGAGGTTCGAGCGCGCGCGACCGGCTGGGGACCCTCGAGGAGGAGGTGCGCCGGAACGAGCGCCGGCGCGGGGACCTCCGGGAGCGCGTGGCGGAAGCGCGGGCCGCCCTGAAGGAGGGGGAGTCGCTCGCCGCCGAAGGCGCCGCGGCGACGGCCGAACTCGAGCGTCGGGCGGAGGCGCTGGCCGAGACGGCCCGCACCGCCGCGCGCGAGCGCGCCGCCGCCCGGGAGGCGCTCGATGAAGCGCGCCGCGAGACGGAACGCTGGAGGCTCGAACTCGGCGTGAGGGAGGTTCGGGCCCGCGACCGCAGCGAGGAGCTCGAGCGGCGGCGCCCGGCCCTCGATGCGCTCGCCGCCCAGGAGCGCGGGCTCCGGAAGGAGGCGGAGAGCGCGTCGGGGCGCGAGGCGCAGGCGGGCCGGACGCTGGAGGATGCGCGCGAGCGGCTGCGGGCGGCGCGGGAGGCCGCGTCCTCCGCGGACACGGCGCTGCGTCGCGCCCGCGATGAAGCGGCCGACCTGGAGGGCCGTCTCGCCGCCGCGCGCGCCCGCGCCTCGAGTCTCGGGTCCCTGGTGGGGTCGAGCGCGCTGCTCCCCGAGGCGGTCGCCGAACTGCTGAAGGACCGGAGCGCGATCCCCGGACTCCACGGCGCGCTGTCGGAGTTCATGGAAGCGTCCGCTCCCTGGGCGGCCGCGGTCGAATCTCATCTCGGCCCGTACCTGCACGGCGTCGTCGTGCGCGACGGGTCCGCGGTCCGGGCGGTCGAGGCATGGCTCGATCGGCGCGGCGGAGAGGAGAGCGTCCTCGTGCTCCCGCTCGATCCCGGCCCGCTCCCGGGACCGCCGGAGGCGGACGCGCCCCTCATGCGACACGTCGACGCGAAGGGGGCCGGCGCCGTCTGGGTGAAGGCGCTGCTCGCGGGCGTCGAGGTCCGGTCCGGCGGCGAACCGGCGCCGCGCCCGCACGCCTGGGTAGATCCCGAGGGACGGCGCCAGGACCGATGGGGCGGGGTCTACGTCGGAGGCGCCGCCTCGGAAGGGCTCCTGAGCCGGCGGGCCGAACTCCGGGCCCTGCGCGACGAAGCGGCGGCGCTGGAGGAGGATCGCGCGCGCTCGCGGGAGGCGGTGAAGGAGCTGGCGGCCGCCGCCTCCGAAGCGCTCGCGGGGTCGAACGCGCTGGAGCGCTCGGTGTCCGACGCGGAGTCGGCCCGCCGTGAGGCCGAAGCCGACCGCACCTCGGCGGAGGCGCGGCTCGTCCGGCTGGACCGCGAGCGCAGCGAACTCGCCGGCCGCATCGAACAACTGGAGGCGTTCAGCGAGGATGAGGTGTCGCTCTCGGCGGACGACGACGCCCGCGCCGGCGAACTGGACCGGAAGGTCTCGGAGTGGTCCTCCACCCACGAGGAGGCGCGAACGAAGGCCGACGACGCCCGCGCCGCCGCCGATGCGGGGAAGGCGGAACTTCACCGCGCGGAGCTGGCGCAGGCGCGGCGGGAGGCCGAGGTCGAGAATCGGCGCGGCGTGGAGAGCCGCCTCGTCGAGGCCGCGGACGACGCGGAGGAACGGTCGCGGACGCTGGCGCGGGAGGTGGACGGGCTCCACGCCGCGATCGCGGACAGCGAGGCGCAGGCGGAGGAGCTGGAGGCGGCCATCGGCGCCGCGCTCGAAACCCGGACCCGGCGCGAGACGGATCTGTCGGAGCTGGAGCGGCGGATCGCCGAACGGCGCGGACGGCTGGACAGGCTGGAGTCGGAACTGAGCGAGGCGCGGCGGCTCGAGCGCGAGCGCGTGGAGGCCCGGCACCGGCTCGAACTGGAGATCACGCAACTCGAGGCGCTGGAGTCCTCGATTCGGGGCCGCGTGGAAGCGGAATGGGACGCCCCGCTCGCGGAACTCCGGGAACGCGTCGACCCCGTCGACGATGCGGAGCCCGACGAATGGGAACCGGAGCTGGAGCGCGTGCGGCGTTCGATCGCCCGCATCGGACCGGTCAACCTCCTCGCGCAGCGGGAATACGAGGAAGAACAGACGCGTCTCGAGTTTCTGACGGGACAGCGCGACGACCTGACCCGGGCGCGCGACGACCTGCGGACCTCGATCCGCCGGATCAACCGCGAGGCGACCTCCGCGCTCATGGAGACGTTCGAGCAGGTGAGGACCAACTTCCACCGCACCTTCGACACCCTCTTCGAGGGCGGGCAGTGCGATCTCCGGTTCGAGAACCCCGACGACGCCCTGGACTCCCCGATCGAGATCTCCGCCAGTCCCCGCGGCAAGAAGACGCAACGGATCCATCTCCTCTCGGGCGGCGAACGGGCGCTGACCGCGCTCGCCCTGTTGTTCGCGATCTACCTCGCGAAGCCGAGCCCCTTCTGCCTCCTGGACGAGGTGGACGCGCCGCTGGACGAGACGAACATCCTCCGCTTCGTCCGCATGCTGAAGGAATTCAAGGAAGAGACCCAGTTCATCGTCATCACCCACAATCCGCGCACGATCGAGAACGCCGACTGGATCTACGGCGTGACGATGCAGGAGGCGGGCGTCTCCTCGATCGTCGGCGTGGAGCTCAACGCCACCGCGCAGAACTCCGCCCCGCAGGACTCCGCTCCGCAGGTGGCGTGACCGACACCGAATTGGTCGTCGTCGGGTGCGGCACCGTCGTCCCGGAAGCGGACCGGGCCGCCTCCTCCTACTGGGTCTCGTCCCCCGGCACCGGATCGGCGGCGCAGACGCACGTCCTATTCGACTGCGGTCCCGGAGCCCTGCAGGCGCTCGCCCGCCTCGGCCTGCCCTGGGGCGAGATCACCGACCTCGCGATCACCCACTTCCACGCGGACCACGTCGGCGCGCTCCCGGGCTTCTTCTTCGCCCTGAGACACGGCCTCCCCCGACCCCGCAGCCGGCCGCTCACGGTGTGGGGTCCCGCGGGCACCCGCACCTTCGTCGAGAAGCTCGCGGGCGCCTATGGCGACTTCGTCCTCGATCCCGGCTTCCCCGTCCTCATCGAGGAAGTCGCGCCGGGCGAGACGCGCAGCCTGAGCGGAGGCCCCGGCCTCGAAGCCCACAGGACGCCGCACACCGAGGAAAGCGTCGCGTGGCGGCTCGACGGCGAGACGTTCAGCTTCGGGTACACGGGCGACTCCGGGCCATCCACGGAACTGGGCTCCTTCATGCGCGAGGTGAGCGCCCTCGTCTGCGAGTGCTCGCTGCACGACGCGCAGGCGTCGGACAACCACCTGTCGCCCGCGCGCGTCGCCGAGTTGGCGACCGCCGCGCGCCCGCGCCTTCTCGTGCTGACGCACATCTACCCGCACTTCCGAACGGGCCACGACGTCGCCCGTCTCGTGGCCGAGGCCGGATACGACGGGGATGCGCGCATCGCGAGGGAAGGGCTCCGGGTCTCGTTGACGAACAGGTGACGCCAGTGGAGTATCCTCCTCCTGCCGGCGCCGCGGGGAGCGGACCGGAGACTCACGGCCCTGCCGCGCTCGGCGCGCGCACGACGGGCGAACGTCACCCACAGGGGGAACGATGCTGGTGGTCATGAAGCACGGCGCCACGGACGGGCAGGTCCGGGACGTGGTCCGCGCGATCGAGGATATGGGATACCGGGCCCGGCCCATGCCGGGCGCCCAGCGCACGACCGTGGGCCTCGTCGGCAACGACGGCCGCGTCGAGGAAAGCCGGCTCGTGGGGATCGAGGGCGTGCTCCGCGTCATTCACGTGTCGCCGCCCTACAAGCAGGTGAGCCGGGAATGGTGGCCCGAGAACACGGTCATCGAGCTGTCCAACGGCGTGCGCATCGGGGAGAAGGATGTCGTCGTGATGGCCGGCCCCTGCTCCGTGGAATCGCGCGAACAGATCCTGGAGACGGCGCACCGGGTCGCGGAAGCCGGGGCGACGGTGCTGCGCGGCGGAGCCTTCAAGCCGCGGACCTCGCCCTACTCCTTCCAGGGGCTCGGGGAGGAGGGGCTGCAACTGCTCGCCCGCGCGCGGGAGGAGACGGGCCTCGCGATCGTCACCGAGGCGCTGGACACGGAGAGCATGGGCCTCGTCGCGGAATACACCGATGTCATCCAGATCGGCGCGCGGAACATGCAGAACTACTCCCTGCTGAGGGCGGCGGGCCGCGCCGGCAAGCCGGTGCTCCTCAAGCGGGGGATGGCCGCGACGATCAAGGAGCTACTGCTCGCCGCGGAGTATGTCGTCGCCGAGGGCGAGTCACGCGTCATGCTGTGCGAACGCGGCGTCCGCAACTTCGACACGCACGCGCGGAACCTGTTCGACCTCACGGCCATCGTGACGATCCACGAGTTGTCGCACCTCCCGGTGGTGGCGGATCCCAGCCACGGCACGGGGGCCCGGTCGAAGGTCGGACCGTTGGCGCGGGCCGCGGTCGCGGCGGGCGCGGACGCGCTCATCCTCGAGGTCCACCCGGATCCCCCGACGGCGGCGTCGGACGGCCAGCAGTCGCTCACGCTCGAGCAGTTCGATGCGCTGATGGCCGAGCTTCACCCCATCGCGAACGCCATCGGCCGCCGGATCGCGCGCGCCCGCGTCCCCGCCCACGGCTGACCGCGGCCTCGGCAGCCTCGGCGAGCGCATCGCCGCGCGCCACCTGGCGGATGAGGGGTACGAGATCCTCGACCGCAACTGGCGCGTGGGGCGGCTGGAGATCGATCTGGTCATCCGGGACGGAGACACGGTGGCCTTCGTCGAAGTGAAGACCCGCCGCCCCGGCGTGCAGACGCCCGAGGAGGCGCTCTCCCGGGCCCAGAGGGGGAGAATCCGCCGCGCGGCCGGAGCGTGGCTCGGCCGGCATCCTGGCGCCGCGGCGGAGGCCCGCTTCGACGTCGTCGCGGTGGAGGTCGATGGCCGCGGAACGTCCCGGGTCCGGCACATCCCGGACGCCTTCTACGGCGAGGATGCATGACGGTTTTTTCTGGCCGCTGCCCCGGTCGTCCGATAAGATAACGGTGCCCCAGGCCCGTGGGGCCGGAGCGCGTGAATCCCGTCAGGACCGTGAAGGTAGCAGCGGTAAGCGTGTGACGGTCGCCACGGCCCGCCTGGGGTCGTTCGCCCGATGTCGGCGGCGGCCCCGCGTCGCGGGGCGCGGGCGTCCTCAGACCCGAAGGAGTCGAAGCCGGCCGGGATCGTGACCCCGGCCGACCCAGATGGCTCACGAGCCCTTGTACCGCACCGCGCTGGCCAGAACCTACCGGCCCCGAGGCTTCTCGGAGCTGATCGGACAGGACCACATCGCGCCCACGCTGAAGGCCGCGATCGAGTCCGGGCGGGTCGGCCACGCGTATCTCTTCTGCGGTCCGCGCGGGGTCGGGAAGACGACGACCGCGCGCATCCTCGCCATGGCCCTGAACTGTCCCGACCGCGCCGCCGGCGAACCGTGCGGCACCTGCCCCTCGTGCGAGCGGATCTGGTCCGGGGGCGCCTCGCTGGACGTCGTCGAAATCGACGCGGCGAGCCACCGGGGCGTCGAGGACGCGCGGGACCTCCGCCGTCGCGCCGCGTACGCGCCCACGAGCGAGGAGCGCTACAAGATCTACATCCTCGACGAAGCGCACATGCTCACGCGCGACGCCTGGAACGCGCTCCTGAAGATCCTCGAGGAGCCGCCGCCCCGCGTGATCTTCGCCTTCGCCACCACCGAGCCGCAGAAGATCGAGCGCGGCGCGGCGCCCGTCATGTCCCGCTGCCAGCGTTTCGACTTCCGGCGGGTCTCCGTGCAGGACATCGCGAGCCGCATGGAGACGGTGCTCGAGGCGGAGGGCATCCCGGCCGAGCCGGGGGCGCTGCGGGCGATCGCGCGCCGGGCCGAAGGCGGCGTCCGCGACGCGCTCTCGTCCCTCGACCAGGTGCTCTCCTTCCGGGGAGACGCGGTCGAACTCGCGGATGTCCGCCGCATGCTCGGGCTCGTCGACGAAGATCGATATCTCGCCTTCTTCGAGATCGCGGCGAACGGGGATCGGGCCGGCGTGTTCGCCTTCGTCCAGGACCTCCTCGACGATGGGCACGACCCCGCGGAGTTTCTGCGCGGGCTTGGCGACGCGCTGCGCACCCTCCTCGTGCTGCGGCTCGATCCGGAGGCCGAGGCGGTCGAACTCCTGCCCGAGTCGCGCGAGCGTTTCCTCGCCGCCGCTGGGGCCCTGGTTCCCGCGGACCTGCTCCGGATGCTGGCCGCGCTCAGCGAGTTCGAGGCCTCCGGCATGCTCCACCGGTCCTCGCAGCCGCGCATCCAGCTCGAGGTCCTGCTGCTCCGTCTCGTCCGCATGGAGTCGACCGTCGGACTCGAGGAACTCCTGGCCGCCCTGGGCGCCCCCGCCGGCGAGGCTCCGTCCCGTACGCGAGCGCCGAAGCCGCCGCGTCGCGAGCGCGAGAAGCGTCCTCCGCCGCCCGCGGCCGCTCCCGCGGATCGGTCGTCACCCCCGGAGCCCCCGCCCCCCGAGCCGCCTCCGGCCGCAGACTACGGCGGCCCGCCA
>VXOJ01000012.1 GCA_009840115.1 Gemmatimonadales bacterium | reverse complement strand
GGGTGAGGTGGAGGCGCGGGAGAGCGCGGATGCGACGCCGCGCACCCGTGTACGACCGCTCAACTGCGTACCATCAGACGATGCCGAGCCGGGCATATCGGGACCGTTCCTGTGGGGTTCAACGTTCCGACGCGATTCGAACGCATGTTTCTTAAGCGTCCGACCCTTGCCCCGGTATCACCTATTTGGGGGGGTCCGACGAAGGCGGGGAGACGGCGGAGAGTGCTCCGCTACCGCCTGAGGAAGGCTAGTCGATCGCGGCGAGGGCCCGGTCCAGATCCTCCTTCAGATCGTCCACGTGTTCGAGGCCGACAGACATGCGGAGCAGGTTCTCCGGGGCCCGGGTCGTCGGACCCTCGATGGACGCCCGGTGCTCGATGAGGGAGTGGGTCCCCCCGAGACTCGTGGCCCGCGCGATGACCTTCACGTGGGCCGCGACCGCGAACGCCTCGTCCCGGCCGCCCGCGACGTCGAAGGACAGCATGCCGCCGAAGCCGGACATCTGACGCGCGGCGAGGGCGTGCCCGGGATCGTTCTCCAGACCCGGATAGTGGACCCGCTCGACACGCGGGTGGGCGTCGAGGAAGCGGGCAAGCTCCATGGCGGTGGCACAGTGCATGGCCATGCGCGCGGCGAGGGACTCCAGGCCGCGCCTCGTGAGCCAGGCGTCGAACGGCGAGGGCACGAGGCCGCCGTCCTTCTGGATCTTCCGCAGCGCTTCGAGCGGCCCGCCCGGCTCCCGCACGATGACGGCGCCGCCGGTTACGTCGCTGTGGCCGCCGAAGTACTTGGTCGTGGAGTGCATGACGAGATCCACGCCGAAATCCAGCGGCCGCTGCAGGAGTGGCGTCGCCCACGTGTTGTCGCAGCACGAGATCGCCCCGCCCTCCCGCGCGATGCCCGCGATCGCCTCGATGTCGGAGACGCGGATGAGCGGGTTCGACGGCGTCTCCATCCACACGAGGCGGGTGTTCGGTCGCATGGCGGCGCGGACGGCGCCGAGGTCGGTCATGTCGACGAAGCTCGCCTCGATGCCGCGCTCGGCGAACGAGTCCCGCAGGAGAACGCCGGTCCCGTAGTACGCGTCGTCCGCGGCCACGACGTGCTCCCCCGGCGAGAGCGAGAAGATGACGGCGAACGTGGCCGCCATCCCGGAGGGGAACGCGACGGCCTCCGGCCCGCCCTCCAGCGCGGCCAGCGCCGCCTCCAGCAGGGCCCGATTGGGGTTCCCGCTGCGGGAGTAGTCGAACCCGCCAGGATACGACCCGTCCTCCCCGCGCTCGAAGGTGGTCGAGAGCGTGATCGGGGGCGCGATCGCCCGGCTCGCCCCGTCCGGGTCCATGCCCGCCTTAACCGCCACCGTTTCGATTCGCATGTCCGACCTTTCCGGGGGCACTGGATCAGCGTCGTCCGGCTCGGAGAGCCCCGCCGATGAGGACGCCGACGGGGCCCATGACGAGCATCGCGATGGGGTACCATGCGGGGCCGTACGGGTCGCCGGAGGCCGAGAGGCCGGCGAGCGAGGCGAGGCTGAAGAAGACGAGGATCGCCGCCAGGACGCCGGCATGGAGCCGGGGCGCACGCGGGGCCGCGAGGGCCGTGAGGAAGCCCGCCAGAACGGTGACGGCGAGGCGCACGCCGAGGCTCGTGAAGATGAACGCGGCGCCCGGGGCCGCCCCCGGTTCGACGCCGAACAGCGACAGCATCAGCCGGCCGGCGAGCACCGAGCCCAGCGTCAGCACCACGAACCCCAGGATGACGGCCGCGACGCTGCGCAGGATCGAGGCATCGTTCATGCGCGACCACGTCTCGACCGCTTCGTCGAGGTCGGGACGCGAGCCCTGAGGCGACGATCCGGAGTCGGTCATCCGTCCCTCTCCATGACGGGCAGGACGATGTGCGATGCCCGGTCTCCGGCGTGGTGGATCATGTTCTCCGCGACCTCCCATTCCGTCTCGTCATAGTTGTTGCCGCCCGTGTTCAGGTTGCGGTCGAAGCGGGGGAAGTTGGAGCTCGAGACCTCGATCCGCACGCGGTGGCCGGGCGCGAACCGGTGCGCCACGGAATGGAGGTCCACCCGGACCGGATAGACCTGCCCCTCCTCCATCATCACGGGGTCCTCGTATCCGTCCCGGTAGCGCGCCCTCATGATGCCCTCGACGATGTTGATGGCCCGTCCGTCGGGATGCACGTCGAGGAGCTTCACGGTGAAGTCGGTGTCCGGGGCGCTCGAACTCACGTAGAGCCGCGCCTCGAGCGGGCCCGCGATCTCGAGGCCGCCGTCGCCGATCGGATCGCCGGTGTACACGAGGACATCCTCGCGTTCCTCGATGTCCGACTGGTCGAACGCGCCCGGCTGGTCGTCGGGGTTCCCGGTGCAGCAGACGGACCCGCCGCGGGAGGGGACGGGGTCCGCCGGGTCGTAGACGAACCGGTCCGCGGGTTCCTCGTCGGGGGCCTCGGCGGAGAGGACGCCGTCGCCGAGCCGCGTGTTCGCGTTGCCTCCGCTGCGGAGATAGAGGCGGGTCATCTCGGCCCCGGGGGGCGGCCACGTGTCGGCGGACGCCCATTCGTTCCGGCCCATCACGTAGTAGTGGACCCGGGGGATGTCGGTGACCCCGTTGTCCACGCCCTTCAGCCAGTGGTCGAACCAGGCGAGATAGAGGGAACGGTACGGCAGGCGGGCGTCGCCGAAGTCGACGTCCCCGACCACGGTGTTTTCCGTGGCGCGCTCGGACATGCAGTGGCTGGTGGGAGAAAGGATGACGTACTGGTGCGCGCCGCCCCGGTCGCTCACCGCGTTGTCCCGCATCATCCGCCACTGCTGGAGCGTCTCGTTCGCGCCGAGGTCGTACCACGAGTTCACGTGGAGCGCCGGCGCGTCGAACCGGTCCGCGTCGCTCAGGTATCCGAGTCCGTCCCACCATTCGTCGGCGAGCGGCGTGCTCATGACCTCTTCCCAGTCCGTGTCCCGGTCGGGCGGGCCGTACTTCCGCATGAGGTCGATGGTGGGAAGCTCGCGGAGCGCGGCGAACATCTCGACGGGAGGCGGCGGCTCGCCTCCCGGGCGCTTGCGGCCGTTGCCGCGGAACCAGCCGAAGCTCGCGGAGAGCCCGAAGGCGCCGCCCTCGAAGATGCCGAAGTAGCCGTACCGTCCGCCGGCCGATCCGACCGCCCCGCCGGCCGCGAGCGGGATGGCGGCGGCGTGCGCCGGGTGGCGCTGCGTCATGAGTTGCGTCTGGTTCTCCCCGAGGTAGGAGCAGCCGAAGGTCCCGACCCTTCCGTTCGACCAGGGCTGGGTCGAGGCCCACTCGACGGCGTCGTAACCGTCCTCGCGGTCCGCCGCGGACAGGAGATAATCCCCTTCCGACGCGTACTTGCCGCGCACGTCCTGGACGACGACGGCGTATCCGTGTCCCGCGAAGAACCGCGCCGGGGAGATCGCGCCGGCCCGATAGGTCGCCTTGTCGTACGGCAGCCGGATCATGACGACGGGGAGGCGGTCGCCGCGGTCGGCGGGCTCGACCGGAAGATAGAGGTCCGTCGCGAGGCGAACCCCATCCCGCATCGGGACCATGAGGTCGGTTTCGACCCGCACCTCGTGCTCCGGCTCAGGGGCCTCGTAGGGATTGGCCGGGTCCGGCGCGAATCGATGCAGGGCGGCGCCGGCGCCCGCCTCGCTCTGGCCGTCGGCGACCGGCCCCGGGGGGGCGTCTCCATCTCCGGAACACGCGGCGAGCGCCGCCGCCAGCGCGAGGACGAGTCCCGGCTTGGCCACCCGTCTGGAATTGTCCATCGGTTCCCACTCCCCAAGATTCACGCGTTCGAAACTTGTTCTCGAAGATGACACGACCCCCGGCCACGTAGCGAGTGACGACCACCATGGCTTCGGATCTCCACGAGCGCATCTGCAACGTCGTCGCCCGGATTCCCGCCGGCCGCGTCGCCACCTACGGGCAGGTCGCGGAACTCGCCGGACTCGGCGGACAGGCCCGGCTCGTGGGCTACGCGCTTTACGCCTCCGACCGGCCCCTCCCCTGGCACCGCGTGATCAACGCGCGCGGCGAGATCAGCCCCCGCGGCGACTCGTACTCCGAGATGATCCAGTACCAGTTGCTGGCGAACGAAGGGGTGGAATTCGACAAGTGGGGACGCATCTCGCTCAAACGCTTCCGCTGGAACGGGGAGATGTCGCCCCCCGCCAGCCCCTCGTCCTCCTCCTGATTCCGGAGCATCGCATGCGTCCTGACTCCCGCACCCATCCGGCCCGCCGGTTCGCCGGCGTCTTCCTCGCCGCCCTGGCCGTCGGCGGCTTCGGGGCGCCGCTACTCGCGCAGGAGACCCGCGTCGAGACCGCCAGCGGGAACGTCGACGGCGTCCTCGTCGACGGGATCCGCTCCTACAAGGGGATTCCGTTCGCGGCTCCTCCCGTGGGGGACCGGCGGTGGAGGCCGCCCCAGCCGGTCGAAGCGTGGGGGCAGCGGACGCTGCGCGCGCACAGCTTCGGCCCGGAGTGCATGCAGACCCCATACGGCGCGGGCTCGTTCTTCGGAGGTCCTCCCGCCCCGACGGCGGAGGACTGCCTGTACCTGAACGTCTGGACCGGGGCCGACGACGCCTCGGAGCGGCGGCCGGTCATGGTCTGGATCCACGGGGGCGCGCTCACGCGGGGGTCCGGCTCCACCGGCATCTACGACGGGACGGCGCTCGCGGAGAAGGGCGCGGTCGTCGTCACGATCAACTACCGGCTCGGGCCGTTCGGCTATCTCGCGCATCCGCTTCTCTCGGCCGAGTCCGAGCACGGATCGTCCGGCAACTACGGCGTCCTCGACCAGGTCGCCGCGCTCGAGTGGGTGCGCGACAACATCGCGGCCTTCGGCGGGGACCCGGAGCGAGTGACGATCTTCGGCGAGTCGGCCGGCTCGTGGAGCGTGAACACGCTGATGGCGACGCCGCTGGCGGCGGGACTCTTCCACCGCGCCATCGGGCAGAGCGGGGGGCGGTTCGGCCCCATGATGCGCCTTTCGGATGCACCGGAGGGTGGACGCTCCGCCGAGGAGATCGGCGCGGCGTTCCTCGGGGCGCTCGGGGCGGAGACGCTGGAGGACATGCGGCGGCTCTCCGCCGCGAGCGTGCTGGCGGGGCTCGAGACGCCGGCCGGGCGCGGCTTCAGGACGGCGGAGAACGTGGACGGCTGGGTGCTGCCGACGGACGTGACGACGGCGTTCGCCGAGGACACGCACAACAACGTCCCGGTGCTCGTCGGGTTCAACGCGGATGAGATGACCTCCCTCTCGTCCCCGAGATCGGTGCCGGAGACGCTCGACGCGTGGCGCGAGTGGGTGGACGGCCGGGTGGGCGACGATGCGGAGCGCTTCGACGCCGCCTACCCCGTGGAGGAGGAGGGCGAGATCTTCGACGCCTTCATGCGAAGCCGCGGCGACGCGCTGTTCGGCATCCAGATGCGGACATGGGCGCGGGCGTCGGAAGCGGCCGGCGCGGGCGCCTGGCTCTACTACTTCACGCACGAGCCGCCGGGGCCCGCGAAGGACTATCTCAAGTCGTACCACGCGGCCGAGATCGTGTACGCGTTCGGCAACGTCGGTCCCGGCGAACGGGAAGCGGTGGACCGCCAGTTGGCGGAGACGATGTCCTCGTACTGGGTCAACTTCGCCGCGGACGGCGACCCGAACGGCGCCGGACTGCCTCCGTGGCCGGCCTACACGCGCGACTCCGAGGCCCACCTCGTGCTGGGGCCGACGGTCGAGGCGGGAAGCGAACTCCGCACGGCCCAACTCGATTTCTGGGAGCGGCGCCTGCGCGCCGGGACGCCGTGAGCGGGCCGCTCAACCGGCGACTCGCCGGGATCCGCGCGGAGAAGGAGGCGGTGCGTCCCCCCGCCGCGACGGCGGTCATGGCCGCGGGCACGGAGGCGCTGCGGGCTTCCGGAATCCTCGACCGAATCCCCGGAGTGGGCGACCGGGCGCCGCTGTTCGCCCGCCCGAGCGTGGCGGGCCCCACGGTCCGGCTCGCGACGCTGCTCAAGCGGGGGCCCGTGGTGCTCAGCTTCTTCCGGGGCCGCTGGTGACCGTACTGCCGCGAAGAGCAGGCTGCTCTTCAATCCGTTCTCCCCGAGATCAGGGCGAAGGGGGCCCGTCTCGTCACGCTGTCGCCGCAACTCCCGGAGTTTGCCCGCGGCTGGATCGAGGAAGACGGCATCGAGTTCGACGTCCTGCTCGACTTCGGGCTCGGCGTGGCGCGCGACTACGGCCTCACGTTCACCGTCGACGGCGACCTGCGCACCCTGTACCGCGACGGGCTCGGCATCGACCTCGCCCGCTTCAACGGCGACGAGTCGTGGGAACTCCCGCTCACGTCCACCTTCGTCATCGACCGCTCCGGAACCATCGTCTACGCCTCCGCCGACCCCGACTACACGGCGCGCGCCGAACCGTCCGAGGTCCTCGCCGCCATCCCGACCTAGAGTGCCCGAGCCCCCGCCGGAAGTGCGGCTGCTGCATGGGGTTCGGGGGCGGATGCGGGACGGGGTGCGGCTTTCGGCGGATGTCTATCTGCCGGCTTCCGGAGGTCCGTTCCCCACCATCCTGACCCGGACGCCCTACGAGAGTGGGCGGGACGTGTTCATCGAAAACGGCGTGTGGTGGGCGGAGCGCGGGTACGCGTTCGTGGCCCAGGACTGTCGCGGGCGGTTCCGGTCCGAGGGCGTGTTCCACGCGTATCTCCCCGAGATCGAGGACGGGCACGACACGCTGGAGTGGGTGGCGGGACAGGCGTGGTGCGACGGGAAGATCGGGATGTGGGGGCGCAGCTACGGCGGTCTCACGCAGTGGCTCAGCGCGCCGCTCGGCAGCCCGCACCTCACCTGCATGGCGCCGCACGTGATCTGCGACGACCACTTCGGGGACTGCCACTACCTGGGCGGGGCCTTCCAGTTGCTCCTCTCGCTCAGCGCGGCGGTGATCTGGGAGACGAACCTCGCCATCGTGACCGGCCCGCAGGCGGCGCGCCTGTTTCAGAACCCGAAGTTCTGGGCCCACCTGCCGCTCATCGAGATGGACGAGCGCGCGATCGGGCGGAAGATCCCGTACTGGCGCGAGTGGCTGGAGCACCCGACGCGGGACGAGTACTGGGGGCGTCTCAGGGTCACGGACCGCTACCACGACGTCACGGCGCCCGCGTTTCAGCAGGGCGGGTGGTACGACGCGTACGCCGGCTCCCTGCTTCGCATCCACGAGGGGATGTCGGGGGCGGCGACCCCGCGCGCCCGCACGCAGAACCGGAGCCTGCTGGGGCCGTGGTCGCACGAGATCCCGGAGACGAGGACGGTCGGGGACGTCGACTTCGGCCCCGACGCCCGGGTGGATGTGCGGGAGGAGGAGCGGCGCTGGTTCGAATGGCAGCTTCGCGGCGTGGACGACGGGATCGGCGACGACCCGCCGCTGCGCTGGTTCACGACGGGCGCCAACCGGTGGCGGGAGGGCGCGGAGTGGCCGCCGCCGGGGACGGAGGAGGTGCCGTGGTATCTGCACAGCCGCGGGCGCGCGAACCGGGGCGACGACGCCCGGCTCGATCCGGAGCCGCCGGGGGACGAGCCGCCGGACCGCTTCGAGTACGATCCGCGCGACCCGGCGCCGTCGCTCGGGGGCAATCTTTCCTCCCGGCTGATCACGACCCACGCCGCGGCGCCGATGCGGGGCGGCCCCGTCGAGCAGGCGCCGCTCGAGCGTCGGCCCGACGTGCTCGTCTACACCTCGCGAGCCCTGGAGCGCGATCTGGAGGTGACGGGGCCGGTCGACGTCGTGCTCTACGCCGAATCTTCGGCGCGCGACACGGACTTCGTGGCGCGGATCACGGATGTCGACCCCGCGGGAGGATCATTCGTCCTCACGGAGGGGATCCTGCGCGCCCGGTACCGTGGCGGGTTGGAGCGGACGGAGCTTCTGGAGCCGAACGAAGCCACCGAGTTCCGGATCCGGCTCTACCCGATGAGCCACGTGTTCCGGGTCGGCCACCGGATCCGGCTTCAGATCACGAGCAGCTGCTTCCCCCGCTTCAGCCGCAACCTCAACACGGGGGAAGACGTGGGGACGGGCACGCGCCTCCTGACGGCGCGCAACACGGTCCTGCACACCGCCGCATATCCTTCATGCGTGCGGCTCCCCGTCGCGGCGGCGCCACCCGGCTGAACCCGCGAGTCATCCGGCCGAACCCGCAAGGGCCTGCGGTTCCGTCGCGAGGAGACTCCCCCTCAGGGCTTCCTCGTAGTCGGGTGCGTGGAGCAGAAAGGCGTCGTGACCCGCGTCCGAACTCAGAATCCGCAGGCGGGAAGGCGCGCCGATCCGGCTTGCGGTCTCCCGGAGCAGCCAGGGCGGGACCAGCGTGTCCTCCTCCCACCCGATGAGCCAGGCGGGGACGCCGAGGTCCTCCGGAGGCAGGTCGCACAGGTCGACCGAAGCCGACAGCGTCAGATAGGTCTCCGCCTCGAACCGTTCCGCGAACGCCCGCCCCTGCTGCTCGAGGTAGCGGCCGACTGCGTAGACCGGGGCGCCATCCTCCCACTCCCAGTCGTGCGGGAAGCGGGCGTCGAGCCCGGCCGCCGACTTGTAGGTCGTGAACGCCAGCGCCCTGGCGAGAGCCACGCCTTCGCTCCCCCGGCCGTGCCGGAGCGCGAACTCGACGATCCAGCGCTGCACGGCGTGGATGCCGATGGCCTGCGGATGGCCGCGGTGCGCCGCGCCGATCAGCACGACGCCGTCGAGCCGCGCGGGATGGCGGATCCCCATCGCCAGCGCGACCATGCCCCCGTACGAGGCGCCCAGCATGCGGTGGGCCCGTTCGACGCCGAGGTGGCGCAGCGCGACCGCGACGGCGTCCGCCTGGTCTCCCGGCGTGAGATGAATCCGGTCCGGCGACTCGAACGTCCCGGGAGATCCGAGGAAGTCGATCGCGAGCAGCCGCCAGCGGTGCGTGTCGATGGCCAGACCCGGGCCCGCCAGCTTCCGCCACCAGCCGGGCGCGGGATCCAGCGCGTTGGCGCAGACGTGGCGGTCGGCGGAGATCCCCCCCATCGCGACGAGCAGCGGGGCGTCCTCGCGCCCGGCGAGTTCGTAGCGCACCCGGAAGCGGGCGTCGATCCCGGCCTCCAGTTCAGGGCTCCACTCCGCCGGCATCGCGACGGTGCCCCTCCGACCCTCCGGCAGTACGGCGTCCAAGATGTTCAAAGGGCTCGTCCCTCAGCCGGTTTTCGATGAGTAGGCGGCCGACCCTAATGGGCCCGGCAACGGCGGTCAAGAAAAAACTTGACGCGCCGCCCACGACCCTGTAGCCTCCGCGCCCTCAACGCTCATCGAGACCGGTCGAGGGACAGGCCCGAAGACACCGGGGCAACCTGTGGAAGGTGGCTCTTCCACTGATGTGCCAACTCCTGCGACGGATGTAATCCGTTGGTAGATGAGTCGCCCGCCGCGCTTCATTGCACGGCAGCTGTTGTTCCCAGGGCGTCGCTTCTCCGGAGTCCGCTGAGTGTGAACCGAGACTCGGGGGGAGGCGTTTCATTGCGCGAAGTTCGCCGCGTTCACGTACTCAAATTCGGTTCGTCCGTGCTGGCGCGTCCGGCCGCGTACCGGTTGGCGGTCGAGGAGATCCGGGCTGAAGTCGCCGCGGGCGCGAAGGTCGTCGCGGTCGTGTCGGCCATGGGGGACACCACCGACGATCTTCTTTCCGCGGCACGGGAAGTTGCGCCCTCGCTCCCGGACGATCTCATCGGGTCGCTCCTGGCGACCGGGGAGGAAGCGTCCGTCGCCCTGCTGCACCTCGCCCTGGTGACGGGGCGCGTGCGTGCGGTGGGCATGTCGTTCTCGCGCCTGCCGATCCGCACGCGGGGGCCGCTGCGAGCCGCCGAACCGGTGGACGTGGACGCCCATGCGATCGAGACGGCCCTGGCCACCCACGACGTGATCGTCCTGCCCGGATTCGTGGGCGTGGACGCCACGGGCATCACGTCGCTGCTCGGGCGCGGAGGCTCGGACCTTACGGCGCTCTTCCTGGCCCACGCGCTCGGCGCGGCGGAGGTCCGTCTCGTGAAGGACGTGGATGGGATCTTCCCGGCCGACCCGAAACGGTTCCCGCACGTCAAGCCGATCCGCCGGACATCGTGGAGCGAGGCCCGGCGAACCGGCGCCGGAGTCGTCCAGGACCGGGCGCTGAGCTTCGCCGAACGGCACCGGGTCGCCTTCAGGGTGGCGGCTCCCGGCGGCACGGGCACCTGGGTCGGCAGGAACGACCCGCCACCCGACGCCGGCCACGGTGGAGAGGAGCGCGCCCGATGCGCGTAACCGATTCGTCGAGGGAACGTCTGCCGGTGGCCGTCCTCGGCGCGACCGGCATCGTCGGGCAGCGGCTCGTTCGCATGCTGGACGGACACCCTTCCCTCCGGCTCGCCTCCGTCGCGGCGTCGAGGAGGCGCGCGGGCGAGAGGTACGGCGACGCGGTCCGCTGGAGCCTGGGTGGAGATCCTCCGGCGAAGGCCGCCGACCTGCCGCTCCGCGTCGCCACGGAACCGCCCGAGTGCCGGGTCGTGCTTTCCGCGCTCCCGTCGGGCGTGGCGCGCGAACTCGAACCGGCGCTCGCGGAAGCCGGACACATCGTGAGCACGAACGCCTCGGCGCACCGGCTGAGAGCCGACGTGCCGCTGCTGGTGCCGGAGGTCAACCCGCAGGCGCTGGCGCTCACGGCGACACAGCCGTGGTCGGAGCGGGGGGGCCACCTCGTCGCCAACCCGAACTGCGTGGTCGCGGGGCTGGCGTTGGCGCTGGCTCCCCTGCAGGACGCGTTCGGGATCGAGGCCGCCACGGTCGTCACCCTGCAGGCGGTCACGGGCGCCGGCCTCACCGGGGTCGGTTCCGTTCAGATCGCGGGGAACGCCATCCCCTGGATCCCCGGCGAAGAGGAAAAGATCGAGCCGGAACTGAACAAGATCCTGGGGACGGAGATCGCCGTGGCGTCGAGTGTCAATCGAGTTCCGGTGCTCGACGGCCACACGGCCAACGTGTTCCTGAAGTTCGCCTCCCCGGCCAGTCCGGGCGACGCGGCCCGGGCGCTGGCGGATTTCCGGGCCCCGCCATCCCTGCCGCGCCTCCATTCGCTCCCGGACCGGCCGCTCGTCGTGCGGCCGGAGCCGGACCGTCCGCAGCCGCGCCTGGACATCGGCGCGGCCGGAGGGATGGCGGCGAGCGTCGGAAGGATTCGTGCCGCGCCGCCACACGACCTCGCGATGACCGTGGTCTCGCACAACGGCATCCGGGGCGCCGCCGGCGCCTGTCTGGCCAACGCGGAATTCTGCGCGGGGGCATTCACCGCCCGGGAGACCGGGCCTAATCGGAAAGAAGACGGAGACCGATGAGAGACGAAACTGTAGCGATTCACCTCGGATACGAGTCCGAGCCCACCACGCACGCGGTCGCGGTGCCGCTGTACCAGACCGTGGCGTACGAGTTCGACGACGCGCAGCACGGCGCGGACCTCTTCAACCTCGAGGTCGAGGGCAACATCTACTCCCGCATCATGAACCCCACGCAGGCCGTGCTGGAGGAGCGGATCGCCCAGCTCGAGCGCGGCCTGGCGTCGCTGGCGCTCTCGTCCGGCAGCGCGGCGGTCAACTACTCGATCCTCAATCTCGCCGCCGCGGGGGACAACATCGTGTCCGTTCCCCAGCTCTACGGCGGCACGTACACGCTCTTCGCCCACATGCTGCCGCAACTGGGGATCGAAGTGCGCTTCGCGGAAGGCGACGGCCCGGACGATCTGGCCAAGCTGATCGATGACCGCACGAAGGCGGTGTTCGTCGAGAGCATCGGGAACCCGGCGGGCAACATCGTGGACCTCGCGGCGGTGGCCGACGTGGCGCACGCCCACGGAGTCGCCACCATCGTGGACAACACGGTCGCCACGCCCGCGCTCCTCAAGCCGATCGAACACGGGTTCGACATCGTGGTGCACTCGCTGACGAAGTACATCGGCGGCCATGGCAACTCTCTGGGCGGCGCCATCGTCGATTCCGGAAAATTCCCGTGGGCGGAGCACGCGATCCGCTATCCGCAGTTCACGACGCCGGAACCCAGCTACCACGGGGTCGTCTACACGGAGGCGCTGGGGCCGGCCGCGTACATCGGGCGGGCGCGCACGGTGCCGCTGCGGAACACGGGGTCGGCGATCTCGCCCTTCAACGCGTTCCAGATCATCCAGGGGATCCAGACGCTGAACCTCCGCATCGAGCGCCACTCCGAGAACGCGCTGGCGGTGGCGAAGTACCTGAAGGACCACCCGGCGGTGGAGTGGGTGAGCTACGCCGGACTGCCGGGCGACCCGTACCACGAGCTGGCCCTGAAGTACCTGGGCGGCCGGGCTTCGGGGATCCTGACCTTCGGGGTGAAGGGCGGCTTCGAGGCGGGCGTGAAGTTCTACGACGCGTTGGAGCTGTTCAAGCGGCTCGTGAACATCGGGGATGCGAAGTCGCTGGCGTGCCACCCGGCGTCCACGACGCACCGGCAGCTCAACGAGGAAGAGCAGCTCAGCGTGGGCGTGCGCCCGGAGACGATCCGGCTTTCCGTCGGCATCGAGCACATCGAGGACATCATCGAGGACCTCGACCGAGCGCTGGCGGAGGCACTGCCGGCCCGGCCGGCCGCCGCATGACCGACCCGAGCGGCCGCCGTTGACCGTCGGGCGGGGCGCCGGCTACGGTAGCGGACGCCTCGCCCGACCGCGGCAACCTCACGACAGGAGCGTCTCCATCCCTTGAGCGCCCTGGACTGGCTGATCGTCCTCGGACTGAACGGTGCGATCATCGCCTACGGGCTGCGCCGCGCGCGCGGCACCTCCACGAGCGGCGAGTGGTTCCTGAGTTCGCGGGCGCTGCCGTGGTGGGCGGTCGGCCTGTCCCTCTTCGCGACCAACATGGACAACTCGGAGTTCGTGTCGGCCACGGGGACGATCGCGAGCGAGGGCCTGCATTTTCTCTCCGCGCACACGTTCGGCGGACTCATCGGGGTGACGCTCGCGACCTTCGTGATCGTCCCCGCCATCTACCGGGCCGGACTGTACACCAACTCGGAGTACCTCGAGCACCGCTTCGGTCCCGGGACCCGCGTCCTCGGCGCGCTGATCCAGATCCAGTACCGGACGTCCGTGCTGGGGCTCATGATCTGGTCCGTCCACCTGACCCTGGTCGGGGTCGGCGGACTGAGGCCGGGATTGTCCTGGGCGCTCATCGTGTCGCTCGTCCTGCTGTCGGGCGTCTACACGGCCGTGGGCGGGCTGCGGGCGGTCGTCGCCACGGACGTGCTGCAGAGCGTGCTCGTGATGGCGGGAGGTCTCGCGGTGTGCATCGCGGTCTGGCAGGCCGTGGGCGGATGGGACGCCATGGTCGCGCAACTGGAGGGCCTGGGGACGACGGCCGAGGGGCTCGCGCCGGGACTCGCGGCCGCGGACCTCGTCCACGTGGGCGCCTTCCGGGGACGGGACGGGACGACGTCGCCGGCCGTAATCTTCGTCGCGTGGATTCTCATCTCTTCGGGCTGGTGGACGGTGAGCCACACGTCCACCCAGCGGATGATGGGCGCCCGCTCGCTGTGGGACATGAAGATGGCCGGCGTCCTGGGAGCCGGCGTGAGCCTCGTCATCCTGCTCTTCACGGACATGCTCGGGCTCTTCGGGCGGGCGCAATTCCCGGACTTCGCCCGACCCGACGAGATGTACCCTCACCTGATCTCCACCTACCTCGGGATCGGCGCCAAGGGACTCGTCGTGGCCGGGGTCGTGAGCGCGGCGGTGAGCACGTTCGATTCGATGGGCTCGTCGATGTCGGCCGTCTTCACGCGCGACATCTACGCGCGCTTCATCTCGCGGGAGCGCGACGACGCCCACTACCTGCGCGTGGGACGCATCGCGACCGTCGCGATCCTGGTCCTGGGGTTCGCCTACCTGCCGCTGATCCTGCGCGCGCCGACGATGCTCGCCGCCTTCCGCTCGGTCACGTCCGTCTTCGTCACGCCGCTCCTCATCGTCTACCTGGTCGGCGCCGTGACGCGCACGAACCGTCGGGCTGGGCTGGCCGGTCTCGCCACCGGAGGGCTGTACGGGGTCATCGGATTCGTGGACCGCGAGGTCGTCGACATCTCGTGGCTGCCGACGTGGCTGACCGGGCAGTGGGAGGCGTTCGTGTGGGCGGTCGCGTTCACGGCTGCCGGCTGCGCCCTCGCGGCGCTCCACCCGCGCTGGCGGGGGACGGCCGGTATCGGGGCGGCCGGTGCCGAGGCGGCCGGTGCCGGGGCGGCCGGGGGCGATGCGTCGGCCCCGCGCGCCGACGACTGGCTGGCGAAGAGTTCCGGCGAACTCGGTCCGATCCGCCTCCACCCCTTCAGCGAACGCGTGCCGCTGCTGGCCAGCCCCGCGCTCTACACCGGAGTTCTCGCCGCGATTTCCGCCTGGCTCGTCTTCGGCGTCTTCTGGTAGCCGCTGCCGCCGCGCGAGGCGTGACACTGGCGCGCCGCCCAGCCGGGCCGCAGCCTTGGGCGTCGCCGAAGTGAAGTCCTGGCAGCCCGTGGAAGTTCGGACCCGCACGCTGGGAGACCCATGAATCGACCCGCAGCAGGCCGCGATCATCTGGCGTACTGGCGCCGCAATCTCCGTTATGTGGGGATCCTTCTCGCGATCTGGGCTCTGGTGTCCTACGGCGCCGGGATCGTGTTCGCGGACGCGCTCGACGCGGTCCGGATCCCGGGGACCGGCTTCCCGCTCGGGTTCTGGTTCGCGCAGCAGGGCGCGATCTACGTCTTCGTCGTCCTCATCTTCGTCTACGTCTTCCTCATGAACCGGCTCGACCGGGCCTTCGATGTCGACGAGCGTGACGAGGAGGGCGCGGCATGACGGTTCTCCAGTGGACGGCGACGCTCGTCGGGCTTTCGTTCGCGCTCTACATCGGGATCGCGATCTGGTCGCGGGCCCACTCCACGAGCGAGTTCTACGTGGCGGGCAAGGGGGTCCATCCCCTCGCCAACGGGATGGCGACGGCGGCGGACTGGATGTCGGCCGCCTCCTTCATCTCGATGGCCGGGATCATCTCCTTCCTTGGCTACGACGGTTCGGTCTACCTCATGGGCTGGACGGGCGGCTACGTGCTGCTGGCGCTGCTCCTGGCCCCGTATCTGCGGAAGTTCGGGGCCTTCACCGTCCCCGACTTCGTGGGCGAGCGCTACTACTCCCAGACGGCGCGGGTCGTGGCCGTGATCTGCGCGATCTTCGTCTCCTTCACCTACGTCGCGGGCCAGATGCGCGGCGTGGGGATCGTGTTCAGCCGCTTCCTGGAGATCGACATCGTGTGGGGCGTGGTCATCGGGATGGGGATCGTCTTCTTCTACGCGGTGCTGGGCGGGATGAAGGGGATCACCTACACGCAGGTGGCGCAGTACTGCGTGCTGATCTTCGCCTACATGGTGCCCGCGATCTTCCTGTCGATGCTGGTCACGGGAATCCCGATTCCGCAGATCGGGCTCGGCGCGGCGGACCAGGAGACGGGAACGTTCCTGCTCGACCGCCTGAACGGCCTGCACCAGGAGCTGGGCTTCACCGCCTATACGGACGGCACGAAATCGACGCTCGACGTGCTCGCGATCACGGCCGCGCTCATGGTGGGGACGGCGGGGCTGCCGCACGTGATCATCCGCTTCTACACGGTGCCGAAGGTGCGGGACGCGCGGATCAGCGTGGGCTGGGCGCTCGTGTTCATCGCGCTGCTGTACACGGCGGCGCCGGCGGTGGCGGTGTTCGCGAGGACGAACCTGCTCAACACGGTGACGGACCAGCCGTACGCGGAGATGCCGGAGTGGTTCACGAAGTGGGAGACGACGGGGTTGATCTCGTACGAGGACCACAACGGGGACGGACTCATCCAGTACGTGGGACCGGAGGCGGTGGACGCCGCGGGTGCTCCCGTGCAGAACGAACTCACGATCGACCGCGACATCATGGTGCTCGCCAACCCGGAGATCGCACGGCTGCCGAACTGGGTGGTGGGCCTCGTGGCCGCGGGCGGGCTGGCGGCGGCGCTCTCGACGGCCGCCGGACTCCTGCTCGTACTCTCGGCGGCGATCAGCCACGACCTGCTCAAGCGCAACTGGCGGCCGGACATCAGCGAGCGGGGCGAACTCATCGCGGCGCGGATCAGCGCCGGGGCGGCCGTCCTCGTGGCGGGGTACCTGGGGATCAACCCGCCGGGCTTCGTGGCGGAGGTGGTCGCGTTCGCGTTCGGGCTCGCGGCGTCGTCGTTCTTCCCCGTCATCATCCTCGGCATCTTCTCGAAGCGGCTCAACCGCGAGGGGGCGATCGCGGGCATGCTGTGCGGGATCACGCTCACGGCGGCCTACATCGTCTACTTCAAGTTCGTGAACCCGGCCGCGAACGTGGCGGAGAACTGGTGGTTCGGGATCTCACCCGAGGGGATCGGGTCCATCGGGATGGCGGTGAACTTCGCGGTGGCGATCGTCGTGTCCCGCTTCACGCCGGCGCCCCCGGCCGAAGCCCAGCGGCTGGTCGAGCGGATCCGCCTGCCGCGCGGCGCGGGCGAGGCGCACGAGATCAGCAGCTGACGAGTCGGCGGGTCGGGCGAGAACCTCGGGGCCGCACGGCGATCAGCGGCCGAGATGGCGAACGAGGACCAGCCGGAGGAGAGCGAGCCGCTGATCGAAGCCGTAGCGGCAAGGGCTCGGGAGCCCGGCCGGTCCGCAGACGCCCGCGTTGACGTCACGCCGGTTCTCCGCCTGGTGGACGGTCTCGCCGAAATCGTTGTAGAGGCCTTCGATTCGGAGGGTCCAGGCAGCGGCCACCGGTGCTTCGACGCCGACCCCGACGACCCACCCGACCCGCGTCGACCGCTCGTCGAAGGAATCGTCGGGGTCCAACTGCAGGCGATCGTCGGTTCCCGGGTCGAGGTCGGTGAACGAGTTGGAGATTCCGGCCACCGACACGCCGCCGGCGACGAACAGGCCGGCGCGGCCGAGGGACCTCCGAAGGCCAATGCGCGCCGTCCCGGCCCAACGCAGTTCCGCCGCCGCCGTTTCGTCCATGCCGGCCGGATCCAACTGTCCGGGGGTGGCCGACACGCCGCTGAACGCCCCGTCCGCCTCGAGCAGCAGCCGCACGCGCCCCAGGTTGAAGTACTGCCCCGCCACTACACCGGCCGCGAGTCCGGCGTCGTCGTACTCGAACGCCTGGCCGGGGACGCCGTTCGACCCCGTGAAGCCGTCGAGGTCGGTCATGCGAACGTCCAGCGAGCCGAGTCCCGCGAACGCGCCGATGTAGCTTCCGGCGTAACCGGAGCCGTCCGTACCGTCCTGCGCCTGCGCGACGCCCACGACTCCCATGGTCGCCAGCAGGCTGATGAGCGCCGAGGCGAGCGCACGTTCGACGAGGTTCGTGTCATTCATGGAGGCGTGTCCCTGGAGAAGGTCGACTTCTGCATCACGAGCCGCAGCCAACTGGACCGAGTGCTGGATCCGCACAACGATCGGATCCAACTCGCTACGCTGATAGGGGCTGCCGAGGCGCTCGGGCGACAGCTCCGAATCGAGATCGTGTAGCCGCGCCGGTCAGCGGATGGTGGGGCCGCCGGTTCGGTTGTCGGGGACGAAGCGGTCGCGGGCGGGCATGCGCGTGTCGACGACCGTAGCGGAGTCGACGACGGCGTCGGCCGGCAGGAGGTCGTTGAAGTAGAGCATGGCCCCGACTACGGCGTAGACTTCTTCGTCCGTCATCGTTCCCGGCAGGTCGAAGGGCATGGCGCGGCGGGTGTAGTCGAACAGCGTCGTCGCGTAGGGCCAGTAGTTGCCGACCGTGGAGCGCAGGGTGCGGTCGTTCGCGAACGGGAACTCGTCTCCCGGGATGCGCCCCGTGAGGAGGTCGTTCGGCCCTTCGCGCCCCGTGGGCCCGTGGCAGAGAATGCAGCGGTGGCGCTCCCACACCTCCAGTCCCTCCGCGACGGTGCCCTGTCCGGGCGGCAGGCCCGCGCCGTCGGGACCGATGTCGATGTCCCACGCCGCGATCTGCGATGCCGTCGCGGGCGTCCCGAAGCCGTACACCGGTTCGGCCGCGCCCGCCCGCCCGGGCGTCCCGTTGCCCGGATCGGTCGTCGCGACCGCAGTCGCGCCGGGTGCGGCGTTGCCGGCCTCCACGCCGCCCTCGAAGTCGCCCGCGCCGCAGGCCGCCAGCGCCGGCACGACGGCGCCGAGCGTCAGCAGCCGCGAGACCCCGTTGGCGCGCCGCATACCGGCGCGAACTCGATCGAGCCGTCGCTCGCCCCGCGCCACCCGCGGATCGCGTTGGAGTGATAGCGGGTGCCGGGCCCGCGCGCGTCGAGCACCTGCTGCCGGACCGGCTGCGTGTAACCCGTCTCGTCGGTGGCGCGGCTCAGCAGGTGCGCCGGGCCGCCGTCCCACTCCCAGGCGTGGCGGAACCGCGTCGTGCACTTCGGGAGCACGGGTTCCTGCAGCACCGCGTCGTGCCACGAGTCGCCGCCGTCCGTGCTCACCTCCACGCGCTCGATCAGCCCCCGGCCGGTCCAGGCGTAGCCGGTGATCTCGATAAAGCCGGGTCCCGGCAGCCGCCGCGGGTAGGTCGGGTACGTGATGATCGACTTCGCATCCATCACGAACGAGAACTGCCGCGCCGTCCCGTCCGGGAGCGGATCCGTGTACTTGGATGTCTCGTCGCGGTACATGCCCGGCCGGTCGGAGAGTTCGATGCGCCGCACCCACTTCACGCTCGCGTTGCCCTCCCATCCGGGAAGGAACACCCGCGCGGGATAGCCCTGCTCGGGCCGGATCGCCTCGCCGTTCTGGGCGTAGGCGATCATCGCGTCGTCCCACGCCTTTTCCATCGGAATGCTGCGGCCCATGACCGCCGCGTCCGATCCCTCGGCGAGGAACCACGTCGCGTCCGCGTGCGCTCCCACTTCCTCGAACAGCGTCGAAAGCGCGACCCCGGACCATTCGCTCGTGCTCAGCAGGCCGTCGACCGACTGGGGCGTGTGCTGCGGGCTGGGCGACGGGGCGTAGGCGCCGCCGCCGTTCCCGGAACACTCGATGAAGAGCAGCTTCGAGACCTGCGGGAAGCGCTTCAGGTCCTCGAGCGTGAAGAGGGTGGGCCGGTCGACCATGCCGTGGATGAGGAGGCGGTAGGTCGCGGGATTGATGTAGGGGATCCCGTGGTGGTGCCGCTCGAAGTGAAGATCCGCCGGGGTCATGATCCCGTGCAGGTCCTGGAGCGGCGTGCGCGAGGAACCGCCCATGGAACCGGACAGAAGCTTCTCCGGCGTCTCGTGCGGAGAACGGGACCCGACCGTGACGGGACGGGCGCCCGGCACCTTCGTCGGATCCTGCGCCTCCTGGACCAGTCCGCGCGTCGCGCCCGCCGTGATGGCGCCCCCGGCGGCCGCCGCGGCTCCGGCGATCAGGGCTCGCCGCGTGAGGCCCGAACCTTCTTCCCGGTCGTTCACGTCGCCTCCGTTTCCGTCGGTCTCGCGCCCCACCTCCGCCCCGTCCCGCGCACCCTCCGGCATGTGCGCGCCGACACAGTTGCCGCCGTCACGAGGGCCGGCAAGGGCGACCCCCGCGGCGGCCCGCCGTCAGCGCGACGCGTGCCACTCCCGCAGGATCTCCGCCTCCCGGTCCGCGGGGAGACCCGGCCGCATCTCCGCCTGGCGCTCGGGCGTCCGGGAGAAGTGGAAGTCCAGCGTCGCCTGCGTCGTATCCGCCAGCGAGCGGAACGTCATCCCGTGCGCGACTTCGTTGGAGAGGTCGAAGCGCGCGAACCCTTCCGACCCCGGAGTCGGCGGCCGCCACACCGGCATCTCGGCGTAGGGCCGCACGCCGCGCTCGGCGAGGAACTCGCGCGGCACCCAGGTGAACGTCGTCTCCGCCGTCGTCACGGCGCGGATGCCGTACAGGAGTTCGGCCATCGGACGCGGCGTGGCGGGACCGACGAGGTTGAAGATGCCCGTGTGCCCGCGGTCCGAGGACAGCGCCATGAAGTCGCCGAGATCGCGCACGTCGATGATCTGCACGGGGTCCGTCCCGTCGCCGGGAGACAGCACCTCGCCGCCGCGGTGGATCCGCACCGGCCAGTACGTGAAGCGGTCCGTGGGATCGTCGGGCCCGATGATGAGGCCCGGGCGGAAGATCCCGTAGCGGTCGGGGAAGATCCGCATCGCTTCGCGCTCGGACTCCGCCTTCGCGAGACCGTAGGGGAGCCGCGTGATGTCGGCGGTCGCGCGGTCCACGCCGGCGGTCTCGTACGTGTACGACGGCACGGCGGACGTCATCGGCACCGTGGAGTGGCTCGCGTACGCCGAGCGCGAGGAGACGTAGTAGAAGTACCCGACCGAGTCGCGCAGGAACTCCCCGATGCTCGTCACCCAGTCGGGACGCGCCGTGGAGTTGTCGATCACGACGTCCCACGTCCGGCCGCGCAGCGACTCGAAGTCCCCATTCCGGTCGCCGACGAGTTCCTCGACGCCCTCGAACATGCCGGGGCGGCTGCCGCGGTTGAAGATCGTCACCTCCAGGCCCTGCGCGAGCGCGGATCGAACCTGGTAGGGGCCGATGAACCCGGTCCCGCCCAGGATGAGCAGCGTGCGGGCCTGGCCCGCGGGCGCCCGGTTCGCGGACGGCCGAGGCGAGAGGGCGTGGGCCGCTCCGGGAACGCCGAGCCCGAGGGCGGCGCCCGCCGCCGCCGTGACCTTCAGAAAATCGCGCCGGTTCGAATCGGTGGACATCATAAAACTCCTCTCAGTTTGCGGTGCCGTCGAGCAACTCGAAGATCCGCAGCACCGCGACCGGGTTCGCGCCCGGACTGGCGATCCCGCCGAAGTTGTCGGCGTGGGCCGTAAGGTCGATACGCGCCGCCGCGTCCTCGGCGCTCACCCCCTGGCCGTGGAGCACGACGGACTGGTCCCACAGGTCCTGCAGGTAGGCCTGCAGGTGGTCGATCCGCTCTCGCTCGCGGTACGGCTCGCCGTGGCCGGGGATGATCCAGTCGAAGTCGAGCGCCTTCAGGCGGTCGAGCGTCTCGACCCACTCGTTGACGTAGCCGTCGCCCATGTAGGGGAGACCGGCCGTGAGCATGTCTCCGGTGATGATCACGCGGTCATCCGGCAGGTAGACGATGACGTCGCCCTCCGTGTGGGCGCGTCCGAAGAAGTGGAACTGGATCTCGCGTCCGCCGCGGAAGAGCGTGAGCCGCTCCGAGAGCGTCGTGTTGGGGGCCGTGGGGACGACCTCCTGCAACTGCGCGTAGTAGGTCCGCTGCGCCTCCAGCGTGGCCTCCACCTCCGCGTGCGCCGCCGCGTCCGTCATCGTATCGAGCCTCGCCTCCAGCTGCTCGATCCGCCTGGGGATCGAGCCCACGAAGAGTTCGTACGAGCGGCCCGAATTCGAGCGTCCCGCCGCGATCGCCGCCCGGGTCGCCTCGTGACTGATGATCTCGACCTCGGGTGGATACACCTGGTTGCCGTGCGCCGCGGCGTAGCGCACGGGATTGTCGGTGATCGAGCGCAGATCCTCGATGAGGGCGCTCGCCGCCGCGGGAGAAATGTGGGAATCGACGAGCAGCACGTCCGCCTCGTTCACGACCACGACGGCGTTCGATCCCACGACGAGGTCGCTCGCCCCGCGTGCGTGGTAGACCCCCGGCACGACCTCCGTGAACGCGAAGTGGACCGCCTCCGTCGTCGCCGAGCCGCCGCCCTCCTCCGCTCCCCCACCGTC
>VXOJ01000067.1:94551-96240 GCA_009840115.1 Gemmatimonadales bacterium | reverse complement strand
CCCCCCCACCCCTCTCCCCCCCCCCCGCCCACAACCCACACACCCCCCCGCCCCCCCCAACCCCCCCCACCCCCACCCCCCCCCCCCACCCCCCCCCCCCCCCCCCCCCCCCGATTTCGGTGAGGCGCGCGTTGGCGGCGTTCGCGTGCGCGGCGCTGGCCGGCTGCGGCGACGGTGCCACGGAGCCGCCCGCGCAGCCGGATCCGCCTCGCGCGACCACGCTGACCATGACGCCCGCGACCGCCGAGCTGACGGCGCTGGGCGAGACCGTGCGACTCGCGGCAGAGGTGCGCGACCAGAACGGCCAGGCGATGGCGGGGGCCGCGGTCGAGTGGGCGAGCGGGGACGCCTCCGTCGCGACGGTGGACGGCGCGGGGCTCGCGACGGCCGCGGGCAACGGGACGGCGGCGATCACGGCGACCTCGGGCAGCGCTTCGGGGAGCGCGTCGGTGACGGTGGCACAGGCGGTGAACTCCGTGGCGGTCTCTCCGGCCGCCGACACGCTGGTGGCGGCAGGCGACACGGTGCGCCTGACGGCCGAGGCGTTGGACGCCAACGGGCACGCGGTGGCCGGTGCCGAGTTCGAGTGGGCGTCGAGCGACACGGAGGTCGCGACGGTGGACGCGACCGGGCTGGCGACGGGAGTCGGGTCCGGCGAGGTCGAGATCACCGCCTCGTCGTCCGGGCTTGCGGGCCGCGCGTCGCTCACGGTCGTGGACCCGGTGCCGGCGGCCATCGCGGTGACGCCCGACACGGTGGCGCTGACGGCGCTCGGGCAGACTGTGCAACTCGCTGCCGAGGTGCAGGATCAGATCGGGCGCGTCATGGAGGGCGTCCCGGTCGCTTGGTCGAGTTCGGACACGGTCGTCGTCGCGGTCGACTCGGCCGGATTGGTGACGGCCACCGGAGGCGGCACAGCTACCGTCTCCGCGAGCGCGGGCGAGGCCTCGGGCGGCGTGATGGTGACGGTGATGCAGGCTGCGGGGTCGGTGGTCGTCTCTCCGTCGTCGGCAACGATCGCACCTGAAGACACGTTGCGGTTGGCGGCGGAGGCCTTCGACGCGAACGGCAACGCGATTGCGAGTGCCGAGTTCGCTTGGTCGTCGAGCGACGGTTCCGTGGCCAGGGTCGACGAATCCGGCTTAGTGCGCGGGGTCGCGGAGGGCGGGGTGACGATCACGGCGATGGCGGGAGACGCCCACGGAACCGCGCGGATCACGGTCGAGAACCCGGACCGGGCGGCGCTGGTGGCGCTCTACGAAGCGACGGACGGGCCGAACTGGCGTGACAACACCAACTGGCTGACGGCCGCGGCGCTGGGGGAGTGGTACGGGGTGGACACTGACGGATCTGGACGGGTGATCGCGCTTGAACTCAACGGTGGATGGACGGAGGAAACGGGAAACTATCAACATGGTCTCACCGGCCCGATCCCGCCGGAGTTGGGCAACCTTGCCAGCCTGGAACGGCTCAACCTCGGCTGGAACGACCTTGTCGGCACCATCCCGCCGGAGCTGGCCAACCTCACCGGCCTGGAGTACCTGGGGTTCCATATCAACAATCTGAGTGGCCCGATTCCCTCCGGGCTAGGAAACCTGTCAAGCCTGCGATTCCTGAGTCTGCATGGAAATGGGCTCAGCGGTGCCATCCCGCCGGACCTGGGCAACCTCGCCAATCTAGTATGGCTTG
>VXOJ01000067.1:0-94541 GCA_009840115.1 Gemmatimonadales bacterium | reverse complement strand
CTCAGCGGTGCCATCCCGCCGGACCTGGGCAACCTCGCCAATCTAGTATGGCTTGGGCTCGACGGAAACGAGCTTACCGGTCCGATCCCGGCCGAGCTGGGCAACCTCGCCAACCTAAAAGGGCTGTATCTCGGCTGGAACTACCTCAGCGGTGCCATCCCGCCGGACCTGGGCAACCTCGCCAATCTAGTATGGCTTGGGCTCGACGGAAACGAGCTTACCGGTCCGATCCCGGCCGAGCTGGGCAACCTCGCCAACCTAAAAGGGCTGTATCTCGGCTGGAACTACCTTGGGGGCACCATCCCGCCGGACCTGGGCAACCTCACCAACCTGCGAATGCTCATCCTCCTCGACAACGCACTCGTCGGCCTCATCCCGCAAAAGCTCCTTCAACTCGCGCAACTCGATTGGTTGGATTTCACAGGCAACGCGGAACTCTGCGCGCCGGGCACATCTGGCTTCGTGGCTTGGATGCGGGGGATCGGAGGTGCCGGAGGCCCTTTCTGCAACGAGGCGGACAAAGCGGCGCTGGAACCCCTGTACAACGGCACGAACGGCCCGGCTTGGACGAACTCGGATGGCTGGTTGAGCGATCGGGCCGTGGAGGAATGGTACGGGATCACAGCCGACTCCCTGGGTCGGATAACGGCTCTCGACCTGACCCGCAACGGCTTGGCCGGGGCCTTGCCGGCTAGCGTGGGCAACTTGGCCGAGATGACCGAGTTGAGGGTCGGTGGCAACACCAACCTCTCCGGTCGCTTTCCCCTCTCTCTAGCCCAGCTCCCCCTCCGTGCGCTTCACTATTCCGGCACGAGCCTTTGTGCCCCTGACGACGCCTCGTTCCAGGCGTGGCTTGCCGCCATTCCGTCGCACGAAGGCACCGGCACCGAATGCGCGCCGCTGTCGGATCGCGAAATCCTTGAGATCCTCTACCATGCGACCGGTGGATCGGAGTGGACGGATAACACGAACTGGCTCACCGACGCACCGCTTAGAGATTGGTTCGGCGTCTATACGTGGTCAGATGGTCGCGTCGTTCACTTGTTCTTGCAGGGGAACCGGCTCAAGGGCCGGATCCCGCACGAACTGGGCAATCTGAGGAACTTGGAGGACCTCTGGCTCTCCGTCAACCGGCTTGAGGGCCCGATCCCACCGGAACTCGGCCGGCTCTCAAGCTTGGAACGGCTTTCGCTCAGAGACAATGACCTGACTGGCGCGATCCCCCCGGAATTGGGAAGCCTCGCAAGCCTCCGCACCCTTCAGCTCCAGCGCAACGACCTTACCGGCCCGGTCCCGCCCGAGCTCGGCAACCTCACCAACCTGCGTGACCTGTGGCTCAGCAACAACGGACTCACCGGCTCGATCCCGCCGGGACTGGGAAACCTCGCCAGCGTGACGTATCTGCTCATTGACGGCAACGATCTGAGCGGCCCGCTTCCCGCAACGCTCGGCAGCCTGACCACCTTGGAGGAACTGTTTCTCGACAACAACGACCTGTCGGGACCGGTCCCCGCTGAGTTCGGCGGTATGTCGAGCCTGAAGCAGCTCGGTCTCACGAACAACTCGGCAATGGCCGGCGCACTTCCGTCCCGCCTCGTGGATCTTCGCCAGTTGGAGGGTCTCTTGGCCGGAGGCACGGACCTGTGCGCGCCCTCGGATCCCGATTTCAGGGCGTGGTTGGATGGGGTGCAAAAACGCCGAATCGCCTCATGCGCCGAGGGAGAGCCACCGGCGGCGTACCTCACTCAAGCGGTGCAGTCGCGAGAGTTCCCGGTTCCGCTAGTGGCCGGAGAGCGTGCGCTGCTGCGGGTGTTCCCGACGGCACGGCAGGCCACCAGCGAGGGCATCCCGGACGTTCGTGCCCGCTTCTACCGCAACGGCCGGGAAACCCATGTGGCGGACATCCCGGGCAAGTCCGCACCGATTCCGACCGAGGTGGACGAGAGCCGTCTCTCGAAGTCGGCGAACGCCGAGATTCCCGGACACATGATTCAGCCGGGCCTCGAAATGGTGATCGAGGTGGACCGGAACGGGACGCTGGATCCGACGCTGGGCGTCGCGAAGCGGATTCCCGCCGAGGGCCGGCTGGCGGTTGACGTGCGACCGATGCCGCTCTTCGATCTGACCTTGATCCCGTTCGTATGGACCGAGACCCAGGATTCGTCGATCGTGGACTTGGTCGAGGCCATCGCGGCGGATCCCGAAAACCACCAGATGCTTGAAGATACGCGAACCCTGTTGCCGATAGGCGATCTGAATGTGACCGCCCACGACCCCGTGCTGAGTTCGAGCAACAGCGCATCCAGGCTGCTCCACCAGACCCTGGCCATCCAGGCCATGGAAGGCGGGACGGGCTACTACATGGGAATGGCAGGGTACTCGGGCGCAGGACCCGCAGGGATCGCTAAGGTTCGGACCCGCGTGAGCTTCTCAATACCGGATCCTGGCACAATGGCCCATGAACTCGGCCACAACATGAGACTCTACCACGCGCCATGCAGGGTGGTGAGCTCTGTGGATCCGTCCTACCCATATCCGGACGGATCCATCGGCGTCTGGGGATACGACTTCCGGGATGGAGGCAGCTTGGTCCGACCCTCCAGGCCGGACCTGATGTCCTACTGTGGTACACATTGGATCGGCGACTACGGCTTCACGAACGCGCTACGGTATCGCCTGTTCGACGAGGGTGGGCCCGCGGCAGCGGTCGCTGAACGGTCCCTACTTCTGTGGGGCGGAGTGGACGCGGACAGCGTGCCCTACCTGGAACCGGCCTTCTTGGTCGAAGCGTCGGCGGCGCTTCCGGACTCCGCGGGCGAATACCAGATCTCCGGGCGGACGGAAGCGGGAACGCAACTCTTCGCCCTACGCTTCGCCATGCCCGAGACGGCCGACGGCGATGGCAGTTCGTCCTTCGCGTTCGTGCTCCCGGTCAGGCCGGAGTGGGAGGGCAGCCTTGCCAGCGTCACCCTCTCCGGCCCCGGTGGCTCGACGACGCTCGACCGGGACAGCGACCTCCCGATGGTCATCCTCCGCAGCCCGCGCACCGGACAGATCCGCGGCTTCCTGCGCGACCCGCCGCCGGCGGCCCAAGCGGCCGCGGACGCAGTGGGTCAAGGCGCCGGAACTCGTATCGAGATGCTGTTCAGCCGCGGGATCCCGGACGCGGAGTCATGGAGGCGCTGAACGAAACATCCCTGCAAGAGATGCAGCGCGGGGGCAGCGAAGTGACAGAGATTCCCGCCATTCACCTATCGTTTCTCCCGCTTTCGAGGCACGGTGCAGCAGTGTTCAGTACAAAGGCAGGAAACGCAGATCGTGCAGCCCTGTATGTAGTTAGAAGATTTCCTGCCGGGATTCTGGCTGCCTCCAGTCCGCTGGGCCATCCGCTGGCCGACCTGGCCTACAACTGCATGACGTATCACCTGCCCGAGGGGCCCCTGTGGAAGGGGCTGGGGGAGATCGACTGCGGGGCGCTGGGGATCCCGTCCGAGGAGGACTACGTCGCGGCGTACTGCCGGCGGATGGGGCGCGACGGGGTGCCGGACTGGGAGTTCTTCATGGCCTTCGGCCTCTTCCGCCTCGCCTCGATCTGCCAGGGCGTGTACGCGCGGGCCATCCAGGGCAACGCGAGTTCGCGGAACGCGCTGGAAGTCGGGGCCAAGGCGCCGATGCTGGCGGAGGCCGGCTGGAGCTTCGCCCGCCGCGCCTGAGGTCCGCCCGGACCGCTGGAGCGTGGCCGCCGGTCCGGAGGTTCGTCGCGGCCCTTACGACTCCCGCGAGCCCCGAAGTTCCAGTTTCGCGAGCGCCTCGAGGTGGACCTCGTCGGGGCCGTCGGCGAGGCGCAGGGTGCGGGAGTGTGCGTAGGCCGCGGCGAGCCACGTGTCGGGGCTCACGCCGAGGGCGCCGTGCACCTGGATCGCCTGGTCGAGGACGCGGCAGGCCATGCGCGGCGCGACGACCTTGATCATCGCGATCTCGCGGCGGGCCGCCTTGTTCCCGACGGTGTCCATCATGTGCGCGGCGTGGAGGGTGAGGAGCCGGGCCTGGTCCACGGCGATGCGGCATTCGGCGAGCGCGTGGCGAAGGGCGCCCTTCTCGGCGAGCGGGCCGGAGAAGGCGACGCGCGTCCTCGCGCGCTCGGCCATGTCCTCGATCGCGCGCTCGGCGACGCCGATGAGCCGCATGCAGTGGTGGATGCGGCCGGGGCCGAGGCGGCCCTGCGCGATCTCGAACCCGCGGCCCGGGCCGAGGAGCATGTTCCCGGCGGGCACGCGGACGTCGGTGAAGCGCACCTCGCCGTGGCCGACCGGGGCGCTGTCGTAGCCGAACACGCCGAGCGGCCGCACGACCTCGATGCCGGCGGCGTCGCGGGGCACCAGCACCATCGACTGCTGCCGGTGGCGCGCCGCGTCCGGGTCCGTCTTTCCCATGAAGATGAACAGCCGGCACTCCGCCCGGGGGGCCTGCGTCGCCCACCACTTGTGGCCGTTGATGACCCACTCATCGCCTTCGCGGACGATGGACGAGCGGATGTTCGTCGCGTCCGACGAGGCGACGTCCGGCTCCGTCATCGCGAACGACGAGCGGATCTCCCCCGCCAGCAGCGGCTCGAGCCACTCCTTCCGCTGCGCCGGCGTCCCGTAGCGGGCCAGCGTCTCCATGTTGCCCGTATCGGGCGCGTTGCAGTTGAAGACCTCGGGCGCCCATTCCACGCGTCCCATCACCTCGCAGATGAGCGCGTATTCGAGATTCGACAGACCCGCGCCCGCCGAACCGGCGTCCCGGCCGCGTCCCGGCTCCGCATCGGGGGGGAGGAAGAGGTTCCACAGGCCCTCGTCTCGCGCCCGCCCCTTCAGCGTCTCGAGGACCGGAGGCGTGGAGAACCGGTTCTCCGCCGCGTCGAGTTCCCGAACGAACGTCTCCTCGTTCGGGTGAACGTGTGCCTCCATGAACTCGCGTACGCGGGCCTGGAGTTCGAGAGACCGTGTGGAGAAGAGGGCTGGGGCGTTCACTCGCGCTCCGCCGGGTGTGGGGTTCGTGTCCGGGTCGGGGTGACATTGTCGGGGCAGGCCCCAAGATTAGCGGGCCTTCCGGCGGAAACAACGGGCACCGCCCGCGGCACCGTCACCGCCACGGCGGCTTCCACCTCCAGGGATTTCGGGGATGAGCGAACGGCATATGGGCCTCTACGCCGCGACGACCCTCGGCGTCGGCGCGATCGTGGGAGGCGGGATCCTCGCGCTCGCGGGCGTCGCGTTCGCGACCGCGGGTCCCGCCGCGATGCTCGCCTTCGGCCTCAACGGGGGGATCGCGCTCCTCACCGCGATGAGCTTCGCCCGCCTCGTGCGCCGCTTCCCGGAATCGGGCGGCATCTACACGTACGCGAAGAAGGTGCTCTCCATCGAGGTCGCCTTCATCGTGGGGTGGGTGGTCTGGTTCGCCTCCATCGTCGCGGGCGTGCTCTACGCGCTGGGCTTCGCGGCGTTCACCGTGGAAGGGCTGCAGCGTCTGGCGCCGTCGCTCGGCGGGTCCGCGGACTGGCTCGGACACGGCGGGACGCGGATCGGCCTCGCGATCGCGGCGGTCGTCGGCTACTCGCTTCTCCTCGTGCAGCGCACCGCCGGCGGGGGCAACGCGGCCACGATCGGGAAGGTCGTCGTGTTCGCCGTGCTCATCGCCGGCGGGTTCGTGGCCTGGCTCATCGGTTCCGCCGGGACTCCCGCCGAGACGCTGGGGCGCCTGAGCCCGTTCGCCCCGGAAGGCTCGCTCGGCCTGCTCCAGGCCATGGGCTACACCTTCATCGCGCTGCAGGGCTTCGACCTCATCGCCGCCGTGGGAGGGGAGGTCCGGGATCCGGAGCGCACCGTGCCGCGGGCGATGTACCTGTCCCTCGGGATCGCGCTCGTCGTCTACATCCCCCTGCTCATCGTCGTCGCGACGGTCGGCGCGCCGCCCGAGGGGATCCAGGCCGCGGCGGAGGCGCACCCGGAGGAACTCGTGGCCGTGGCGGCGGAGCGCTTCATGGGCCCGGCGGGGTACTGGCTGGTGATCGGGGCGGGGCTCCTGTCGATGCTGTCGGCGCTGCACGCGAACCTGTTCGGGGCCTCGCGCGTCGCGTTCTCGATGGCGCGGGACCGGACGCTGCCGCATCACGTGGGCGAGATGCGGGCACGCACGGGGACGCCCGCCGTCGCCGTGGCCGCGACGGGCACGATGATGATGCTCATCGCCGTCGCGGTGGGGAACGTCGCCGCGGCCGGCGCCGCATCGAGCCTGATCTTCCTCATCTCGTTCGCCATGGTGCACTGGGCCGCGATGCTGGCCCGCCTGCGCTCGGGCCACCCGCGGCCGGCCGCGCTCCCGGTGATCGGCGGGGCCCTCTGCCTGGGGCTGGCGATCTTCCAGGCCATCGCGGTGCCGGAGGCGGGGCGCGTCGTCGCCGTGTGGCTCGGGCTCGGGGCGGTGCTCTACCTCACGTTCCTCGCGCCGGGGGCCCGGCTTGCCGACGCGAGCGCCCAGGCCCGGGACCCCGACCTGGTGAGGCTGCGCGGCCGCAGCCCTCTGGTCCTGGTGCCGATCGCGAACCCCGCGAGCGCCGCGACTCTGGCGGACGCGGCCGCCACCGTGCGCGCGCCGGGCGTCGGGCGGGTCCTGCTGTTGTCGGTGATTCCCCGCGAGGGGCGTCCCGCCGTCTCCCTCGATGCGGTGGTGCAGGATGCCAAGGATATCCTGGGAGAATCCGTGAGGCAGGGACTCGAAGGCTCGGGCCGCCCGGAGGCGCTGTTCACGGTTGCGTCCGACGTGTGGAGCGAGATCGCCCGGGTGGCCAACAGCCACCGCTGCGACACGGTACTCCTGGGATTGACCCGGCTCACCCAGCCGCGGGTCGAAGCGCATCTCGAACGTCTCGTCTCGGAAATCGACGCGGATGTCGTCATCGTTCGCTCGCCGCCCGGCTGGCGAATCGCGGAGACGAGGCGCGTGCTCGTCCCCGTCAGAGGACGGCGCGGCCACAGCGAACTGCGTGCCCGCCTGCTCGGCAGCCTGGCCCGTTCCTCGGAGCCGTGGGTGACGTTCCTGCACACGCTCCCGTCCGGCACGCCCTCCGACGGCCGCCGGAGGATCGAGCGCGGCATCCGCCGACTCGCCAGGGACGAGGCCGCGGGGCCGCATGAGGTGGCCTTCGAATACACCGACGACCCCGTCGAACCCGTGGCGCGCCTGGGACGGGAGTGCGATCTCGTGGTGATGGGGATGGAACGGCGGGGCCGGGGCGGACCGGCGATCGGCGCCTTCGCGCTGGAGGTGGCCCGGAGGACGGACATGCCGCTCATCCTCCTCGGGCGGCGGCGCCAGGCCGGGACGCTCGCCGCGCGCGGGCTCGCGCAGGCGGTGTCGACGATTCCGAGGCCGGGACAGAGGTCGGGATCGTGACGGCCGACGTCATCATCGTCCTCGCCATCGTCGCGGTGGCCGTCGTCCTCTTCGTCACGGAATGGGTCCGCTACGACGGCGTGGCGCTCATGGTGCTGCTCTCGCTGGCGATCTCGGGGGTCATCCCGATGGCCCGCGCCATCGACGGGTTCGCCAACCCCGCCGTGGTCACGATCGCGGCCGTGCTCGTGCTCAGCGGCGGGCTCTACAAGACCGGCGTCGCGAACCTCGTCGGCGCGCAGGTGTTGAGGCTCGCGGGGGATTCCCCCGTGCGGGTCACGGCGCTGCTGATGCTCACGTCGGGGCTCATGTCGGGGGTGATGAACAACACGGCGGCGGTCGCGCTCCTCATCCCCGTCGTGATCTCGATCTCCCGCCGCCTCGGCATGCGTCCGTCCCGGCTCCTGATCCCGCTGTCCTTCGCCGCGCTCCTCGGCGGCATGACGACGCTCATCGGGACCGGGCCCAACATCCTCCTCTCTAGCATACTCGAGCGCACGGGGCAGGGAGCGTTCGGTTTCTTCGCCTTCACGCCCGTCGGGGCGACCGCACTCACGCTGGGGGTGCTGTATGTGGTCGTCGCGGGGAGGCACTTCCTTCCGGACCGTTCCACCGGAGATGACGAAGGGGGGGACGAGATCGACCTGACCGGCCGCTACCATCTTGCGGAGTCACTGCTCATGCTCCGGATCCCGCCGGATTCGGCGCTCGACGGGCGTTCGCTCGTCGAGGCACGGCTTGGGCAGGCGCTGGGGTACGACCTCCTGGCCGTGCGCCGCGGGGGGCACCTGGTGCGGGCTCCGGAGCGGGATTTTCGGCTCCGGAGCGGCGACCTGCTCATCGTCGAGGGACGGATCGAAGCGCTCGACCGCCTGCGCGCCTGGGGCCACCTCGCCGGGCACAGGGAATCGAACGATGCCCTGGGACGTCTGGTGAAGGATGCGACGGTGCTGGCGGAGGTCGAGATCGCCGAGAAATCGGACCTCGTCGGCAGCACGGTTCAGAGCATCGATTTCCGAAACCGTTTCCAGGCCCACGTCGTTGCCATCCGGCGCGGCGGGCAGGCTCCAGGCGGCTCGTTCCGGACGGTGCAACTCGAGGCGGGGGACGCGCTCCTCCTGTTGGGGCGCGAGGACCAGCTTCGACAACTCCGCTATGCAACGGAGTTCACCTCGATCGGATGGACGGACATCGGCTCCGCCACCGAGGAGTACGAGTTGCACCGGTGGTTGATGCGGCTCCACGTCCCGGACGGCTCCTGGCTGGACGGACGGACCCTCGAGGCGTCCCGTCTGCGGGGCGCCTTCGATCTCACGGTGCTGGAGATCGAGCGCGAGGACGGCGACATCGCCCTGCCGCACGCGGCGGAGAGGATGCGGGCCGGCGACCGCCTCATCGTCGAGGGGGCCCCGGCCTCCTTCGCCGTGCTGGAGGCGCTGCAGGCGCTCGTTCCGGCGGACGAACGGCCCTCCGTCGGCGAACTGGAGTCGGAGGATGTCGGGTTCGCGGAAGTCACGCTGGCTCCGAGTTCCGACCTGGTCGGGAAGACGCTGCGCGAGATCCTCTTCCGGGAATCCTACGGACTGAACCTGCTCTCGATTTTCCGGGGGGGACGGTCCTTTCACTCGAACATCCGCATCTCGCGCACCGCGCTCGAATTCGGGGACGCGCTCCTCGTCTACGGCAACCGGAAGAAGATTGCGCTCCTCGCCCGCGACCCGCGATTCCTCGTCCTCCACGGGCAGCTCCACGAGGTGTTCCGCGTCCACAAGGCGTGGGTCGGCAGCGCGATCATGGTGGGCTTCATCCTCGCGTCCTCGCTCAACCTGCTCCCCGTGTACATCGCGGCGCTGCTCGGCGCGCTCCTGATGGTGTGCACGGGCTGCGTGAAGGGGAACGAGGTCTACACCTTCGTGGAATGGCGGGTCGTCATGCTCATTGGAGGGATGCTGGCGCTCGGTCTCGCGATGGAGGACTCCGGCACGGCGGAGCTCATCGCGCGCGAAGTCGTGGGGCGGGCGGCGGAGATGGGGCCGCGTGTCCTCATCGCGAGCCTCTTCCTCATCTGCGCGCTTGCGGCACAGTTCGTCCCCACCTCGGCCGTCGCCGTGCTCGTCGCGCCGATCGCGCTCAGCGCCGCGTCCGAACTGGATCTCTCCGCCCGGGCGCTGCTCATGGTCGTGGCGGTGGGCTCCTCCTGCGCCTTCCTCAGCCCCTTCGGCCACCCCGTGAACCTGCTCGTGATGGGCGTGGGCGGCTACAAGGTCGTGGACTACACGAAGGTCGGCGCGCCGCTCTTCCTGCTCACGCTGCTGATGGTCGTCTTCTTCCTTCCCATCGTCTGGCCGCTGTAGCCTGCTCAGTCGAGGCGGGCGAGTTCCGTCTCGATGCCTTCCCAGGCGCCGATGAGTTCGTCGAGTTCGCCTTGCCGGGAGGCGCGCTCGGTCTCGAGCGTGCGGACGTCCTCGATCGGGGTGTCGGCGTAGAAGGCGGGGTCGGCGAATATCTCGTCGATTTCGGCGATGCGGGTCTCGGCCGCTTCGATCCGCCGGGTGATGTCGTTCAGCTTCTTCCGCAGCGAGCCGCCCCGATAGCGGTTCCGGTCGCCCCGGGCGATTCCGGCGTCGGCGCCGCGGCGCGCGTTTCCGCGGGCGGACAGGTTGCCGGCGCCGCGCGTTTCGGCGGCGTCGCGGGCGGCGCGCTTCTCTCTCCGCGCCTTGAGGACGACGGTGTCGACGTCGAGGTGGTCGTCCCCGCAGTAGTGGACGTACTCCTCGTAGCTGCCCCGGAAGTCGCGGATCCCGTCCTCGGAGATCTCGACGATGCGGGTTGCGAGCTGCGAGACGAACCAGCGGTCGTGCGAGACGAGGATGAGGGTGCCGTCATAGCTCTGGAGCGCCTCGACCAGGGACTCGATGGATTCGAGGTCGAGGTGGTTCGTGGGCTCGTCGAGGACGAGGACGTTGGGTCGCTCGATCGCCATCCGGCAGAAGACGAGACGGGCGGCCTCGCCGCCGGAGAGGTTGCCGACCCGTTTCTTCGCGTCGTCGCCGGAGAAGAGCACGCGCCCCATCTCGCCGCGCACGAACCCGAGGGTACGGCCGGGGCAGAAGCCCGCGATCCAGTCCTCGGCCGTCTGTCCCGGCGAATCGAAGCGCGCCTCCTGGTCCTGCGCGAAATAGCTCGGGTGCGTCTCGTAGCCCCACGTGACGCGGCCCGCGTCGGATTCGAGTTCGCCCATCACGATCTTGAGCAGGGTCGATTTCCCGATCCCGTTGGGGCCCATGATCGCCATGCGGTCCCCGCGCTCGAGGGTGAGGTCGACGCCGTGGAGGACTTCGTTCAGCTCATCGCCGTCGCCGAAGGCCTTCTTCACGCCCTCCACTCCGAGGACGGTGCGCCCGCTCGGACGGCGGGACTCGAAGCGGAAGTTCGGATAGCGGCGCGAGGAGACCGGGAGCGGCTGCAGTGCCTCCGCCCGCTTCTCTATGAGACGCAGTTTGCTCTGGGCCTGTCGCGCCTTGCTCGCCTTGGCCCGGAAGCGGTCGACGAACTGTCGGTGGTGGGCGATCTCGCGCTCGCGGTTCGCGAGTTCCTTCTCCCGCCGCTCCTGGTCCTCTCTCTTTCGGACCAGATAGTCGTCATAGTTGCCCTTGTATGTCGTGACTGTCTCATAGTCGATGTCGAGAATGTGCGTGGCGATATTGTCGAGAAAGCGGTGGTCGTGGGAGATGACGACGATCGCTCCCTTGAACTCCCGCAGGAATTTTTCGAGCCAGCGGATGGAGAGGATGTCGAGGTGGTTCGTCGGCTCGTCGAGGAGGAGGACGTCGGGCGCGCCGGCGAGCGCCTGGGCGAGCAGCACCCGGAGCTTGAATCCGCCGGAGAGGGTGGAGAGCGGCCGGCGGTGAATCTCGCTCGGGAAGCCGAGGCCCTCGAGGATCTCGCCGGCGCGGGCCTCGGCCGTGTAGCCGTCGTGGCGCTGGAAGGTCTCCTCGAGTTCGGAGAAGCGGTCCGCGTCGAAGTCTCCGTCCTCCGCCTCGACCAGCGCCTCCCGCTCGACCATGGCGCGCCACAGATCCGGGTTCCCCATCAGCGTCGCGCCGAGGATCTCCTCCTCGTCGTGGAGGAAGTGGTCCTGGCGCAGGACACCGAGCTGGAGGCGTTTCGGGATGGTGACGGACCCCTCCGTCGGGTCCTCGGTGCCGCCGAGGATGTTGAGGAGCGTGGTCTTGCCGGATCCGTTCGCGCCCACGAGGCCGTAGCACTCGCCGGGGTTGAGGAGGAGGGTCGCGTCGCGGAAGAGGACCTGCCCGCCGAACGCCTTCCCGAGGCCGGAGACGGTGATCATGGCTGGAGTGGTGCGGGCGGGCTGTGGGTCAGCAGGACACGCAGTTATGGTTGTTCTTCGAGCCGAGGCTCTCGAGCAGGGCGACGGCCTCCGGGAAGGGCTGGGTGCGCTGGTAGGGGCCGTTCGCCATGTCCGCGGTGGTCTGGCCGACGCGGCTCACGGCGGTCGGGTCCGCGCCGTGCTCGACGAGGAAGCGGATGACCTCGAGGTCGCCGCGCGAGGCCGCGTTGTGGAGCGGCGTGTAGCCCTCGTCGTCGCGCTGGTTCACGTCGGCGCCGAGTTCCTCGACGAGATAGCGGACGGCCGGCAGCCAGCCGTCCGGGACGTACCGGTGGGCGTTGCTGGGGAAGCCCTGGCCGTAGCCGATGCCGGTCGCGGCGTGGATCGGGTAGTCGGCGGGACCGCCCACGGGCACAGGGGGAACCCCGGACAGGTCGCGCTTCTCGCGGTCCCACGCCGGGAGTCGCCGCGGCGGCACCTTGATCGTGGCGAGGTGGGGGTCGGCGCCGTACTCGACGAGGAGCGTCATCGCCTCCACGTCCAGCGAGTACGCGGCGCGCCAGAAGGGAGTCGCACCCTTCAGGTCGATCTGCAGCAGGTCGAAGTTGTACGACACCCACCAGAGGTGCTTCTCGAGACGGGCGTTGGGATCCACTCCCGCGTCGAGCAGGCGTCGCATGACGTCGAGATAGCTGTGCCGCTGCTGCCCGTAGGCGTGCTGCTGCGGGTAGCGCGACTTCGGCGCCCAGTGGGCGTTGAGGGCGGCGAAGAGCGGCGTCGCGCCGGCGGCGGAGGCGAGCCGGGGATCGGCACCGGCCTCGAACAGTTCCATGGCGAGGTCGAAGTGGCCGTTGATCATCGCGATGAGCATGGGGCTCGTGCGGTCGCCGCCGCTCACCTGGTCGATGTCCGCCCCGCTCTCGATGAGCGCGCGCGCGGTGCCGGCGTGTCCTTCGCGGGCGGCGTGAAGCAGGGCCGTCATGCCGCCGTGGCCGCCGATCAGGTCGCCGTAGCCGAGCGGCTCGGGCTCCTCGATCGGACGCTCGTAGTCCTCCTCTTCCTCCGTCGCGGGACGGTCCGAGGGGGTGTCGGGGGCCGGCGGCCCGCGGCGCATCGGACGGGGCGGGGCGCGGCGGCACCGGCGGTTCGGGCTCGCCGCGCATTCGGGCCGCGCGGGCGCGGCGGTCGGCCTGCGACCACTCGGTTACGGCCGTGATGTCGGTCACCCACGTGGCGAGGGCGGGATCCGCGCCGCCGTCGAGCAGCGCGCGCGCGGCGGTTTCCCGGCCGAGCGCCGCCGCGTACATGAGCGGCGTCTGGCCCCAGCGCGCTTCGCGGACATCGGCGTCGCCGCCGCGCTCCAGAAGCAGGCGGACGGCGTCCGCGCTGCCGGCGGCGGCGGCGAGGTGCAGCGGGGTCGCGCCGCCCACGTCTTCGGTGGTCGCGGTCTGCTCCGCGCCGCCGTCGAGCAGGAGGCGCACGACCGGCGCGCTGCCGACTTCGCTCGCGAGGTGCAGCGGCGTGTAGGCCCCGATGCGGGTGACGGCGCCGACATCCGCGCCCGCCTCGAGCAGCAGCCCGGCCAGGTCGGCGTTCGCCGCGCGCGCCGCCCAGTGGAGCGCGGTCATCCCGTCGCCCTGCGGCGCGTTCACGTCGGCGCCATCGGAGAGGAGCGCCCGCACGGCGGCGAGGTCGCCCGTCATCGCCGCGTCGGCGACCGGCGAATCGGGCAAGAGCGCGCCGCTCAGAAGTACCGCCAGCAGCGCGACGGCCGGCGGCTTCATCGCCGCGGCCATCCGACGGCGCCCGTCCCGCTTCACGAGCCGGCCGCGCTCGCGTCGGGGGCGGCGAGCGACAGGGCGCCCGTGCTGTCCCCGAACCGTTCGACGTCCTCCAGCCCGAGCGCGTGCATGAGCGAGAGGAGGGCGTTCGCCATCGGCGTGCCCGGCGCGGCCCGCACGTGGAGCCCCCCGTCCAGCTTCCCGTTCGCCCCGCCGGCCACGAACAGGGGGCAGCGCTTGTGGTTGTGCACGTTGGGGTCGCCCATCGGCGAGCCGTAGATGACCATCGTCTTCTCGAGCAGGTCCGTATCGCCGTCCATCGTGTTCCGCAGCCGCTCGAGCAGGTACGGGACCATCGACACGTGGAAGCGGTTGATCTGCGCGAAGTCGTCGATGTTCTCTTCGTCGGCGCCGTGGTGCGAGGCCGGGTGGAACGGCTTGTCGACGCCGCTCTCCGGGAAGACCCGGGCCGACGAGTCGCGCCCCAGCTTGAACGAGAACACGCGCGTCATGTCGGACTCGAACGCGAGCGCCTGGAGGTCGAACATCAGCTGCACGTGCTCGACGAACGAGTCGGGCACGCCGGCCGGCGCCTCGGGCAGCGCCCGCTCCTCGCCGCTCCGGTTCTGCGTCTCCACCCGCTCGATGCGCCGCTCGATCTCCCGCACGTTGTCGAGGTAGCGGTCGAGCCGGCGGACGTCGACGGGTCCCAGCTCCCGGCGGAGTTCCCCGATGCGGCCCGCGATGAAGTCGAGCACGCTCCGGTTCGCCCGGCGGCGGGCGGCCCGTTCCTCCGCGCTCCCCCCGGCGCCGAACAACTGGTCGAACGCGACCCTCGGATCGCGGATCATGGGCAGCGGCTCCGTCGGCGACTTCCAACTGATCGTGTCCGTGTAGACGCACGCGTAGCCGTATGCGCACCCGCCGGACTGGTCCACGTTCTCGATGCAGAGCTGCATGGAGGGGATCGGCGTGTCCTGCCCGAAACGCTGGGCGTAGAGCTGATCCATCGACGTCCCGGCGCGGATGTCCGAGCCCTCGGTCTGTCGCGGGTGGGACTGGGTCAGGAAGGTCGCGCTGGAGCGGAAGTGGTCGCCGCCGATCTCCTTGGGGATCCGGGCTTCCGCCGCCTCGATATCCGTGTCGCTGATGATCGTGAGCCGGTCCCGGAACGGTTCGAGGGAGGCGAGCGCCCCGGTGCTCAAGTCGAAGTCACGGCCGGTCTGCAGCGGCGACCAGTAGCCGCGCGACGCGCCGTACGCGGTCGAGCCCGCGGCGCCGTGCACCATCTCGATCGCGATCAGCCGCGTCGGATCCGCCGGCCGGATCGATCCCCACAGCCGTCCCGCCGGAACCATGGCGTCCAGCATCGGAAGCGCCACCGTGGCCCCGACTCCGCGGAGGAAGGTGCGACGCGGAATGTGCTTTCCCGTGATGATGTCCATCTGGATCACGTCCCCTGGTTGTCTTGTTCGACGATGGCGCCACCCCGGCTCATGAGGAAGGCCGGACTCTCCGCGACTCCGAGGATGAAGGCGGACATGCGGTAGTCCTCCGCCTCCGCGCGGCGCGTAATCCGGCGCACGGTCGGCATGTCGAAGTACTCGACGCGGCGCCCGAGCGCGTAGGCCATGAGGCTCTCGGTAAAGGACCGCGCCAGCGACTCGCGCCGCGTGAGCAGGGCGGTCCGCAGATCCGCCGGCCCGGAGAGCGGCGTCCCGTCGTACAGATCGCCGCTGGGATCGACCGTGCGCCCCTGGTCGTTGATCCGGTACGCGCCCGTCACGTCGAAGTTCTCGAGCGCGAGGCCGAGCGGATCGATGACGCGGTGGCACGAGCGGCAGGCCGGGCTCGCGCGGTGCATTTCCAGCCGCTCGCGCACGGTGAGGAAGCGGCCCTCCTCGGCTTCGTCGATCGCCTCGAGATCCGGCACGTCCGGCGGCGGCGGGGGCGGCGGCGTTCCGAACAGGACCTCCATGATCCACTTGCCCCGCAGCACCGGCGAGGTCCGGTTCGCGTGCGAGGTCGAGGTGAGGATGCTCCCGTGCGCCAGCACGCCGCGGCGGATGTCGTCGGGATAGTCGACCTTCCGGAAGTGGGTTCCGGCCACGCCGGAGATCCCGTAGTGCCGCGCGAGCCGCTCGTTGACGAAGGTGTAGTCCGCTGTCAGCAGCTCGAAGAAGCTGCGGTCCTCCCGCACCACGTGCTCGAACAGCAACTCCGTCTCGCGGCGCATGTCGCGGGCGAGCTGCTCGTAGAAGTCGGGGAAGCGGAGCGCGTCCGGGTGGACGCTGTCGAGGTCCTGCAGCCGCAGCCACTGCGCGGCGAAGCGCGTCGCCAGCCCCTCGGCGTTCGCGTGCGCGAGCATGCGGCGGACCTGGGCCTCCACGCCGGCCGCGTCGTCGAGCCCGCCCGTCCGGGCCGCGTCGATGAGCGGCTCGTCCGGCGGCATCCCCCACAGGAAGAAGGCGAGCCGGGAGGCGAGATCGAGCGGCGCGATGCGGTACGGTCCGTCGGTGCCGGCCCCCGCGGGCGGTTCCTCGAAGCGGAAGATGAAGTCCGGGCTCGCGAGGATGCCCTGGAGCGCCGTCCGGACGCCGACCTCGAAGCCGCCCTCCGCCACCCCGGCGTCGTACAGGACGAGGAGCGGGTCGATGTCCGCCGCGTCCACCGGCCGGCGGTAGGCCTGCGCCGCCAGCCGCTCCACGATCTCCCCCGCGCAGCGGCGCCCGGCCGCCTCATCCTCCGTTTCGGGCCGGCACGTGAGCACGCGCGCCCGGGTCGGCGTCTCCGACACGCCCGACACGCCGAACGGCCCCCGGATCGTGAGGTCGCGGAGGTGGGCGACGACCGTAATCCCGTGTGAATAGCCGATCTTCTTGTCCGCCAGACTCCATTCGTGCGGCGAGACCAGGTCTTCGATCGGGCCGTCGAAGCGCTTGATGAAGGCGGCGGACACGCGGTGCGGCCCCGCCGTGACGTGAATCGGCCCCGTTTCGACCTGAACCCCGTTGGGATCCTGCCGGTGCATCCAGCGGTCGATGTCGATGAGCGCCCGCCGCTCCCCGTCCACGGAGAGTTCGACCTGTTCGTCGAAGGGCGTCGTCTGGCCGAAGAAGTTTCCGGTCGACTCGTGCTGGAAGGCGAGCCGGAAGACGTAGTCCCCGTCCGCGGTGAAGTTGTGCACGACGGAGATCCCGCCGCGCGTGCCGATCGGCGTGCCCGGCACGTGCTGCCGCTGTTCGGCGTAGCGGGACACCTCGTATTCCGTCTCGCTTGGCGTCACGGTCGGGTCGCCGAGCGCGAGCCGGCTGATCTCGCTCGCGGCGGTCAGGTATCCCTCGAGCAGCGTGGCGGAGAGGTTCTGGACGTCCGCGATGTTGTCGAAGCCCGCGCTGATCGTCTCGTTCGGCAGGTAGGCGGAGGCGTCGATGTCGAGCCCGAGGAGCGCCCGGATCGAGCGCTCGTACTCCGCCCGGTTCAGGCGCTGGAAGGAGCGGACGCCGGGGTCGGGGCGGTCGGCCGCCGCGGCATCGACCCGCGCTTCGAGCGTTTCGGCCAGCGCGAGCAGGTCTTCGGGCGGGGGACGCCGGATCCCCGGCGGCGGCATCATCCCGGCGCGCAGCTTGCGGATCATCTTCTCCGCCGTCTCCGCCTCGAGGTGGGCCATCTCCACCTCGAAACGCTCCAGCGAGAGGTTCCCCAGCACCCGGGTGTCGTTGTGGCAGTTCGTGCAGACCTGGTTCACGACCGTCTGCGGGATCGTGTCCGGGATGAATCCGCGGGCCTGGGCGGGGAGAGGGGCGGAGAGGGACGAGCCGCCGGGAAGCGTCGAAATCAACCCCCAAAGCGCAATGCAGGACAGCGCAATCGCGAGTCTCTTCATGGAATCGCTCGTCCTCCGCGACCAGCGGTGCGACCTGGCTCCTCGAACCTTCTCCTGCCTAACCCTTCAATATAGGGACGCCGACCCGATTCCGCCCTACGGGGACCCTCCGCGGTTCCCGGCTTCGCCCTGGTACAGCCGGTACATCCCGATGGTCAGCAGCGGAAGCACGAAGATGAAGAGAAACGCCCAACTCAGGGCTCCGTAGCCGGTCGCGATGAGGTCGATGATCCCGAACCGCGAGAGGAGCGAGGCGAGGATCAGGAGAAGAACCGCCACGGCCGGACGCAGCGTCGGGGGCATGTGGGCCCTGCGCGCCGCGAACACGCCTGCCACCCGCTCGTTGAACGCGTGGATCACGCCGGTGCCGGACTCGATGAGGGTGCCGAAGAGGACGACCTGGAAGGCGATCTGGAATCCCCGCGACCCGAGCAGTTCGAGGAGGTAGTTGGCGGGCACCGGGCGGTCCACGATGCCCGGGTACTGTCCCGCCATCGCCACGAGGAAGAGAACGCCGGGGATGATCGCGATCGGCCCGGTGAGGGCGCCGGCCCACAGCGCTTCCCGTCGCCGCCGGATGTGGCGCGTCGCGAACAGCATCGCGGGCACGAGCGACACCTGCAGCACCCCGTAGCGGAACCCGGAGAGCGCCCATCCCTCCCGTGCCTCGCCCGACGCGAACGCCGCGCCGATCGCCTCTCCGAAGGCGCCGATGGACCAGGCGAAGAACACCAGGTAGACGCCGTAGAGGACGAACGACCAGCCCGACAGGAAGCGCTCGATCGCGTCCGTCCCCTTGAAGACGAGGAAGCCGACGGTGACGAGGAGTCCGACCACGCCGGCCGCGTACGGCAGCCCGAACGTCTCGAGCAGGAACGTCCCCGCGGCGGAGCCGATCACGGCCAGGATGAGGAGGACGGCCGCAAGATACCCGATCTCGTATACGAACCAGCCGCGCCCCAGCAGACGCTGGAAGAACGTTCGGTAGTCGTACGTCCCGAAGACGCGCACGAACTCGAACGATGCCATCGCGGTGATGCTGACGAGGATCGTGGACGGGAGGAGCATCCCCAGTAGTCCGCCCAGCGGACCGAAGCGGAGGAAGAACTCCACGAGTTCGCGCCCCGTCCCGTACCCGCCCGCGATGATGATCGACTGGAAGACGAAGCCGGGGAGCAGGTACCGCCGGAACCACGAATTCATCGGCTCATCTTCCTCCGGGCCCGGTCCTGGGGGTCCCGTCGCGCCAGGTCGCGAGGGGGATCGGGCTCGGCCGGCGCTCGCGTACGGAGGGGGACAGCAACTCCAGCACGCGCATCGAGACGCCGCCCAGGCGCTCGCGCCAGCGCTGGCGGCGCTCCTTCGCCGGCTCCCGGCCGCGCGCGAGATCGGGTTCGAGTATGCGCTCGCCGATCTCGCGGACGAGATCGGGCGCGCTCGTGATGAGGACGACCTCCGGCTGCATGCGAAAGCTCACGTAGTCGAAATTCGCCGAACCGAGCACGACCGAGTCGTCGATCCGCATCACCTTCGCGTGCGTCATGGGACCGGGCAGCATGAGGACCTCGAAGCCTTCGCGCCGCGAGGCGTCGAGCGTGCCCCATTTCATGACGGCCCGGTTGTGATCCTCCGGCATCATCACCGTGACGTGCACGCCGCGGCGGTGCGCCCGGCCGAGGGCGCTCCAGAACGGCTCGCTGATGTACGGACACTGGACGACGATCCGGTCGGTCGCCCGGTCGAGGGCGCGGGAGACGGCATCCCGCAGCCCCGGGTTGCCCCGGCCTTCGCCGACCACGATCTCGTCGCCGTCGATCTCCGCGGCGGCCTGCCGGTCGTGTCCCCGCCACGTGTGCTCGAAGTCCTGGCGCAGGAACGCCGCGATGCCCGGGCTCTCGATCCGGATCATGAAGTCGTGCCAGGCGAAGTTGTGCTCGCTGAAGTTGATCCCGCCCAGGTAGGCGATCCGGTCGTCGATCGCGACCAGCTTCTTGTGGTTGCGGACGATGAGTCGGTGGAACTGCCGTCCCACGGGCCACGTGAACCGGACGGGCACCCCGCCGCGCTCCAGCCGGTCGCACATCTCGCCGGTGGCCGCGACCTCGCGCTGCAGGACCGGGTCGCGCCGCGCGCGCGGCAGGCCGATGAACCGGTCGTTGATCAGGTACTTCGTCACGGCGTCGGCGACGACGCGCTTCCGTGGCGCTTCGCAGGCGAGCAGGGCTTCCGCCAGGCCGAGCCCGGCCGCATCGCCCTCGAAGGAGAGCGTCTGTATGTAGACGTAGTCGCGCGCCCCGCGGATGTCGCGTTCGAGGCGCCCCCAGAACTCGGCCCCGCCCAGGCAGAGTCGCATCGAAGCGGACGCGGGCCGACGCGCCGGAGGGGGGCTCGCATTCGTCGCGGGTGTCCACGCGCCTCCCCCGCTCACGCGGCCGCTCCCTTCTCGTCGGCCCGGACGTCGGCGACGTGTCGCCGCGCTTCGGCGAACAGCACGAACGCCCCCAGGACCGTCCCGAAAAACGTCGTGAGCAGCCGCCAGCCCACGACCCACAGCACCGTCACCTCGACGAGCAGCACGCGGTTCATCAGCAGCCCCGTCGAAGCCTCCGCGACGCCCGAGGCGCCCGGCGTCGGGGAGAAGTAGAGCACGATGTGCTGCAGGAGCTGGAGTCCGATGAAGGAGAGGTCGACCGGCCCCTGGAGCGCCGCCGCGAGCACGTAGCCCATGAAGTACTTGTTGAGGTAGAGGACGGCGGTCGCGAGGCACACCCATACGAGCGTCACCTTGCCGCGCGACGCGACGGCCCGGACCCCGGAGGTCAGCCGTTCGATCTCACGGCTCAGCAGCCGTCGGCCCGCCGCCGCCCAGCGCCGGGCCCGCGTCCCCCGCCTTGAAACGGCGTTGAGCGAGCGTCGGAGCAGCCGAACGGTTCGTCGCTGGGCCGCGACGGCCGAAATCAGCAGCCCGGCCAGCAGCGCAATGACCGCCACCGCGACGACGAGCGCGATCAGCACGCCGCGCGACAGGGCCTCGCCGGGCAGGAAAGCCAGCGCGGCGAGGCCGCCGAGCGCGAAGAAGAGCAGCGTGGCGACGAACGTGAGCAGCGAGCAGAGAATCGCTTCCGACAGCCGCGCTCCGCGGCGGCACAGCACGTAGAGCTGCGCGGCGCCGCCGCCCGTCTGCGCCGGCGTGATCGCGCCCAGCAGCATGTTCGCCCAGTTCGCCCGCATGCAGTGCCAGAGCGAGACGTGGGAGAAGACGCGGCCGTCGAGGAGCAGGCGGTAGCGGAGGCCGCCCAGCGTGAAATCCAGCGCGAGGAGGGCCAGCAGGGCGGCCGCGAACCCCGGCGTGAGGCGGGCGAGGATGCTGTCGAGTTCCGAAGGAGGGCGCCAGCGGATGAGCGCCACGAGTCCCAGCGCGGTGAGCCCGCCGAACGCGAGCGCGCCGACGATGAGCTTGCTTCGCGCCGGGATGGGGGAACTCGGTTGGGGACTCGCCACTCGTTCGTTACGCCTCCCGGGGGCGGGGAGATTCGACGCGCCCGCGAGGCCGTGAACCGCGCGGGCCGCGTCCGTTACACGCCTACCTGCCGACGTTGGCGATGGACTCTCGGATCTTCTCGACGGTGAGCGCGGTGCGGTAGGCCTGGAGCTTGAGGCCGATCTCGATCGTCTTCTCCTTCGGGGCGATCGGGACGCCGTTGATCTTCGCGAGCCCCGCCTTCACGCGCTGGTCGTAGCGGACCACGGTGGGGTCGACGGTCATCATCAGGCTCGTGATGCCGAAGCTGTCGTGGATGCCGTCATTCTCCGTCTCCACGATCCCCAGCTCGGACTCGAGGAAGCCCCCGCCTCCGTAGCGGTAGTACTCGGGGATGTGATGGGCGTGGGCGTCGTCCCAGCGCTCGTTGAGGCGCGCCGCGACGTTCGCCATCCCCTGCACGTTGCCGCCGCTGTCGCCGATGAAGACGATGTGCTCGAAGCCGTGCGCCTTCAGGCTGGAAGCGACGTCATCCAGCACCGCCTCGAAGGTCTCCTGGCGGAGCGAGATCGTGCCGGGGTAGCGCATGTGGCCGGAGGGTTCGTCGATGTCCCCCTCGGGAACGAGCTTCACGATCGGCGCGCAGAGCGCCGTGCCCAGCTCCCGGGCGATGGTCTCGCACGTGCCCTGCAGCACGTAGTTGTGCTTGCCCGTGGCGACGTACGGTCCGTTCTGCTCGATCCCGCCCGTCGAGATGATCGCGATGTTGTAGCCGTCGGCCATCATGTCGCGGACTTCCATCCACGTGAGTTCCTCGATCCAGATCGAGTCGAACATCTCGATCGGGCGCTCCGAGACGAGTTCGGCGTCGATCCGGGCCTCGTATTCCGCCATGAGACGGGCGCGCTCCTCCGGCGTCATCTCCCGGTTCTGGGCGGTGGCTCCGGCCGGGACCGCAAGGGAGATCGCCGCCAGGGCGATCAGGGCGGTCAGCGTCGAACGGGCGTGCGACATGGTCTCCTCCTGTTTCCTCGTGCCGGACCGGAATCGGCCGGGACGGGGCCGGACCGGTTTGGCCGGACTACAACCGCGTGATATTTCACGTCATATTCGGGTGACACTGCTTTCGGGTGACACTGCGGCCGAACAAATGTCCGGTCCGGGGAAGCCGGCCGGCAAGGGGATCAACACCATGGCAGATCGAAACGGGTGGCGTGCCGAGCCGGTCGCGATCATCGGGATGGCGTGCCGTTTCCCCGGCGCGTCGGGCATTCCCGCCTTCTGGCGCCTGCTCGAAGAGGGCGGGAACTCCGTCCAGGAAGGGGTCCCGGGTTCCGGCGTGGGGCGCTGGGGCCAGATCTTCGGGGACCACGCGGTCCTGAGCGACGGCTGCCGTTTCGGCGCCTTCGTGGACGACATCGACCTGTTCGACGACGCCTTCTTCAGGATCTCGCCGGTCGAGGCGGAACTGCTGGATCCACAGCAGCGCATGATGCTGGAGACGACCTGGGAGGCGCTCGAGGACGCCGGGATCGATCCCGACGGACTGAGGGAGACGCTCACGGGCGTCTACACGGGGATCAGCAACGACGAGTACAGGATGCTCGTCGTGGACTCGAGCAAGCCCGCCGAGCCCGCGAGCTGTCTCTACGCGCTCAGCGGCACGAACCTGAACGGCACGAGCGGCCGGGTCTCGTTCGTGCTGGGGCTCCGGGGGCCGGCGAAGGCGGTGGACGCCGCGTGCGCCTCCTCCATGGTCTCGGTCCACGACGCGGTGGCGGACCTGCAGCAGGGCAGGGCGGATCTGGCCATTGCCGGCGGCGTGCAGGCGATTCTCAACGGCCGCATCTACGAACTCCGCGCGGACGCGATGATGCTGTCGCCGGATGGGCAGTGCAAAACCTTCGACGCGTCGGCGAACGGATACGTGCGGGGCGAGGGCTGCGGGGTCGTCGTCCTCAAACGGCTGAGCGAAGCGGCGGCGGACGGCGACCGGATCTGGGCCGTGATTCGCGGCTCGGCGGTGAACCACGGCGGGGCGAGCACGGGGCTCACGGTGCCGCACACGCCGGCGCTGGAAGAGGTGATGCAGACGGCGCTGGCGGATGCGGGCGTGTCTCCCCTCGAGGTGGACTACCTGGAGGCTCACGGGACGGGCACCACGGTGGGCGACCCGATCGAAGCCAACGCGGTGGTCGCGGTCTACGGGAAGGGCCGGGACGCGGACAACCCGCTGCTCATGGGCTCGGTGAAGACGAACATCGGGCACCTCGAATCGGCCGCCGGGGTGGCGGGCGTGATCAAGGCGGCGCTGGTCCTGCACCGCGGCGTGATTCCGAAGCACCTCCATTTCCACGATCCCAACCCGAGCCTGGACTGGGACCGTCTCCCGCTGCGGGTGACCTCGTCGATGATGGAGTGGCCGAGCGGCACGGACGGGCCCCGACGCGCGGGGGTCAACTCGTTCGGGATCTCCGGGACGAACGCCCATCTCGTGATGGAGGAATACCTCGCCCCGGACGAGGCCGCGGACGAAGCCCGGGCCGATGGGGGCTGGGTCGCGGGCGCCGGGGTGCCGGTGGCGGTTTCCATGTCGGAGACGGTGGCGGACGTGCCGGTTCCGGACGGCGTCGGCCCGCGCGCGACGCGCCTGCTTCCGCTGTCGGGCAAGTCGGACGGCGCGCTGAACGACCTCGCCGCACGGTACGTGTCGTGGCTGGATGAGCACGCCGAGGCGTCCTCCTCCGGGGACCTCGCCTCGGACCCGCTCCTCTCGGACATGGCGTGGACGGCGGGCGTGGGGCGGAGCCACTTCGACCGCCGCGCGGGCCTCGTGTTCCGCGACGCGGCGTCGCTGCGGGAGCGACTTCTCGCGCTTGCGGGGACGGATGGGGGCGCGCCGGCGGGGGCGCCGGCCCGGGTGGCCTTCGCCTACACGGGGCAGGGGAGCCAGTGGGCCGGCATGGGAGCGGCGCTCTACGAGAGCGAGCCCGTGGCGCGGGCCGTGCTCGACCGCTGTGAGGCGGTCTTCGTCGAGGAGAGAGGCGCCTCGCTGCTCGACGTCATGTTCGGCCGGCCGGACGGGACCGGGGATCTCGGGGACACGGCGTGGGAGCAGCCCGCGCTCTACGCGCTGGAGTGCGCGCTGACCGCGCTGTGGGGGAGCCTCGGCGTCCGTCCGGACGTGGTCATCGGGCACAGCATCGGCGAACTCGCGGCGTCTCAGGCGGCGGGCGTGTTCTCCCTCGAGGATGGGATGCGTTTCGCCGCGGCGCGCGGGGCGCTGATGTCGCGCATGGAGGAGGGCGGCATGGCGGCGGTGTTCGCGCCCCCGGAGCAGGTGGCGTCGGCCGTCGAGGCCGTGAACGCGGCGGCGTCCGGCGTCGGGCTGAGCATTTCGGGCTACAACGGCAGTCACCAGGTCGTGAGCGGGCCGGTCGCGGACATCGAAGCCATCTCGGAGCGATTCGAGGGGGAGGGCGTCCGGGTCCGACGTCTGAACACGAAGCGGGCGTTCCACAGCGCCCTGGTCGATCCCATCCTGGACGAACTCGCTGCGTCGCTCGACGGGGCCGCGATCGAAGCTCCGTCCCTCACTGTGGTCAGCAACCTCACGGGCCGGGCGGTGGATGCCGGACAGGAACTGGACGGGGCCTATTGGCGACGGCACGCGCGCGAGCCGGTGGCCTTCGCCCAGGGCGTGCGGACGCTGGCGGACCTCCGCGTCGACCTCGTGCTGGAGATCGGTCCCCGATCGCTGCTGGCCCCGATGGCGGCCTCCGCCTGGCCGGAGTCGCCCCAGGCACCGGCCCCGGCGGTCCTGTCCAGCCTCACCGCGCCGCCGGCCGATGCACCCGAGGCGGAGGACGCGGGCGGCTTCGCGGAGGCGGTCGCCGCGGCGTACGAGGCGGGCCTCCCGATTCGCTTCGCCGGGCTCTTCGCCGGGGAGACGCGGAGACGGATCTCGCTCCCCAGCTATCCGTTCCAGCGCGTCCGCCACTGGCTCGCGCCGCCGAAACGCCGTCGTGGGATCGCGGGCCACCCGCTGCTGGGCGCCCGCCACGAGTCCGCCCGCGGCGAGGTCGCCTTCGAGACGGACGTGTTCCCGACGGATCCGGCCTGGATGGAAGACCACCGCGTGTTCGGCCGCGTGGTGGCGCCCGGCGCGCTGTACGGGGCCATGACGATCGCCGCCTCTCTCCTCGAGGAGGGAGGGTCGGTGGTTGTGGAGGAGATGCAGTTGCACAACCCGCTCGTCTTCGATGAGGAGGAGGACGACACGGACGCGGCGGGGCGGACGCTGCAGGTCGTGCTCGACGCCCCCGACCCGTCGGAGCCGCGCGGCGTCCAGATCTTCAGCCGGGGGAGCGAAGGCGTCTGGACGGTCCACGTGGAAGGCCGTCTGGCGGTCGGCATTCCCGACCCGGAGGACAGCGCCCGCATCGACCTCGAGAGCCTGAGGGCCGATCTCTCGCCAGTGGAGGTGGCGGACTACTACCGGCAGCGCGCGAGCACGGGGGTCGATCTCGGTCCGTCCTTCCGCACGCTGGGGAAGGCCTGGTCCGGCCCCGGGGAGGCGGTGGCCGAGGTGTCGCTGCCGGAGGCGTTGGCCGGACACGGGCTGGACGTGCATCCGCTCGTGCTGGATGGCTGCTTCCAGGCCGTGGGCGTGGCCCGCAACGTGGCGGGCACGGAGGGTGGCGCCACGTATCTCCCGTTCGGCTGGGAACGCCTGTGGCTGGCCGGGCCGCTGCCCGACCGGGTGGTGTGCCACGTGCGCCTGAGCGACGCCTCGCGCGAAGCGGAAGCCGAGGGAAGCGAGCCCGCGGAGGTCCTGAGCGGCGAACTGCGCATCTACGATCCGGACGGCGCGCCGCTCGGCCGCCTGAGCGGCTACGCGGTGAAGCGGGCCACGCGGCAGGCGCTCCTCTCGGCGGTCGAGGGGATCAACGACCTGCTGTACGAAGTCGCATGGCGCGAGCGCGAACTCCCGCTGGGTATCGCTCCCGCGGACTTCTTCCCGAGCCCCGCCGCCGTCGCGGGGGGCGCGCAGTCGTTCGCCGGCTACCTGACCGACGCGGGCGTCGATCCGGACGACCGCAACGCCCTGCTGGCGGACCTCGAGCGCTGGTCGCACGCCCGCGCCCTGGCGACCCTCGAGGAGCTGGGCTGGCGGAGAACGGCCGGGGAGACGGTGGATCCGGAGCCACTCCGGGAGGAGCTGGACGTCCTCCCGGAACACGGGCGCCTTTTCCGCCGCATGTTCGAGATGCTCGCCTGGTGCGGCGTGGCGGAGGAGACGGCCGAAGGCTTCCGCATCCTCGTGGGGCCGGACGATCCGTTGCCGGAACAGCTGCCGCGGGATCTCGACGAGTTCGCGACCGGGATGGCCGGCCGCTATGCCCACGGTCTCACGGAGGTCGGCCTCTTCCGGCGCTCCGGCGAGGCGCTGGCCGATGCGCTTCGGGGCAAGGCGGATCCGCTCACGCTCCTGTTCAGCAGCGGCGAGCCCACGGCGGCGGACCTGTACCTGAAGGCGCCCGTCGCGCGGGCCGCGAACGAGATGCTGGCGGAGGCGGTGCGGGCGCTGGTGGCCGCGCTCCCGGCCGGCCGGCGGCTGCGGGTGATCGAGGTCGGGGCGGGGACGGGGTCGGCGACCGCGTCGGTCCTGCCGGAGTTGCCGGAGGGGCAGTTCGACTACGTGTACACCGACATCTCCGCCGGTTTCTTCGCGGAGGCCGAGGCGCGCTTCGGCGACGGCGGCGGGGGCATCGAATACCGTCCCCTGGACATCGAGAAGGACCCCATCGCCCAGGGCTTCGACGCCCACGGCTACGACCTCATGATCGCCTCGAACGTGCTCCACGCGACGCGATACCTGGAGGAAACGCTCGGACACTGCCGGGACCTCATGGCGCCGTCCGGGCAGCTGGTCGCGCTCGAAAACCTCACCGGCCTCGGCTGGATGGATCTCACGTTCGGGCAGCTCGACGGCTGGTGGCGCTTCGCCGACGACTACCGTCCGCACCACGCGCTGGCGGACCCCGGAATATGGCGGCAGGCCCTCGGCGACGCGGGGTTCGAGGCGGTGGAAGTTCTCGGCGTGGACGAGTCCGATCCCGACATGAAGCTCGACAAGGGCGTGATCGTGGCGCAGGGCCCGGCGAAGGTGACGGAGCCCGCGGGCGCCTGGGTTCTCGCGGCAGACGAGGGCGGCGTGGCGGAGAGACTGGCCGCCGAGCTGAGATCGCGGAACCAGGCCGTCGTCCTCGCGAACGGGAAGGACCCCGGCGACCGCGAGGCGTGGCGGTCGCTGATCGAGAGCCTGCCCGAGGGGGTCCCGTTCCACGGCGCCGTGCACCTCGCGGCGCTGGACGGCCACGGGGAACGCGCCACGACCGATGAAATGGCCGCCGACATCGAGGGCGCGGTGGCGAGCGCGCTCGCGCTCGTACAGGGCGTGGGCGATTCGGATCTGACCCCCGAGAAGGGCGTGTGGTTCATCACCCGCGGCGCCCAGATCCTCGAGCGCGAGCGGGGCGGGGCACTCGCCGGCGCCGCCGTGTGGGGGTTCGGCAAGGGTGTGGTCCGGGAAGCGACGCACCTGCAGACGCGGATGCTCGATCTCGACCCCGGCGCGATGGCGCCGGAACCGGATCTCGCGAACGAACTCCTCTACCCCGACCCCGAGAACCACATCGCGTACCGCCGCGGAAGCCGCCGCGTGGCGCGCCTCGTGCGCATGGGCTCCGGTGCCGAGCGCCTCGAGTTCCCGGAGGAAACGGAATGGGTGCTGGCGCCGGACACGGGGGGCGTGTTCGACCGGCCGCACGTGCAGACCCTCCCGGCGCGGCCGCTGGAACCGCATGAAGTTCGCGTGGCGGTCGAGGCCTCCGGTCTCAACTTCTGGGACGTGTTCCGGTCGCTCGGCTTCATCGAGGAGGGCCTGCTGGGGCGGGAGATGAGCGGCCACATCCTCGAGGTGGGGTCGGACGTGTCCTCCGTCTCGGTCGGCGATCACATCGTCGGGCTGGGGTTCGGCGCCTTCGCGCCGCAGATGATCACGCACGCGGAACTCGTCGCTCCCGCGCCGGAAGGCTTCTCCGTCAGCGGCCTCGCGACGGTGCCGAGCGCGTTCGTGTCGGCGGCGCTGTCCTTCGAACTGTCCGGGCTGGAAGCGGGGGAGCGGGTCCTCGTACACGCCGGCGCGGGCGGCGTCGGGCTCGCCGCGATCCAGCTCGTGCAGGCGGCCGGCGCGGAGGTGTTCGCCACGGCCAGCGCCCCGAAACAGGCGTATCTGCGCTCGCTCGGCGTCGAGCACGTGTTCGACAGCCGCACGACCGACTTCGGGGATGAGATCCTCGACGCGACGGGCGGCGAGGGCGTGGACGTGGTCCTGAACAGCCTCACGAGCGAGGGCTTCATCGACGCGAGCCTCGCCTGCCTCCGTGAGGGCGGCCGCTTCGTCGAGATGGCCCGGCGCGACATCCTCACCGAGGAGGAGATGGCGGCCGTGCGTCCGGACGTGGGCTACTGGATCCTCGAACTGGACGTGGTCAAGAAGACGGACCCCGCGTGGGCGGGGCGGATCCTGCGTGGCCTGATGGCGCGCGTCGCGGCGGGAGAACTCGAGCCTATCGTCCACAGCCGGTGGCCGCTGGCCGAAGCCGGCGCCGCGCTGTCGTTCATGCGCTCCGCCCGCCACCTCGGGAAGATCGTCGTGACGACGCCTCCGCTCGTGCGGGGCTCGCTGCGCGCGGATCGGAGCTACCTGGTGACGGGCGGCCTGGGCGGGATCGGGATCGCCGTGGCCGACTGGCTCGCCGAGCGGGGAGCGGGGGCGATCGTGCTGAACGGGCGGCGGGACCCGGACCCCGAAGCCGAGGAGGCCATTCGGGCGCTCCGGCAGCGCGGCGCGACGATCCAGGTCGAACTGGCCGACATGACCGACCAGGGGGCCATCGACGCCATGCTGGAGCGCATCGACCGCGATCTGCCGCCGCTCGGAGGCGTGATCCACAGCGTGGGCGTGCTGTCGGACGGCGCGCTCCCCAACCAGAGCTGGGAGCGGTTCGAGAGGGTGCTGTGGCCCAAGATCCTCGGCGCCTGGCACCTGCACCGCGCGACGATGGACCGGGATCTGGACTTCTTCACGCTCTTCTCGAGCCGGGTCGGCGTCATGGGCAATCCGGGCCAGACGAACCACGCCTCGGCCAACGCCTTCCTGGACCAGCTCGCCGGCCATCGCCGCGCGCTGGGCCTCCCGGGGCAGGCGATCGCCTGGGGCGCCTGGTCCGACATCGGCGAGGCGGCGGAACAGCGCGACCGGATCGACCGGCAGCGGTCGGCGCTCGGCGGCCGCTGGTTCACGCCGCAGCAGGGCATGCGGGCGTTCGACCGGCTCGTGCGGCAGGACGCCACCACGTCCGTCGTCATGTCGATGGACTGGGACGTGTTCGAGGAGGCGGTCGACGATCCCCCGCCCATGCTTGAGGATCTGCTCTCCGCGGTGTCCGATGCGAGGGCGGGCGACGACGCTTCCTCCGAGGACGTCCTCACCCGGCTTCGGGGATCGCTGGCGGCGGAGCGCGAGGACCTCCTGGTGTCCTTCGTGCAGGGAGAAGTGCAGGCCGTCCTGCGGCTGTCGTCGGCCCCGGCCCCCACCGTGGGCTTCTTCGACCTCGGGATGGACTCGCTGATGGCCGTGGAGTTGCGCAACCGGCTGAACCGGGCGTTTGCCGGGACGTACACGGCGCCGAACACGCTGGTGTTCGACTATCCGAACATCGCCGAACTCGCCGCGCACCTCGCGGAGGAACTCGGGGAAGGGGGGGCGGCTCCGGCCCCGGCCTCCGAGCCCGCGCAGGAGGCCGGCGTCCGCCCGTCGACACTGGACCCGGACGACGGCGCCGTGGGCGACGGCGCGGTGGACGATGGCGTCGCGATCGTGGGCATGGCGTGCCGTTTCCCCGGCGCGCCGGACCTCGCCGCCTTCTGGCGCCAACTCGACGCCGGGACGGATGCGGTCACGGACGGGCGCCGGGACGCGGGCCCGTGGAACGGCGTGGCCGGAGATCCCGCCTCGGAGGATCAGGACTCGCGCCGCGGCGCCTTCCTCGAGGACATCGACAAGTTCGACGCGCGCTTCTTCGGGATCACTCCGATCGAGGCGCGGATGATGGACCCCCGCCAGCGTCTCCTGCTCGAGACGACGTGGCACGCGCTGGAGGATGCGGGCCTGGATTCGGCGCGGTTGAAGGGCACGAACACCGGGGTCTACGCCGGAGTCACCACGGGAGACTACCGGGATCTCGCCGCGGCCATGGGCCACGGGCACGGATACCTGGGGACGACGATGAGCGTGACCGCGGGCCGGATCTCGTTCGCGCTCGGTCTCACCGGTCCCGCGGTGCCGCTCGACATGGCGTGCGCTTCCTCGCTCGTGGCCGTCCACCAGGCCGCCGCCGCCGTCCGGCAGGGAGAGGTGGGACTGGCCCTCGTCGGCGGCGTCAACGCGATCCTGTGGCCCGAGACGGCCACTTTCATGACGGAGGTCGGGCTGCTCTCGGCGAGCGGACGCTGCCACACCTTCGATGCGGCGGCGGACGGATTCGTGCGCGGCGAGGGGTGCGGGGTCGTCGTCCTCAAGCGGCTCGCCGATGCGACGGCTGACGGCGACCGGATCTGGGGCGTGATCCGCGGATCCGCGGTCAACCAGAACGGGACCAGCGCGGGGCTCACGGTGCCGAACGGGCCGGCCCAGGAACGCGTGATCGAGAAGGCGCTCGCGCAGGCGGGCGTTCCGCCGGCGTCGGTGGACTACCTCGAGGCGAACGGGGTGGGATCCGATCTGGGCGACCCGATCGAGGTGCAGGCGGCCGCGGCCGTCTACGGCCGGGAACGCGACGAGGAGCGGCCGCTCCTGATCGGTTCCGTGAAGACGAACATCGGCCATCTCGAGTGCGCGGCCGGGATCGCGAGCCTCATCAAGGCGGTCCTCGCCATGAACGAAGGCCGGATCCCGAAGCAGCTTCACTTCCACAACCCGAACCCCCACCTGGCCTGGGAGGACCTCCCGGTGCGGGTCACGGACGAGGCCGTGGCGTGGCCGGCGAACGGCGACCGGCCGCGCCGGGCGGGGGTGAGTTCGTTCGGGATTTCGGGGACGAACGCGCACGTCGTCGTCGAGGGGAACGGCGGGCCGGACCGCGCTTCGATCGTGAACGGCGCCCGGATGCCGGCGGGCCCGGCGGTCACGGTTCCGGTCGCCGTGCCGGAGTTGGCGGGGGCGTCGGCGCCCGACGCGGTTGTCGCCGCTCCCCGGGAGACCCGCCTCCTGCCTCTCTCGGCCAAGTCGCCGCGGGCGTTGCGGGAGATGGCGCGGCTGTACCTCGAGTGGCTGGAGGGGCACGCCGACGAGACGCCGGAGGAGGGTGACGCCGGAGGCTCGGTGCTCGCGGACATGGCGTGGACGGCGGGGATCGGCCGGACTCAGCTCGCCCACCGCGCCGGCCTCCCCTTCCGCGACATGAAGTCCCTTCGCGATGAACTTGGCGTGCTCGCCGAGCGGGCCGTCGATGACGACTGGCGCCGCCACGCCGGGCCGGTCACCGCTCCGAAGGTGGCCTTCGTCTTCGCCGGAGAAGAGGGCGCGCGGGACGGATCGGGCGAGGCGCTGTACGACGGGGAGCCGGCCGTCCGCGCCATCCTCGATCGCTGTGACGCGGTGCTGAGGGAAGCACGGGACGGGGCATCGCTCCTCGACGTGATGTTCGGTCGCGACGGGGCGCAGGGAACCCTGCGGGACCCCGAGTGGGCACAGCCGGCCGCGTACGCCATGGGCTGCGCGCTCACGGCCCTCTGGGCGAGCGTGGGCGTCCGCCCCGGTGCGGTGGCGGGCCACGGCGTCGGCGAGCTGGCGGCGGGCTGGGCGGCCGGCGTCTTCAGCCTGGAGGATGGGCTGCGGCTCGCCGCGGCGAGAGGGGCCGCCATGGCCCGGCCGAAACAGCGGCTGGCGGCCGCCGTGCCCGACGGCGACGCGGGCGAATCCGCACACGATCCGCTCGACGACCTGGAAGACGCGGCGCGCGGGATGGAGCTTTCGCCGCCTTCCGTGGCGATCGCCAGCCAGGTGACGGGCCGCAGGATGGACCCCGCCGAGGCGCCGGACGGCGCCTACTGGCGCGAGCAGGCGCGGGCGCAGGAGGATCCGGGCCGTACCTCCCGGGCGCTGGCGGATCTCGGCGTGGACCTCGTGGTGGACATTGGGATGGCGTCGCCTGCGGGTCCGACGGCGCTTCCCGACTGGCCGCCCGCGGAGGCCCGTGCGGGGCAACCGTTCGCGGTCGCCGTAGCGAGGGCGTACGAGGCCGGGCTTCCCATCTCCTTCGCGGGGCTGTTCGCGGGTGAGACGAGGCGCCGGATCGCGCTGCCCGGCTATCCGTTCCAGCGCCGACGCCACTGGATCGAGACGAGGGCTTGAACGCCCCCGCGGCGGACGGCCGGGCCGGCGTCCGCTACCAGCCCGACGAGAAGCCCTCGACGCCGCTGGCGCTCGGCGTCGGGCTCCAGCTCGCGGTGCTGAACATCGCGGCGATCGTGCTGATCCCGCTCGTCGTGATGCGGGCCGCGGGCGTCAGCGAGGAATATCTTTCGTGGGCGGTGCTGGCGTCCGTCACGGCCTGCGGCCTGGCGACGATGCTGCAGTCGGTCCGGGCGGGGCGCTTCGGCACCGGACACGTCCTCCTGATGGGCACCTCCGGCGCCTTCATCCCGGCGTGCATCCTGGCGCTCACCGAGGGTGGTCCCGCCCTTCTCGCCACCCTCGTCGTCGTCGCCGCGTTCATCCCGCTCGTGCTCTCCTGGCGGCTGTCCCTCCTCCAGCGGATCCTGACCCCATCGGTCTCGGGCACGGTGATCATGCTGATTCCCGTGACGGTGCTGCCCTTCGTGTCGGGGCTCCTCGCCACCGGGCCGGACGGCGCCGCTCCCCCGGGCGCCCCCCTCAGCTTCTTCGTCACCCTGATCCTGATCGGATGCCTCGCGCTGCGCGGCACCGGGGCGCTCCGCCTGTGGGCCCCCGTGATCGGCGTGATCGTCGGGACCGCGGTCGCCGCCTCGTACGGCCTCTACGATGTGGGACGGATCGCGGACGCGACGTGGGTCGCGCTTCCGCACCCGCGCCCGCCGGGCTTCGACCTCCAGTTCGGGGCGGCTTTCTGGACGCTCCTGCCCTCGTTCCTGCTCGTGGCCGTGATCGCGGCCATCCGGACGATGAGCAGCGCCGTCGCGGTCCAGCGGGTGTCGTGGCGGCGCGCAAGTCGGGCGACCGATTTCCGGGCCGTGCAGGGCGCGGTGGCCGTGGACGGCGTGGCCAACCTGCTGGCGGGCTGCGCCGGCACGGTGCCGGGGAGCGCGACCACGACCAGCGTACCGCTCACGCAACTCACCGGCGTGGCGGCGCGGGGTGTGGGACTCGCGGCCGGCGCCGCCTTCATCGCCTTCGCCTTCCTTCCCAAGGCCTTCGCGGTCGTGCTCGCGATCCCGGATCCGGTATTCGCGGCGTACCTGGCCGTCCTCCTCGCGATGCTGTTCGCGATCGGCCTCAAGATCGTCCTGCGGGGCGGACTCGACATCCGGAACGGCATCGTCGTCGGCCTCGCCTTCCTGACCGGCGTCAGCTGCCAGTACGGGCTCATCCTCCCCGAGCAGGTGTCCGCCTTCGCCGGCGGCCTGCTGGCCAACGGGATGAACGCCGGCGGTTTCACCGCGATCCTCCTGACCTTCTTCCTGCGTCTGACCGAACCCCGTCAGGCGCGCATCGACATGGAGTTCGGTCCGTCCGCGTTTCCGCGGGTCCGGGAATTCCTCGGGACCTTCGCCGCGAAGGCCCGCCTGGGGGAGGAAATCGCGGACCGTCTGGCTGCCGCCGCCGAGGAGGCGCTGCTCACGCTGACCCGGCCGGAGACATCCGGAGACGACCCTTCCCGGCGCCGACTCGTCATGGCCGCCCGGCGCGAGGCCGGCGAGGTGGCGCTCGAATTCGTCGTCGCGCCGCAGGACGAGAACCTCCAGGATCGCCTCGCGCTGCTCAGCGGCGAGGTCGAGGAAACCGCCGCGGAGAGCGAAGTGTCGCTGCGCCTCCTGCGGCACCTCGCGTCCTCGGTCCGCCATCGGCAGTACTACGACACGGACATCGTCACCGTTCGGGTCGCCGTCGCCGGCACGCCGGGCGGGGGTCCGTAGCGGTCTACAGCAGGCCGTGACCCTCGAGGAACTCGCGCATCAGGTCGACGCACTCCTCCGGCTGCTCCACCTGGAGGAAATGCGTGGATTCCGGGATGAAGTCGTAGTCGACCGTGTTGATGTGACTGAGGTTGAACGACGGCATGTACGAGAACGTCATCGTCGGGTCCGACCCGATGACCTTGGTCGGACACGGAAGGCTCCCCAGGTCCACGAGGAAGGCGTAGGTGCGCGCGTAGGCGAAGATCTGCGCCTCGTATTCGCGCGGACACCGAAGCTCGACGCTCTCCCCGTCCCCGGATTCGCGAAGGACGGTGCTGGCCATCAGGTCCGCGGCCCCCGGGACGGCGCGCGAGAGCACGAGGTGGTGGAGGAGTTCGGAGAACTCCGATTCTCTTCGGAACCGATCCGTCCGGCGCCGCGCGAGTTCCGCCGACCGGTCGGCGGACTTGTCGAACTCGGCCTCGCCCAGCCTCGGCTTGAAGAGGGGTGGGTCGAAGAGGATCCAGGCGGCGAGTTCGCCGGTTCGACCGGTGCCGAGCGAATCCGAGAGGAGCGCCGTCAGCGCCGAAAGGGAGTGGAACACGCCGATCGTCGGCGTCGCGCCGTACCGGGCGGCGATCGCCTCGACGACCTCTTCCTGGTCCCGGATCATGTTGGGGACATTGTGCTCGTCGCGCGGGCCGACGGCGTTCCACCCGTGGTTTCTCAGGTCGTAGACGAACACATCGAAGTCGTCCAGGAACCGCGACCAGAACGGATAGTACAGGTCGACCGCGAGACCGTTGCCGTGGCCCACGAGCAGACGGCGGCCGCCGGTGTTCCCATGTCGCCGCACTTTCGTGACGCTGCCGTCGTCGTGCCGGACATCGTCCACCGAATGCGGCTCCGGTACTTCCCAAACGGGGCGGGAAGTCATGTCATGCGGTCCCCCCGGACCGGTCGGCCCGGGGGGACGCAGTCAAGGCCGGTGGGGTGGGGTCAGGCGGCCTGGGAATCGATGTACGCAGCCAGCTTGCGCAGCGTGTCAAAGCACTCCGGGGGGACCGTGACGCCGAACTCCTGCTCGACGACCTTCTTGAAGGCGACGGCGTCGAGCGAGGAAACGCCCGAATCCGCGAGTCCGCCATCCCACTGGGGCTCACGGCCCAGATCGAGGTGTTCCGCGACGAGTGCTCCAAGGCGAGCTTCACACGACATGGTCAAGACCTTTCCGTAAAGGGTGGGTGAGGCTGTTCCGGTCGGCGACGCGCACATTCGTCTCGCGCCCGGGCCGGATACTTTACCGTCCGCGCGGAATCGTCAAGGAGTCCGGCGGGATTCGGGGCCGAGAATGAGGTCGAAGGCGTCGAGTGGCGTGACGAGCCTGTCTTTCAGAGCCTCGTCGAGCGCGGAGGGCGCCAGGTCGCGGTCGGAGCGGGCCTCGAAGGCGATCCGGGGCACCTCCAGCACGCGGACCCGCCGCCCGGAGACATGGAAGATCTGGTCGCAAGCCGGGCAGTCGGCCTCGGCCAGCCATGCCGCGAGAGCGGCGACGTGCTCGGGCCCGAACGGGTCGTATCCGGTCTCGTCCGGCTCGCCCAGCTGGTCGACGCCGGTCATCCCGGCCACCATGCGGGTCCGCGCCGAGGGCGAGATCACGTTCGAGCGGACGCCGTACGGCGCTCCCTCGATGGAGAGCACCTTCGAGAGACCGATGATGCCCATCTTCGCGGCCCCGTAGTTCGCCTGTCCGAAGTTGCCGCACAGCCCGGAGGTAGAGGTCGTGTGGATGACGGAGGCGGCGCGGGGGCGGCCGGCCTTGGCCTCGGCGCGCCACCAGGCGAGCGCGTGGCGGCTCGGGGCGGCGTGGCCCTTGAGGTGGACGGCGACGACCGCGTCCCACTCGTCCTCGGACATGTTGAACAGGGCCCGGTCCCGGAGGATGCCCGCGTTGTTTACGAGGATGTCGAGTCCGCCGAACGATTCGACCGCGAGGGCGATGAGGTGGCGGGCGGCGGTCCAGTCGGAGACGTCGTGACGGCTGGCCACGGCCCGGCCGCCGCCGGCCCGGATCTCGGCGCAGACGGATTCGGCCGGCCCGCCATCGGCGCCGTCGCCGTCAACGGCCGTGCCGAGGTCGTTGACGACGACGCTCGCCCCGCCGGCCGCCAGGGCGAGCGCGTGGGCCCGGCCGATGCCGCGGCCGGCGCCCGTCACAATCGCCACGCGCCCGGCGAGGCGGCTCACGCCCGGACGCCCTCGCGCGCGATCGGTCGGGTCAGCCGTCGATCCGCCGACAGGCGGCCGTGAGGCGGCGGATGCCCTCCGCCAGCTCGTCCTCCGAAATGAGGAGCGACGGCCCGATCCGGATCACGTGTCCGTTCAGCCCGCCGCGCCCGATGAGCAAACGCTCCTCGCGGGCCGCCTCGAGCAGCGCGCCGGCCCGGTCCCCGTCCGGCACCTTCCCGGCGCGATCCTCGACCATCTCGATGCCCTGCATCAGCCCCATGCCGCGCACCTCGCCGATCCAGCCGTGCGCGCCCTTCAACGCCTCGAGTCCGGCGCGAAGCTGGGCGCCCCGCTCGGCGGCTCGGGCCGGCACGTTCTCGCGCTTCATCACGCCCAGGGTGGCGCCCATCGCCGCCATGGAGACCGAGTTGCCCCCGTAGGTGGAGATCGACGGCCCCTGCCACGCCTCGGCGATCTCGGGCCGGGTGACGGTCGCCCCGACGGGGAATCCGTTCGCGATCCCCTTGGCCATCACCATGATGTCCGGCTCGACGCCCCAGTGTTCGATCCCGAACCAGCGGTCCCCGGTCCGGCCGAACCCGGCCTGCACCTCGTCGATGATGAACAGCCCGCCGTAGCTCCGGATCACCTCCGCCGCCCGCCGGAAATAGTCCGGCGGCGGCACGATGACACCGGCCACGCCCTGGATCGTCTCGGCGAAGAAGGCGGCCGGCTTCCCGCCCGTCGTCGTCTCGATGACTTCCACGAGGTCGTCGATGAAAAAGTCCGTCGCCTCGGGGCCGGCGCCGACCGGAGAGCGGTAGAGGTACGGGGACCGGGCGTGGACGATCCCGTCGACGCCCCCGCCGGGCAGCCGCCAGGCGCCCTGCGCGGTCATGTGGCTCGTGAGCGTGCTCCGCCCCGAATAGGAGAGCCGCAGCGCGACGATCTCGTGCCGCCCCGTGTACAGGCGCGCCGTCGCGACCGCGGATTCCACCGCCTCCGTCCCGCTGTTCGTGAAGCAGGTCGTCCGGAGGGCGCCCGGCGCGATCTCCGCCAGCGAGCGCGCGGCCTCGATCTGGTTTTCCGTCACGTAGAGGGCCGAGGTGTGCCCCAGCCGCTCCATCTGCGCGCGCGCCGCCTCGACGACCGCCGGGTTACAGTGGCCGACCGATGTCGTGAGGATGCCCGCGAAAAGGTCCAGGTACTCATCGCCGTCCACGTCGGTGAGCCAGACGCCCTCGCCCCGGGAGAGCGCGAGAGGCTCGCCGTAGTAGGGGCGGACCCAGGGATAGAGGTAGTCGCTCTGAGCGGCGGTCAGCGTCCGCGTACGGGATTCCGCCGCGGGCGCGGGGCCGGCGGCGTGCGTCGAGGACGTCTCCGGGGCGGTCTGTACGTTGCTCACAAGTGTCTCCTGGTTCCAGGCGTCAGTCCCAGCGGTAGAAGCCGCGTCCGCTCTTCCGGCCGAGGCGGCCCGCCGCCACCATCCGCTCGAGCAGGGCGGGGGGTTCGAACACCGGCGATCCCAGCGCCTCGTGCAGGTAGCGGGCGATGTCGAGCCGGACGTCGAGTCCGACGAGGTCTCCCAGTTTCAGCGGTCCCATGGGGTGCCGGTAGCCGAGCATCATCGCGGTGTCGATGTCCTCCGCGCTCGCGACGCCGTCCTCCACCATGCGGATCGCCTCCAGCCCGAGCGCAAGCCCGAGCCGCGAGGAGGCGAACCCGGGCGAGTCCGCGATGACGATCGGCGTCTTCCCCAGGCGTTCGGCGACCTCGCGCGCCCTCGCCACGGTTTCGTCGGACGTCCCCGCCCCGCGCACGATCTCGACGAGCGCCATGATGTGGACGGGGTTGAAGAAGTGCATCCCGATCACGCGGTCGGGCGAAGGAAGTCCCTCCGCGAGGGCGGTGATGGAAAGAGACGAGGTGTTCGTGGCGAGCAGCGCGCCGTCGGCGGCCGCCTCCCCGCACCGGGCGAGGACCTTCTGCTTGAGATCGAGCTTCTCGGGCACGGCTTCGATCGCGATCCCGACCCCGTCGGCGGCTTCCCCCAGGTATCGGCTGTAGGACAACCCGCCGAGCGCCCGATCGCGCGCTTCGGCCGTAACCTTCCCGCGCTGGATCCCCTTGCGGAGATTCGCCTCGATCCGTTCCCGCGCCGTTTCCAGCGCTTCGGGCATGACATCGAAGAGCCGGGTGTCGTAGCCCGACATCGCCGCGACCTGCGCGATCCCGTGTCCCATCGTGCCGGCCCCGAGCACGGCCAGCGCCGGACGCGCCGTCATTCGAGCCAGTCCTCCGGGTTCATCTCCGGCTCGGGGCGGAGGGCGTACCGGCGCACGACCTCGACGGCCTCGAAGCCGAGGTCGTCGGCGAGCGCGTTCGCGATCAGGTTGTCCGCTCCGGTGAAGAGGCGCACCTCGTGGATGTCCCAGTCCGCCGCCCACTCGAACGCGGCGCGCAGGAGGCGCCGCAGGTTGCCCTTGCGCCGTTCCTCCCGCCTCACGAACGGGGTCTGGATGCGCACGTAGCGCGGCGGGTCGAACAGGGGTTCGTTCTCCTCCACGAAGCAGACGAGCATGCCGTCGAGGCCGCCGTCTTCCGCCTCCAGGACGAAGACGACGCTCGTGGCCTCTTCGATATGGCGGCGGAACATGCCCGCGCGCGTCTGTATCGCATCCGTGCGGAGCCGCCGGTAGGCGGGATTGAGGGCATGAATCCGCATGTACCGGGTCCACATCGCGACGAGTTCGTCGATGTCGTCGATCCGGGCCGGCCGAACCGTGACGGTCTCAGACACGCGCACCCCCCTCCCTCGCTGCCGGTTTGTCGTCCTCGCCGCCGCTCCCGAACCGGGGCGGGCGCTTCTCCACGAAGGCCCGCACGCCCTCGAGCGCGTCCGCGGACTCGAAGCAGGCCTTCTGCGCCGCCGTCTCGTAGTCCATCATCTCGTCGAAGCTGGACGACAGGGACCGCTGTACCGCCTCCTTCGCGAGCCGCAGGGGCAGCGGCGGTTTCCGCGCCAGCGTGCGCGCCCACTCGTGGGCCAGCGGCATGAGTTCATCCGCGGGGACCACGCGGTTCACGAGGCCGATCCGCTCGCACTCGGCGGCCGGCACCATCTCCGCGAAGAAGAAGAGTTCCGCGGCGCGCGCCGGACCCACGAGGCGGGGCACGGCGTAGGTCCCGCCCCAGTCCGGGTGGAGGCCGATACGGTTGAAGGTCTGGCCGATCGACGCCGTCTCGGAGGCGAGCCGGAGGTCGCAGGCGAGGGCGAGGTTCGCGCCGCCCCCCGCCGCGGGCCCGTTCACCGCGGCGATGACGGGCTTGGGCATCCCCCGGATGGCCGACGCGACCCGGCGTCCCGCCTCGACCAGGGCGACGGCCTCGTCGATCGCCCGCGTTTCGATGAGGCGGGTGAGGTACTTGACGTCGGCGCCGGCGCAGAACGCCCGCCCGGCTCCGGTGATGATGACCGCCCGCACCCCGTCGTCCGCGCCGAGCGTCTCGATCCCGCCGGCGATCTCGCCCCGCATCTCACCGATGAAGGCGTTGAGCTTGTCCGGCCGGTTCAGCGTGAGGGTCCCCACGCCGTCCTCGATATCGATCAGGACGTGTGCCTCGCTCATGCCGAACCTCCCCGCCTCATGCCGGTTCCGCGTCGCGATGCACGAGCAGCGCGATCCCCTGGCCGACCCCGATGCACATCGTGACGAGCCCGTGGCATGCGTCGCGCCGCCGCATCTCGTGGACGAGCGTCGTGAGGATCTTGGCGCCGGTACAGCCGAGGGGATGGCCGAGGGCGATCGCGCCCCCGTTCACGTTCACCCGCGCCGGATCGAGGCCCAGTTCGGCGATGCAGGGCAGGGCCTGCGCGGCAAACGCCTCATTGAGTTCAATCAGGTCGAGGTCATCGACTGTAAGTCCTTCTCGTTGCAGGGCCTTGCGGGTGGCGGGCACGGGTCCGATACCCATCCGCTGCGGCTCCACGCCGGCGACCGCCGAAGCCCCCACGCGGGCCAGGGGCCGAAGGCCGAGTTCGTCCGCGGCGGCCCGGCTCGCGACGAGGACGGCGGCCGCCCCGTCGTTGATGCCGGACGCGTTTCCGGCCGTCACGGTGCCGTCCGCCCGGAAGGCGGCGCGCAGGCGGGCGAGCTGCTCGAGGGTCGTGCCGGGGCGGGGATGCTCGTCGCCCCCCACGCGCAGCGGCTCGCCCTTCCGCTGCGGAACCTCGACCGGCACGATCTCGTCCGCGAACCGGTCCGCCTCGATCGCGGCGGCGGCGCGGCGCTGGCTCTCCACCGCGAAGGCGTCCTGCTCCCCGCGCCCGACGCCGTGGTCCTCCGCCACGACCTCCGCGGTCTCGGCGAGCGGGATCGTCCACGGCTCGGGCATGGCGGGGTTGGCGAAGCGCCAGCCGACGGTGGTGTCCGCGAGCTTCGGCGGCACGCGCGAGAAGGCCCGGTCCGTCTTCAGCATGACCCACGGTGCGCGGGACATGCTCTCGACGCCGCCCGCGATGAACACGTCACCCTCGCCAGCCCGGATCGCGTGCGCGGCGGTGACGACCGCCTGCAGCCCGGATCCGCAGAGCCGGTTCACGGTCTGGCCCGCGACCCCGACCGGGAGTCCGGCCAGCAGCCCGGCCATCCGGGCCACGTTGCGGTTGTCCTCGCCGGCCTGGTTCGTGCACCCGGCGATCACGTCCTCGACGCGGCCGGCCGGGACGCCGGTCCGCTCGACAAGGGCGCGGATCGCGTGCGCCAGGAGGTCGTCGGCCCGCATCGACGAGAGCGCGCCGCCCGCGCGCCCCACTGGCGTGCGGACGGCGTCGATGATGACCGGAGTCCGGTCCGCGCCGCTCACCGCGCTTCGCCCCGCTCCCGCCGTCCCGGCCCGATCCGCCGCGTCCTAGCGCCCCGCGAACTCGGGCGCGCGCCGCTCGACGTAGGCCGCGAGACCCTCGCGCGCGTCGTCTCCCTGGAAGAGGAGTTGCTGCAGCTCGCGCTCGATCGCGAGGCCCTCGGAGAAGGGCACCTCGACGCCGCTGCACACCGACCGCTTGATGCGGCCCACCGCGCGCGACGCCTTGTGGGGCGGCGTGAACTGCCGCGCGTACTCCATCACCTGCGCGTGGAATTCCTCGTCATCTCCCTCGAACACCTTGTTCACGAGCCCCAGTTCCAGCGCCTCCTCGAACCCGAACGTGCGGCCCTCCGCCATCAACTCGATGGCCTTCGGCTTCCCGAGCAGCCGGCCGAGCCGCTGCGTCCCGCCCGTCCCCGGGAGGACGCCGAGGTTCACCTCCGGCAGCCCGATCTTCCCCGCGTCCCGGCGGGCGATCCGGATGTCGCAGGCGAGCGCGATCTCGAGTCCGCCCCCCACGGTGTGCCCGTTCAGGGCGCCGATCACGAGCTTGGGCGTGTGCTCGAGGCGGGTCAGCGTTTCGTTCGCGTGCAGGCAGAAGAAGTACTTGAAGTAGGGGTCCGAGGTCTGGAGCATCTTGATGTTCGCCCCGGCGGAGAAGAACCTGTCTCCCTCGCCCCGGATGACGATGACGTGGACGTTCTCGTCGAAGCGCGCGCGCAGGATCGCGTCGTCCAGGTCGCGCATCATCTCGTACGTGTATGTGTTCGCGGGGGGGTCGTCGATCGTGAAGACCGCGACGCCGTCCTCGGCCGCATATCGAATCAGCGTGTCAGCCATGAATCCCTTCCTCTTGAAAACCGTTCCGAAGATGAAGTCTGAAGATTGCGAGAGGCCGTCCCGCGGGCGTTCCGGGACCCGGGACTGTCCCCGGCGTCCGGTGGGGGGCAAACTATCCCCGCTCCCACCCGACGGACAGTGAGTTTTTGCGCCACGGCCTCCGCCGCCGGAAGCGCAACGCGGGGATCGTCCGGGGTGTCGTGAGCACAGCGTCCACGCGGCCGAGCCGCGCCGCGCTTCGCGCCCCCGGCCGACCCGGCCCGGGCATGGTCCGAGCAGGGAGGAGTTCGGCTTGAAGCATGGGATGACCACCGCAACCGCATGCTGAGACGCTCCGGGCTCGGCGTCCTGTTCGGGACGGTGATGGTGGACATGATGGGCTTCGGCATCGTCCTCCCGCTGCTCCCCTTCTACGCCGAGGAACTGGGCGCCTCGCCGCGCTGGGTCACCCTCATCATCGCCTCCTATTCCGTCACGCAACTCCTCGCCGCCCCCATCTGGGGACGGTTCTCCGACCGCCTGGGGCGGCGGCGTCTCCTCCTGATCGGGCTCCTCGCCTCGGTGCTCTCCTACCTGATGTTCGCGCTCGCCGACAACCTGTGGGAGCTCCTGATCTCGCGTGCGACGGCGGGTGCCGCCGGGGGGACGGTCGGCATCGCCCAGGCCTACGTCGCGGACTCCACCGAAGGGGAGGAACGGGCCCGGGGGCTCGGGCTGATCGGTGCGGCATCCGGTCTCGGAATCATGCTGGGCCCGGCCATCGGCGGGGCCTTCAGCGGCTTCGGGCTGGGGGTGCCGGGCTACGTCGCCGCCGGCCTGTGCCTGGTCAACCTGCTGGCGGCCGTGGTCCTGCTGCCGGAATCGCGGCACTTCCGCTCCGGCAAGGCCGACGCGTCCAGAGGGGAAGCCGCGACGTTCAAGCTGTGGGTGCGCTCGCTGGGCCGCTTCCCGCTGCGCGTGCTCCTGCTCGTGTACTTCCTGACGCTCGCCTGCTTCACCTCGATGACATCGGTCCTGGCGCTGTACACCGAGCGCGTGTTCGCGATGACGGCGGCCGACATGGGCCTCGTGTTCACGCTCGCGGGAGGGTGCACGGTCATCGTTCGCGGAGGCCTCGTCGGCCGGATCGTCAAGAAGTTCGGCGAGCCGAACACGATGCGCGCGGGCTGTCTGCTGCTCGCCCTCGGCGTGGGGGCGATTCCGTTCCTCTCGGATCGCTGGCAGCTCTGGTTCCTCGTACCCGTGTGGGCGTCCGCGACAGGGCTGATCTTCCCGGCGCTCCACGCGCTGATCTCGCGCGCCACGGACGAACACTCGCAGGGGTCCGTGTTCGGCGGCAGCCAGGTCGCCGGAGGCACGGGTCGGGTGCTGGCGCCGCTGGCGGCGGGTCATCTGTTCGAGTTGTATTCGATCGAGAGCCCGTTCCTCGTCGGGGCCGCGGCGTCGGCCGTGGCGCTGTGGCTGGCGCTCCGGATCCCGGCTCCGGCAGCGCCCGAGGCGGAGGAGAAGCTCGACCCGACCGACCGCTGGACGGGCCCGGTGGCCGCCCACGAACCGCGCGACCAGCCGGACACGAAGTCGCCGTGAGCCGGTCCGCTCCCCGCGCCGCCGGCGAGGTCGGCGAGACGCATCGGTTTCCCGAGCAGGCCCAGTTCGTTTCCCTGCGCGTGAGCGAAGTGTCCGCGCTGCTCGTCCGTCCCCCGGAGCCGCGCGCCATGCTCGCCTTCGCGCACGGGGCCGGGGCGGGGATCGAGCACCCGTTCATGTCCGACATGGCGCAGCGGCTGGCGGGGCGGGGGGTCGCGTCGTTTCGCTACCACTTCCCCTACATGGAGGCGCGGGCGCTCTCCGGCCGCCGCCGGCCCCCCGACCGTCCCGCGGTCCTCGTCGAAACCGTGCGGGCCGCCGTCGCGAAGGCCGCCGCCCTGGCGGACGGGCTTCCGCTGCTGGCGGGCGGCAAGTCGATGGGCGGCCGCATGACGTCGACCGCCGCCTCCGGGGCGCCGCTGCCGGGCGTCCGCGGTCTGGTCTTCTTCGGCTTCCCGCTCCACGCGCCCGGCCGTCCCGAGCGGGCCGCCGAGCGCGCGGCCCACCTGAGCGGCGTCACGGTGCCGATGCTCTTTCTGCAGGGGACGCGCGACGCCCTCGCCCGCTGGGATCTGATCGAACCGACGTGCGCCTCGCTCGGCCCGCTCGCGACGCTGCACCGGCTCGAGGGCGCCGACCACTCGTTCCGCGTCCTCAAGCGCAGCGCCCGCACGAACGAGGACGTGGCTGAAGAGATGGCCGCGCACGTGGCCGCCTGGGCCGACCGACGCGGTCCCGAGGATTAGCCGGCGATGGCACGGTTCCGAGATGCGGAGGTTCGAATGAGCGTGCGCGTACTGCGGTGGTTGGCGGTTGCGGGGGCGGTGGCGGCGTGTGGAGGTCCGGTGCCGGCGGGCGAAGCGTTTCTCACCCGCGCGGAGCGGACGGAGTACCGGGAAACGAGTTCGTACGCCGACGTCGTGGACTTCCTGGAACGCGCCGCGGCGAGCGATCCGTCGGTCCATTACACGACCTACGGCTATACGAACGAGGGACGGCCGATCCCCATGGTTGTGGTGGGCGACGTGGAAGATGCGAGTGCGGCGTCCGTCAGGGCTTCCGGCAAGACGGTCGTCTACCTGCAGGGCAACATCCACGCCGGCGAGGTGTGCGGGAAGGAAGCGCTCCAGATGCTGCTGCGCGACCTCCTCGCCGGGCGCCACCGCGAGTGGCGGGAGTCGATGGTCCTCCTCATCGCGCCCATCTACAACGCGGACGGCAACGAGCGGGTGCTCCTCACGAACCGCGGCCGCCAGCACGGGCCGGTCGGAGGGATGGGCCAGCGGCCGAACGCCCAGGGCTACGACCTGAACCGCGACCACATGAAGCTCGACTCGCCGGAGGCGCGGTCGGTGGCGCGGCTGTTCGGCGAGTACGACCCGCACGTGGCCGTCGACCTGCACACGACGAACGGGACGCAGCACGCCTATCACCTCACCTATTCGCCGCCGCTGCATCCCAACACGCCGGGGGAGATCGACGGCTTCCTGCGTGAAGGGCTCTTCCCCCACGTGACCGGAGAGATCCGGGAGAAGTACGGCTGGGAGTACTACTACTACGGGAACGCCTTCGCGCGGGGCGGGGAGGCGCCCGGCTGGTACACCTTCGACCACCGCCCGCGCTTCAACAACAACTACATCGGTCTCCGCAACCGGATCGCGATCCTGAGCGAGGCCTACTCCTACGCGAGCTTCGAGGAGCGCGTGCTCGCGACGCTCTACTTCGTGGAGGAGATCCTCGACTACGTCCATGAGCACGCGGCCGAGGTACGGCGCATCGTCGCGGATGCCGATGCCGCCGGGGTGACGGGCGACGTGCTCGCGTTGCGCGCCGTCCCCGAACGCTCGGCCGCGCCCGTCGACATCCTCATGGGCGCCACCGTCGAGGAGGTACACCCCCTCACCGGACGCCCGCTGCTCCTGCGCGCAGACACGCAGTACGTCGAGGCGATGTACGAGTACGGGACGTTCGCGCCGACGCTAGTGGAGCGCGTGCCCGAGGCCTACCTGATCCCCGCTGACCTGGGGGACGTCCTGACCCGGCTCGCGGCGCACGGCATCGCGCTGGAGCCGGCCGGTGCGACGCCCCTGGAGGTGGAGGCGTTCCGCATCGACTCCGTGCAGACGGCCGAGCGGCCGTTCCAGGGCCGCAACGAGCAGAGGCTCTTCGGCGGCTACGAGCCGGCGCGGGTCACGCCCGCCCCGGGCGACATGGTGGCGCGGACCGACCGGCCGCTCGGACGCCTGCTGTTCAGCCTCGTGGAGCCGCAGTCGGACGACGGCTTCGCGAACTGGGGCTTCCTCGCGGACCGGCTGCGTCCCGGTGAGGTGTATCCCATCCTCCGCGTCCCCGGCGGCTGAGGGGTCCTGCAGCAGCGCTCTTGCCCCGGGCTGCTAAACGCCTTCCCAGCCCTCCGCTTCGCGCCGCAGTGACAGCTCCGTCTGGCGGCGATCCCGCTGCGGCACGTCGTGGCACCGGCGGCAACGCGCCTCGTAGGACTCGGCGCCTCCCACCTGGATCGTCGGGCCCTCGGCAGGCGCCGGCTTCCCGTCGATGAGGCGCTGGTTTCTCGTGGCCGGATCGCCGCACACGACGCAGATCGCGGTCAGCTTGTCGATCCGCTCCGCGCGCGCCAGGAGCAGGCCCATGGGGCCGAAGGGCTCGCCGCGGAAGTCCATGTCGGTCCCGACCACGATGACGCGCATCCCCGCATCGGCCAGCGCGTCCACGACCTCGCAGATCCCGTCGTCCAGGAACTGCGCCTCGTCGATCGCGACGACGTGCGTAGAGGGGCGAACCTTCTCGGCCACCTCCACCGAACTGGACACGGGCTCGGCATCGATCTCCCGCCCGTCGTGGGACGAGATCCGGAACCGGCCGCCGTAGCGGTCGTCGAGATGGGACTTGAAGAGTTGGACCCGCCGGCCCGCGATGAGGGCGCGGCGCACGCGCCGGATCAGCTCCTCGGATTTGCCGCTGAACATGACCCCGGCGACGACCTCGACCCACCCGGCTCCCGCCCTGTGCCGCATGGCTCTTGTCATCGGACGGTCGCGCCCCGGGGCGCCAGGGTGACTTCCCGCAAGTACGCGGCGATCCCCCGCCGGCGGTCCCACTGCCCCGGATACCCCAGGGAGACCTCCTGGAAGGGCACGCCATCGAGCCAGTGGGTGTCCCGGATGTGGAGGTGGCCGTACACCACCGCGCATGCGTTGAACCGCCGGTGCCAACCCCGCGTCCGGCGGGTCCCGCACCACGGAGTGAAGCGGGGGATCTTCGGCAGCACGGCGTGTCGTTCTTCGAGCGGATAATGATTGACCAGGAGCTTCGGAAGCTCGGCGGGCGCGGAAGCGAGCCGGGCGGCGGCGTCCTCGCAGCGCGCGGCGCACCACGAGTCCCGATCCGGAAACGGGTCGGGATGCAGCATCACCTCGTCGGAGCAGACCGCTCGGGTCTCCCGGGCCCACCGAACCACCTCATCACGCCGAACGTGCGCTGGCCGAAAGCTGTAGTCGTAGAGCAGGAACAGCGGCGCGAGCAGCACCGGTCCGTCCCGATGTTCCACCACCGGATAAGGATCTTCGGGAGTGAGAACCCCGTGGTTGCGGGCGATCCCGACCAGGTGTTCGTAGAGGCCCACCCCACGGAGCCCGGGAGGAGCATCCGGTATCGTCCACAGTTCGTGGTTTCCCGGCACCCAGACGACCTGTCGAAACTTCGGAGTCAGTCGGGCAAAGCACGCCTCGAGTCGCTGCGCGCCGTGGGTCACGTCGCCCGCCAGGATCAGCCAGTCGTCGGGACAGGCGGGCAGACTCTCCAAGGCCTCCCGGTTCTCCGCATGGGAGACGTGCAGGTCGGACAACGCCAATAGACGCAACGGATCACCGTCGGTGACGAGGCGGGGGGGCAGCAGCACGCATATCGACCGGATCGTACGCAGCGGGACGGTGTGGGGACAGGAGGAGCGCACGTGGGAGTACTCACTTTCCCTGCTCGCTACGGATCGCGCGCCAGGGATCGGAGCAGCCCGGCGATCATGAACCACAGCACGACGCTCACGGGCAGGGCGGCGGCGATGGCCGCGGTCTGCAGCGCCTGGAGACCGTCCGCGAGCAGCAGCACGGCGGCGACCGCTCCCACGCCGAGCCCCCACACGATGCGGAAGCGCCGCGGGGGGTGCGGGTCGCCCATGCTCAGGAAGGTGGTGATGACGAGGGTGCCGGAGTCCGAAGACGTGACGAACCACGTCGCCACGAGGACGGTGGCCATGGCGGACATGGCCCAGGCGAGCCAGCCGGTGTCGCTCATCCGGTTGATCGTCGCGTAGAGCGCGGCTTCGTAGTTCCCGTCCCGGACCAGTTCCATGATCCCCGCCGTCCCGGCGCCGCCCGGGGCAGTGAGTTCCAGGTGGATGGCGTTGCCGCCGAAGACGCCGAACCACACCAGCGCCAGGCCGGTCGGGACGACGAGCACGCCCACGATGAACTCCCGCAGCGTGCGCCCGCGGGAGATGCGGGCGATGAACGTGCCGACGAAGGGCGCCCACGAGATCCACCAGCCCCAGTAGAAGATCGTCCAGGCGTTCTGCCAGGCGGCCGGTCCCGGACCATCGGCGGTCCAGAATCCCATGGGGATGGCGCGCCACACGTACTCGCCGGCGGAGGTGGCGACGAACCCGACGAGCCACGTGAAGGGGCCCAGGAACAGGAAGGACCCGAGCAGGAGAACGCTCAGGCCGATGTTCCACTCCGACAGGCGCCGGATCCCGCGCCTTACGCCGGACACGACCGACAACGTGGCCGCCACCGAGATGACGGCGATGAGCGAGACCTGCGTGACGAGACCCGGATCGACGCCGGTCAGCACGTCGAGTCCGGCGGCCATCTGGCTTGCCCCGAGGCCCAGCGAGGTGGCGATGCCGAAAACGCCGCCGAACACGGCCAGCAGGTCCACCAGGTCACCGATCGGCCCGTAGATCCGGTCGCCGATGAGCGGGTACAGCGCGGAGCGCAGCGTCAGCGGCAGCTTCTTGCGGAATCCGAAGTAGGCGAGGCACAGCCCGACCAGGACGTAGGCGGACCAGCCGTGGACGCCCCAGTGGAAGTAGGTGATGCGCATGGCGTGCACGGCCCGCCGCTCGTCCAGCGCGTCGGCGCCCGCCAGGTCGGCGATCGGGTTGTTGGGATATCCCGCGGCCCCGCTGTTGTCGAGGTAGAAGATCGGTTCGGCGATGGAGAAGAAGAGGACTCCGATCCCGATCCCTGCCGAGAACAGCATGGCGAGCCAGGAGAACCGGCTGAACTCGGGCGAGGAATCCTCATCGCCGAGCCGGATCCCGCCGAACCGGCTGCACGCCAGGAACAGGCAGGTGAACAGGGTGGCGCACACGGTCAGGACGTAGAACCAGTCGAGCGTGCCCTCGATCCACCCGCGGACGCGGCCGAATACGGCGCCGGCGGCCTCCACGTCCCAGACCGTGGCGAGGACGAAAGCCAGCACGACGCCCTTGGCGGCCACCGCCATCCCGGGATTCAGCCCCTTCCACACCCCGCTCTGAGCCGTCGCTCGCCGGCGCCGCCCGCTTTTCATCCGTCGATGGCCGCCTCGCTCAAGCCGCGTTCCAGGGAGATCTCCCCTCTACGCTAACATCGCGCCCACCGAGGAGGCCTCACCCGACGTTCCCGCGGGAACGTACTTGCGCCGGCGGAGGGCGCTAGGATCATGACGCGATGCGCCGTCGCCGGCGGTTCGGGGTCGCTGTTCGGCGTACGTAGCGGGCCACCTCTCCCATGCCGTCGACGCCCATCCGGGCGCCGAGCGTCTGGTTGTAGTTCGTCGTGCCGTTGATGTCGTACGTGTAGCGGTGGCCCCACGCGTCGCGCACGAACTCGATGCCGGCGATCTCGATCCGTTCCTCGTTGCAGAGCCGGATGTACCGCTGCACCAGCGGGTCGTCCTCCGCGACCGGCGAGGCGCTGAAGAGGCCGGGGCCGGCCGGGCACGCCTCGAGCGGATTGCATGCGTCGGAGGGGCAGAGTTCGAACCCGTCCGCCGTGGAACTGCGCATGGCGAACAGGAAGCGGCCGCCCACGATCTCCACTCGCGTGATGAACGGCTCCGGGGCGTCGATGTACTGCTGGAGGATCATCCGGGCGCCGGGGCCCGCATCGAAGCCGTCGCCGTCGAGATGCCGCTCGAGTTCCCGCGCGTGGCGGAAGAGGCGGATCCCCAGCCCCTTTCCGCCCTGGTCGTGCTTCGTGATGAACGGGCCGTCGAAGGTGGTGGCCGCGTCGAGCAGATGCTCCCTCCCCACGGCCAGCACCGTGCGCGGGGTGCGGATCCCGTGCCGGCGCAGGACGAGATCCTGCCGGAGCTTGCTCATCTCCAGCTCGAAGGCGCCAAGCCCGTTGATCACCCGGCGACCGTGCGACTCCAGCCAGTACAGGATCTGCCGGGCCAGTTCGACTGTGTGGACGTGGCCGCGCGTGTGAGACGAAGGGCTGATGCGGTTGATCCAGATGCCCTCGGGAGGTGGCGTCGACGGGTCGACGAGCCCTTCGTTCACATGCACGAGGCGGACCCGGAAGCCCTCCCTCGCGAGCGCCTCCTGAAGGGGCGGAATCCAGGCCGGGTTTTCGTACAGCACATGTATCTGCGGCAAAGCGGGACGAATCATGGGTTTCCCTCGGGTCGAGTCCGGTTTGACGGGGCACAAAAAAAGCCGCCCGGGTCGGCGGACCGGGGCGGCTCGAAAAAACGCTTTTGGGAGCTAGGAACTCAGCGCATCAACACACCCGGATCCACGCGTCGTGGAGACACGAACACATACAGGCGCAAGTGCTACAGGCGCAGTTCACTCCGCGGGCGCGGAGGGCTCGGATGTCAGACGCGTGAATCATGGCGCGAGAAGATGTCCGCTTGGGCATCGCGGAGCAACTGAGCCGGCTACGCCCGAACCGTGACGCATCCCTTCATCCCTTCATCGGCTCCCTTACTCCGCTACCCCCTTCTCGTTCAGGACCTCCCACACCTTGTCGGGGGTGATCGGGATGTCGAGGTGCGTCACGCCCAGGTGCGCGAGGGCGTCCACGACCGCGTTGGCGATGGCCGGCGGCGCGCCCACCGTGGCCGACTCGCCGACGCCCTTGGCGCCGAGCGGGTGGTGGGGTGACGGCGTGATCGTGTGGCCGGTCTCCCAGGCCGGGGTCTCCATGGAGGTCGGGACGAGGTAGTCCATGAACGAGCCGGCGAGGTTGTTGCCGTCCTCGTCGTAGGGGATTTCCTCGAACAGCGCGGGGCCGATGCCCTGGGTGAGGCCGCCGTGGATCTGGCCCTGCACGATCATGGGGTTGATGATGTTGCCGCAGTCGTCCACGGCCACGAAGCGGCGCACCGTCACCTCGCCCGTCCCGCGGTCGATGTCCACGACGCAGATGTACGTGCCGAAGGGGAAGGTGAGGTTGGGCGGATCGTAGTAGTTCGTCGCCTCCAGCCCCGGCTCCAGCCCCTCCGGGAGGTTCGTGTAGGCGGCGAAGGCGCAGTCCTGGATCGTGACGGACCGGTCCGGGGCGCCCTTCACGGAGAACTTCCCGGGCTCCCAATCGAGGTCCTCCTCGCTCACCTCCATCAGGTGGGCGGCGATCTTCGCGGCCTTGGCGCGGATCTGGCGGGCCGCCATCGCTCCCGCGGCCCCGGCGGTCGGGGTCGAGCGGCTGGCGTACGTGCCCAGGCCGTACGGGGCGGTGTCGGTGTCGCCCTCCTCGACCTGGACGTGCGCGGCGGGGAGGCCAAGTTCCTCGGCGATGATCTGCGCGTAGGTGGTCTCGTGGCCCTGGCCCTGCGACTTCGTGCCGAAGCGGGCGATCGCCTTGCCCGTGGGGTGCACGCGCACCTCGGCGGAGTCGAACATCTTGATGCCGAGGATGTCGAAGTCCTTGGACGGACCCGCGCCGAGCACCTCGGTGAAGCTGCACACGCCGATTCCCATCAGTTCGCCGCGCGCGCGCTTCTCGGCCTGCTCCCGGCGCAGGTCGTCGTAGCCGATCATCTCCCTGGCCTTGTCCATCGCGGCCTGGTAGTCGCCGCTGTCGTACTCCCACCCGAGCGGCGACTGGTAGGGGAAGGCCTCCTTCGGGATGAAGTTCTCCTCCCGCAACTGCGCCGGATCCTTCCCGACCTTGTGCGCGAGCGTGTCCACGACGCGCTCCATGCAGTGCACGGCCTCGGTCACGCGGAAGGAGCAGCGGTAGGCGACTCCGCCCGGCGGCTTGTTCGTGTAGACCGCGTCCACCTCGGCGTAGGCCTGCTCCATGTCGTAGGAGCCGGTGCAGATGGAGAAGAGCCCGGCCGGGAACTTGGAGGGCGCGGCCTGGGCGTCGGAGTAGCCGTGGTCCGCGAGCGTCTTGATGCGGAGCCCACGGATCTTCCCGTCGGCGTCCGCCGCGAGTTCGGCGTCCATGTGGTAGTCGCGCGCGAACGAGTCCGCCTGGAGGTTCTCCATCCGGTCCTCGATCCACTTGACCGGCTTGCCGAGCACGACGGAGGCCGCGATCGCGACCACGTAGCCGGGATAGACCGGCACCTTGCCGCCGAAGCCGCCCCCGATGTCGGGCGACACGACGCGGATCTTCTCCTCGGAGAGTCCGACGTGTCCCGCCACGAGGGCGAGCACGGTGCGGATCGCGTGCGGTGCCTGCGTCGTCATGTAGACGGTGAGGTGGCCCTCCACGGGGTTGAAGTCGGCCACGCAGCCGCACGTCTCGATCGAAGCCACGTGGATGCGCGGCACGTGCATGCTCTCGCGCACGACGACGTCCGCCTCCTCGAACACCTTGTCCGTCGCTTCCTTGTCCCCCGCCTCCCAGTGCCAGATGCGGTTGTCGGTCTGGCCCTCCTTGTCGGTGCGGAGGACGGGCGCGTCTTCCTCGAGCGCCTTGAAGGGGTCTATGACGGGCTTCATCGGCTCGTAGTCGACCTCGACCGCGGCCACGCCGTCAGCAGCGGCGTAGCGCGACGTCGCGATGACGGCCGCGACCTCCTGCGCCTGGTACATGACGGTGTCCGTGGGAAGCACCATCTGGGTGTCCGACATGAGCGTCGGCATCCAGTGGAGGTTGTACGCCTCGAGGTCCTTGCCGGTGAGGACGGCGAGGACGCCGGGGACCTCCAGCGCCTTGCTCGAGTCGATGCCCTTGATTTTCCCGTAGGCGATCGGGCTGCGGACGATGTCGAGCCACAGCATGCCGGGGAGGACGATGTCGTCGATGTAGTTGCCCTTGCCCTGCAGGAAGCGCGGGTCCTCCTTGCGCTTCATGGAGTGCCCCATGCCGCAGATGTCGGCGGAAGTCTTCGGTGCCATCAGCTGTCCTCCCCGTCGGTCGCGGCGTTGGCGGTTTCGGCGGCGGCGCCCATCTTCTCGGCGGCGTACTGCACCGCCTTGACGATGTTCACGTAACCGGTGCAACGGCAGAGATTGCCGGAGATCGCCTCGCGGATCTCGGCCTCGCTCGGGTTCGGGTTCTCCTCGAGGAGGGCCGCGCCGGTCATCAGCATGCCGGGCGTGCAGAAGCCGCACTGGAGGCCGTGCTTCTCCCAGAAGCCCTCCTGGAGCGCGTGCATGCCGTCGGCCCCGGCGAGCCCCTCTACGGTCGCGATCTCGGTGCCGTTGGCCTGCACGGCGAGGACGGTGCACGACTTCGTCGGCTTGCCGTCGAGCAGCACGGTACAGGCGCCGCAGTGGGTCGTGTCGCAGCCGATGTGGGTGCCGGTGAGCCGCAGGTCGTCGCGGATCAGGTGGACGAGGAGCGTGCGCGACTCGACCTCGGCCGCGTGCGCCTCGCCGTTCACGGTGACGGATATCTGGTGTGTCGCCATCGCTCTACCCTCCGGCCCCGGCGCGCGCGAGCGCCTGGCGGATGGCCCTCGCGGTGAGCACGCGGGCCATGTTCCTCTTGTATTCGACGGATCCGCGCCGGTCTTCCACCGGTTCGGCCATGTCGGCGGCGGCCTGGGCGGCGGCCGCGATCACCTCGTCCGCGCCGGGCGCCTTCGTGATCGCGTCGCGGATCTTCTCGATGGCGCCCCGCAGCCCGCCCGCCGGCACGAAGTCCGCGCCGAGGAGCGTCTCTTCGGCGGCGGTCGCGCGGATGGGCGCGAAGCCCAGGTTCGTGAGCCCGACGCCGGCCCGCGTCACCTTGCCGTCGTCGTCGAGGGTGAGCTGCACGGCCACGCCGGCCACCGCGTAGTCGCCTACCTTGCGCTCCAGCTTGACGTAGGCGCCCCCGCTGCCCGCGGGCGGCACCGGGATGTGGAGTTCGGTGAGGATCTCATCCTCCCCGAGCGCCGTCATGAAGAGACCGTGGAAGAAGTCGTCGATGTCGATCGTGCGCTCTCCACCCGGCCCGGTGGCGATGACGTGCGCCCGCAGTGCGAGCATCGTTGCCGGGTGGTCGTTCGCGGGGTCGCCGTGCGCGATGTTCCCGCACACCGTGGCGCGGTTGCGCACGAGCGGGTCCGCGATCACGCGGGCGGTGTCGAGCAGGATCGGATAGCGCTCCGCCACCGCCGCCGATTCCTCGAGTTGGGCCTCCGTCACGAGCGCCCCGATGCGGAGACAGCCGTCCCGCTCCTCGATCGTGTCGAGCCCGGGAATGCGGCCGATGTCGATGATGTTCGCGGGAGAGGCGAGCCGAAGCTTCATCATCGGGAGGAGGCTCTGGCCGCCCGACATCACCTTCGCGTCGTCGAGTTCGCCGAGGAGGCCGAGCGCCTCGTCCAGTCCTCCCGGCGCGTGGTAGTCGAACTGCGGGGGGATCATGGCTCTGCCTCCTTCGCCTCGTTCTCAAGGGCGCTCGTCAGTCGCTTGACGAACTCCTGCAGCATTCGCCTGGAGACGACCTGCGTCATGCCGCGGCCGAGCTGCGCCAGGATCCCGGTGACGGTCACGTCCGAGTCCATCGTCACCTCGCAGCCGCCATCGGGCAGCGCCGCCACCCGGCTGTTCATCGTCATCTCGGCGGTGCCCATCCCGGCCTTGCCCTGGCCCAGGGCGCGGACCACCGCGGACCGCTCCTCTTCGTTCAGCATGAAGGATACGGTGCCGGTATACGCCGCCACGAGGGGGCCCACCTTGACGGTCATGCCGCCCTCCCACGTCGTGTCGTCGATCCGCTCGGTGATTTCCGCCCCCGGCAGGAGTTCCGAGAGCTGCCGCGGGTCGGAGAGGATCGCCCACACCTCGGCGGCGGGCGCGTCGATCGTGAACCCTTCCTCGATTCTCATCGGTCTTCATCCTCCATGGCCATCCGCAGCGAGCGCCTGCGACGAACCACGAGGACATAGGCGATGACGGCACCGATCGATACGACCATGCCGATGTTCCCGTAGGTCGTATTGACCTGCAGTCCAAGGAACAACGAGAACGAGAACATCAGGTAAAGCAATGCGATCACCGCGACGTGCGCGGCGATCCTCAGCAGCCTTCTCAATATCACCCCCTCGTGACTTGTTCCTGGAGATATGTCCCGGGCGAGGCGTCGAACCGGGTTCGGCAGCCCTCGCAGCAGAAGTAGACGGGTGCCCCCTCGAAGACCGAGGACGGAGAACCCGCCACCGGGACGGTCATTCCGCACACGGGATCCGTCGCCTCGTCGTCCGCCCGCTGACCGACCGCCGCCGCCGCCTCCTCCTCCTCCTCGGACGCGTCACCGGAGGCCGCCGCCTCCGGCGCCGCCGGTTGCGCCTCGAGCCGGACGATCTCGGCGAGGATGCTGACGGCGATCTCCTCCGGGCTCTCGGCTCCGATATCGAGGCCGGCGGGGCCGCGCACGCGGGCGACCTCGTCGGCGCCGAGTCCGTGCGCGGCCAGCACGCGGCGCACTTCCTCCATCCGGGTGGGGGAGGCGATGACGCCCAGGTAGTCCGGGGCCGCGGCCGCCAACTCCGCGAGCGAGCGCTCGTCCCGCTGTCCCATGGTGGCGACGACCCCGTACAGTCTCCAGCCGCGGGGCCGTTCGGCGTAGCGCGCCGCGGTCTCCGCCAGATCGTCCACGACCTCGTCGGCCGCCGCCGCGAGCGCCTCGTCCTCGTACGCCTCGGCCACGGTCGTGTATCCCATCGCGCCGCCGAGGCGCACCAGCGCGCCGGCGACGGGCGAACGTCCCGCCACGATGAGGACGGGAGCCGGAAGAACCGGATTCACGTGCACTTCCACCTTCCCTCCGCTGCTGCAGGACATGGGCACGGGGACCAGCCCGTCCGGGCGCCCGGGACTCGACCCGAACGCGAGGAGCCTGGGCTCCCCCTGATCCAGGGTCTCCAGCGCGTGGCGAATCACTTCCGACCGGGTGCAACTGCCGCCGATCCAGCCGTGCATGACGCCGTCCGCCGAGATCAGCGCCATGTTGCCCGGCTTCCCGCTCGTGGGGCGCTCGCTCCGCACGACCGTGGCGAGCGCGTACGGCTGCCGTCCGGCCGTCAACCTCGCGGCGAGATCCAGTAGGTCGCGTTTCACGGGAGATCGCCCGAGCGGGAGCCGACCGCGGCGAACTCCCTCCGCACGGCTTCATATTCGTCTGGTCGGTCGAGGTCCCTGAGCCGGTCGGTCGGCCAGTCCACCGTGACCGCCCGCCCGTGGTGCCGTCGAACGACTTCCCGCCCGCACCCCGCCCGCATGCGGGAGATCTCGCCGAAGAGGCCGCGGCCGTAGAGGATGGGCGGCGCGTTCACCTCGCCGTAGCGCGACACGACGAGCGGGGTCTCCGTCTCCGCGTACCGCTCCACCAGCGTCCGCACCATGCGCGTGGTCACGAACGGCATGTCGGACAGCATCACGATGGCCGCCCCGCAAGCCGCCGGCACTGCGGCGACCCCGCAGGCTACGGAGGTCTGGATGCCGGCCTCGTGATCGGGATTGAAGATCGGTGTGCAGTCGAGGTCCTGGAGCTCGCGCTCGACGGCTCGGCGCGCGTGTCCGGTGACGGGGATGACGGGGTCGAGGCCGGCTTCACCCGCGAGGCGAACGGCGCGGCGCACGAGCGTCTCGCCGCCGACGTCCAGCAGGAGCTTGTTTCGGCCCATTCGGGTCGACGACCCGGCGGCCAGCACGATTCCCGCTACCCTGCGCTCCTCGGACATGACCTTCAAAGTAGGCCGCCCCCGGATACCGTCGCGAGACCGGCGGTCCGCGACGGAACCGGTCGCACGTCACGGTGCGCGACGACGCCGGCGGCCGGCGAGGCCGCGCGCCACGGCGACGCCCGAGAGAATGACGGCGGCGCCCGCCAACTGCTGCGGCGTGGGCGTCTCCCCCAGCCACATCCACGCCGTCGCCAGCGCGATCACCGGGACGAGGTTCTGGTACACGGCCGTCCGGCTCTGACCGATCGTCTTCATGCCCCGCGACCAGAGCAGGTAGGCGATCGCGATCCCGAAGACGCCCGTGTAGGCCGACGCGAACCAGATCCCCGGCGGAATCGAACTCCAGTCGACGCGCATCAGGTTCGGGATCCCCATGCCGACGATGACGGGAAGGGCGGCCCAGAGCGTCCACCCCGTCACCTCCAGCGCCCCGCGGCGCTTCGTGATGCGCCGTCCGAAGACGGTGAAGGACGCCCAGGAGAGCGCGGCCCCGAGGACGAGCAGATCGCCGAGACCGGCGCCTCCGACTTCCTGCGTGCCGCCGGTGATGAGGATCGCCATGCCGGCGAGCGTCGCGACGACGCCCAGGAGGATCGCGGGACTGAACCGCTCCCGCCCGAGCGCGGACGCGATCAGGAGCACCCACACGGGACTCGTGGAGAGGAGCAGGGCGGCGTTCCCCGTCAGCGTCAGGTCGATCCCGTAGATGAAGGTGGCCTGGAAGATCACGTGGCCCACCACCGCGAGTCCCGCGATCCGCGGCCACTCGCTCCGCGGCGGGAGGACGGGCCGCCCCGTGGCGCGGAGGAGGCACCAGACCGCCAGTGCCGCGAACGGGAAGCGCACGGCGTTGAAAGCCAGGGGATCGAGTTCCCGCAGGACGACCTTCACGACCGAGAAGTTGATGCCCCAGATGATCGCCGTCCCCAGGAGGCCGAGGTCGACCGTGAGCTCGCCCGCACGCCGGGAGGGACGGCCACCCTTCGAGTTCGTCAATCGCGCACGCCGCGGGGCTTGGGGACGAGGGCCCCCGGCCGAGAAACCGGGGACGGGACGGGAGGAGTATATTCGCGGGGGACTCCGGGCGTCGAACGCATACGCCCAGACGAAACGAGCGTCGTGATGAATGTCGTGATGAATGACGAGTTCATGAGGCGGGCCATCGACCTGTCCGAACGCAGCGTGGAGGAGGGCGGCGGGCCGTTCGGCGCCGTCGTGGTGAAGGACGGCGAGATCGTGGCGGAGGGCACGAACCGCGTCACGCTGGACAACGATCCCACCGCCCACGCCGAAGTCCGGGCGATTCGAGAGGCCTGCGAACGGCTGGGCACGTTCGATCTCGGCGGCTGCGAGATCTACACGAGTTGCGAGCCGTGTCCGATGTGCCTGGGCGCGATCTACTGGAGCCGGATCCGCCGCGTCTACTACGCGAACACCCGCGAGGACGCGGCGCGCATCCGGTTCAGCGACGAGGACATCTACGACGAGTTCTCCCTGCCGCCCGAGGAGCGCCGGATCGTCTCGCTCGTGCGGGTCCCCTCTCCGCGGGCACGCGACGCCTTCGAACTCTGGACCCGAACACAGGACAAGATGCCGTACTAACCGGTTCTCGCCTGCCGATTGGCTCCGGTCCGCTCGGCCAGGAGCGGGCGCGTAAAGTCGCGCACGAACTCTGCGAGAAGGTGTTGGCGGGATGTGGTTGCCAGTTGACCGAGCGTGCGCCCCGGCCACCTCATCGACTGGCGGTGGAGCGTCGGTCGGGAGATCCACAGACGTCCGGCCACGCGATCCCAGACAAGCCCGGCTGACCTCAGCTCGTGGGCCCGGAGAATGACCAGCGCGCGAAGGAAACGGGCGAGGGTCGTCCGTCCCGCGACACTCTTCCGAAACTCCTGAGACAGCGTGACGTGAGAGCAGCGAACGGTGCAAGCCAACTCCTGCACGCTGCGAACCGGCCGGTCCGTAGCGGCCGCCCTCAGGCCGTGCGCCAGGGCCGAGCGAAGGGAGGGGGACAAGGTCGATTCCTCAATGTCCCGGGCAAGATGCCGCCCATGATCCTCTCCGCACGCGGCTCGGATCGCGGAGGGGAGCATGCTCGGGAGATCCTCGAACCACACGACCGCGGACACCCTGATGCTGCTTAGATGGAGCGCGACCTCGGGCTCGGGATCCGTGACCACGATGACCGGGACTCCGGGCCAGTCATCTTTCATCTTTTCCAACGGCTCGATCCACCGCGCCAAGTCCGGCGCGTGGCAGCCCAGAATGAGACATCCGACGCTGGCGTCGTCGCCCGCCAGACAGCCGATATCGGTAACGATGCGGGCCGGACCGTCGACGGCATTCTCGATAGGTGCGGCGTCGTACGAGGAATCCGCAACGATGTTGATCATTCGAACCTCCCCGAACTCCGAGAAGGGAGACCGGGGCGGGCAATCCTCCCATCGAGGATCAGCCATCGGCCGGGGTCTTCCACAAGCGATGTATGGTGCCACAGTGGGGTTAGCTCGGAAGTCATAAGCGTTTCGCGTGAGCCAGGGGCTTTTCAGTATGCCGGGACTGTTATGGCGTCCTCGGCGCGTAAATCAGAGAAACCTCGAGTTCGGCGTCAATTGTACTGGCAAATGTCAATTGTTGTATTTCGACCTGTTCCGTTCCTCGACACTACTAATATTCCTGGCTAAAGAGATTCATCTATTGTCAGATCGATTATCAGTGGCGATTATGGCCGAACCATCGACGGTAGTCTCGATCATTGTGGCTTTACATACGAAGAGTCCACAACGCCGGTCATCGCGGGGAACGGTCGGTGTTGCGGAACAAGGCAAGCACCTCGCCGCTGTACTCGTCGGGCACTGCGAGGGGCAAGACGTTGGTCCCCGTGCGCGGGGACGAGAAAGTGCGAGATACGAGGCGTGGCCTGAGCATCCGCCACTCGCGGATCAGCCAACGATCACCGCCAACACGCTCGAAGCGAAGTTGCCCCCCGAAACGAGACTCCTCGATGCCGATGGTGCCAACGCTGGCGCGGCGGCCCGGTAAGCGACGCTCGTGGTAATCCCGTAGCGGCGGAACCAGGTATCGCCGGAGGAACGGCCGCAGCGAGGTGTAGTTGAACGCCAGTTCCCGCGGTTCGTTGGCCACGGTGTCGATCCACAGCACGCCCCTGACATCGACAACCTCCCGGCCGGGCCTCGGCTCGAACGCCAGCCCGGCCGCGACCTCAGTCCCGGTCTCGGGCTCGGCCGTGCTCAGGCAGTGCGTCGCGAGGAACCCTGGCGACGCCAGCGCGGCACCGTCCGGGGCGTAGAAGGTGGTCATCGAATCACCAACTATGTCGCCGTACCCGTACGTCTCCAGATGTCCCGGCGACGCGTTGGGCAGCGCCTCCGAGACCATGACGGTGACAGTGTCCCGTGCACGGCGGAACCTGCCTCGATTCCAGATCCTGATCGGCCGTTCCAGTCGCACAAGCAGAGAGTCGCGAGTGTCGGCGGCGGACATCGAATCCAGGATCGGGAGGACGGACTCGTAGAGTGCGAACGCACGCCGCCGCTCCTCGGGCGTCGTCGGACAGTCGGTCTGCTCCGTCACCATCAACTCCGGGAGCGGCACCGCCCGCACCGGGATATCGAGGCGAAGGGGTTCGGACACCTGCGCGGAGTCGATGCGGATCGGGCCGGAGGTCCACGAATCGTAGCCGATGCGCGACACGCGCACGCGGTACGTGCCCGGAGGCGGCAGCGGCAGGCTGAACGAGCCGCTGGCGTTCGACAGCGTCTCCCACACGACGGCGCCGTCGAGACCGTCGAGCGATACGAGCGCCCCGTCCACTGGCGCGCCGTCGCCCTCCGACACGAGAACCCCCGTCAGCCGCGGGCCCGGCTCCTGCGCGGCAACCATGGGCGCAAGCAGGGCCAACGCGAGGCTCGGGGCGAGGGCCGCGCGGACACCGGCGTAACGAGTCATGCGGTCATCCGCCGGCGCGTTGGACCCGCAGCACCAGAACCGCGGGCACGTCGAACGCGTCGCGGACCTCCGCCCAAACCCGATCTCCGCTCGCGGCGAGCAGCCGGGCGCCCTCGGGGGCCGCCACGCGCGACACCTCGCCCCCACGACCCTCCCCGGAGATGACGATCCACTCGTTCGATCGTCCGGACGGGTCGTGCATTTGAAACCATGTGTCGCCGTTCGGGTCCATGATCACACCCTCGTCGATGATGCCCCGCCCACGATTCTCGACCGGCGGGTGGTGGCCGGGCGCGTCGAGGGCCTCCATCACCGCGCCGACCGCCGCCGAGCGGCTGGGGAAGGCGCCGAGTTCGACTACCCGCTCCACGGCCTCGAGATCTTCCGCCCACGCCCGGAGCTCGCCGGCATCCAGGGGGCGCGGCTCATACGACACTTGGACGGTGTTCCACGATACCTCGCAACACGTCGTGCCGCTCCGCGACGAAGAACGCGGGCGAGCCCTCCGGCCTCGGACGGCGGATGACCGTGATGCGCCGCCCGCCGGGGCCCACGGCGATCATATCGCTGTGAGAAAACGGATTGCGCAACCGCAGACTGCCGTCGCCCGTGGGTATCCGGGCCGCGACGGATCGGTCCCGAAGGTCCAGAAGCGCAAGCGGAGCGCCTTCCGGAACGGCCCCGCGCCCGACGCGAAATGCGAGCACCTCCGCCAGCACGTCCCTCTCGGCCCATCTGAACGCCATGATGCTGTGGTCCGCCAGCGCCGCGAACGGTCGCACGATCTCGCCACCCGCCGTCGCGGCATCCCATGTGGCCGGGCCGAAGTCCTCCAGACTCTCCCCGGTCGAAGCATCGTAGAGATTGACGCGGCGCCGCGCATCCGCGACCCACAACGTGTCGCGCCCCAGCATCCCGAGACGCCACGGGGAGAGCAATTCGCCCGGACCTTCGCCCCGCCGACCGATTCGCTGCCGGAACGCACCGTTCGGGCCGAACGCCAACACGCCCTCCGTCCGGGCATCGAGCATGAACATCGACCCGTCCGCGGCGTGGACCAACTGCTCTATGTACGTGAGGGGTACGCTGTCCGGGACCGCCAGGCGGGAGACCGCGACGAGCGTGTCGCGACGTTCCTGGGCCGGGAGGCCCGCGGCTAGGGCGAACGCCGCCCCGACGGCAAGCACCGCCTTGATCATGATCCGATCTCCTATCCGTACTCGAAGCCACCGATGATCGGAAGAAGCCCCGGGCCTCGGTTTCCTCCGATCATCGGCAACGCCCGAGCGGCCTCAGATGACGATCGACTCGGTCCGGCGACGCATGTCCTCCGCCTCATCGGAACTGTACGCCCTCGCCACAATGCGGCTCCTGCAGTCCCGAACGTGCTCCGTGGGCGAATCCTGTGCCTCAAGCCCCTGTGACGCCGAAGACGCGAACGTTCGCTCCCGCAAGAGCGCTCCGTCCGCACCTACGTCGTCGAACCCGATCCGCGGATTGCACCACTGGCGGCCCCACGAAATGCACCACTCCACGCCGCCCCACTCGCCCCAGACGCAGATGTCGTGTACACCCCCTCCTCCCTCGTCGCACTCGCCCGAGAACATGCCACAGCTTACGCAGAAATCTATTCCAGTATCCTGCGCCTGCGCGTTGTTGGGCGTCAGGGCCGCGACGCCGAGGATGATCGCGGCGGCGATCATCCAGTTGGAGATCCTCTTCGTCAGCATGTTTCCGCTCCTCGGTTTGGGTCCTTACTTCCTGGCCCGGTGTGGTTGCCAAGTCCATTCGTAGGTGAGGATTTCGACGCGGTCCGTCCGGCGGAGGGCCAGCAGTTGCCGTCGGTCCGGCGCGGTGTCGAGAATCCCGAACGGAACGTCGATGACCCGTCGGCGCCTGAACGCGCCCGATGAGTCGTAGAAAACGAGGTGACGCCGGTCCGACGCGAGATCGGCCAGCACCTGGACGAAGCCGGAGTCGAGGGTGAACACGCCCGTGCCGACCCACGGGTCGCTCGCGTAGTAAGTCTCGTTGCTGGCGGGGATACGCCCCGCCACCGTGCGGTCGCGACCGTCCGCGGCGGCCGACCATGCGAACGGAAAGTGGCGGGACGAGACGATGATGCCGCGTGGCCCGCTCGACACGGATATGGCCGCGCTGTCGGACCAAGCGATCGGCAGGTCCACGCCCGACGGGGAGAAGGGCGTGCCGTCTCTCCTCACGAGCGATGCCCGCGGCGTCGGGATGCCGTTGGGCCCGCCGAGGCCCGTCCCGCTGGCGGACACCCAGCCGGTCGCGTCACGAGCAGTGGGCAGGCTCGGGTCGGGGCCGCTCCAGGCGATCGCGCGGCATTGGTCATCGGAGAAGCGGATGATCTGCGGCTCGTCCGCCCCTGCCATGCCCCCGTCGATGATCTCGATGACGGGTGCTCCTCCCGCCGCCGGGGTGCTCACGAAGGCCGCTCCGAGCGGCGCGCGGACCCTCTCGGGGCACACGGCGCGTGCCTCGGCGTGGCGCGTCGATGCAATCCAAACCGTATCGCCACTCCAGAACAGGCTGGCATCCCCTCGCGGAGACAGCGCGCCGCCGCGAACGAGGACGTGCCCGGGCATTACGTGTCTGCCGGACTCGGTCAGCACCAGCCGGCCCGCCTGCGCGGACAAGCGCCCGTTCGCCGCGATCCACGCCGTGCAGCAGATCGCGATCAACACCTTGTATGACGTGGCCCGTGGTCGTCGCATGTCCCCGTGCGTCTGCCCTCCGCCTTCGTCTTACGATCCAGTCCTGACCTGGATCGCCCACACGAGGAAAGCACCGACGGCCACAAAAGGCTCTCGACAATGCCAAAACCGATGGTCAGGCGTATCAAAAGTGTTGGTCTGGCCGCGGACTTGCTTACAGACCGTTGACCCCGGAGGGGCTGCCCGGTAGCGTGGCGTCGCCGCCGCGGCCCCTCTCGGGCGCGCGGGCGCGCCGATTCGCGGGACGGAAGGGGAGCCATGGCAAACCAGGTCGACGCCGGACGATCCAGGCGCCCGATGCGCCGGCTGGCCGGAATCCTGGTGGGCCTTTCGCTCGTCGTCGTCGGCGTCGCGGAGGGTTCGCATACGCACGACGACGCGGGCGATTCCCCGGCGGCGTGTTCCGTATGCGAACTGGCGCACAAGGCGGGTCCCGCGGTGTCCTCTGGGATGCTGGCCGTCAGCGGGCTCAGTCTCGTGCAGGGTCCCGCCCTCCGCGGGCGCCAGTTGAATGTCCGGGCCGCCCATCTCTCCCCGCACCGCAGCCGCGCTCCCCCGCTTCCCATCTCTCTGTAGCGAAACGCTGTTACGAAAGGCCGCTCTGCCGATCCGGTGATCGGCAGAAGACTTGTCGAACGTTGCGCCGGTGACGGCGCGGCAAACGCGAGAGATGGAGATCCATGCAGACCGCCGATTCGGGTGCGGGGCGACCGCCCCTCCTCGAGGCCCGCGGGCTCAGCAAGCGCTACGGCGCGACGCAGGCCCTCGATTCCCTCGACCTGGCCATCGAGCCGGGAGAGGTCTACTGCCTCCTCGGCCCCAACGGGGCGGGGAAGACCACGACGATCAACCTCTTCCTCGGCTTCGTGTCGCCGTCCGGGGGCCAGGCCCTGGTGTCCGGGATGGACGTGTCCACCCACGACCGGGAGACGAAGCACAGGCTCGCCTACATCCCGGAACAGGTGATGCTGTACCGCAATCTCAGCGGGCTGGAAAACCTCGAGTACTTCGCCGCTCTGGGCGGGAAGGGGTCGCTGGGGCGCGAACGGCTCGCCGACATCCTCGTCGAAGCCGGCCTGGAGCGCGACGCGGTCGACCGCCGCGTGTCCGAGTACTCCAAGGGCATGCGGCAGAAGGTTGGGATCGCGATCGCGATGGCCAAGGAAGCCGACGCCCTTCTGCTCGATGAGCCGACATCCGGTCTCGACCCCAAGGCCTCCAACGAGTTCTCGGCCCTGATCGAGCGGCTCAGGCACGGCGGCGTCGCGGTGCTCATGGCGACGCACGACCTGTTTCGCGCGAAGGAGACCGGGACGCGCGTGGGCATCATGCGCTACGGAAGCCTCGTCACGGAGCTGGGCACGGACGAGATCGGCCACGCGGATCTCGAGCGCGTCTACCTGGAACACATGCACGACTAGCACGACATAGGAGGCGTCGATGATCAGGCACAGCATCCGCCACATCATCCGCAAGGAATTCAGCGACGTGCTTCGGGACGGCCGTTTCCGGTGGTGCTCCGTCCTCGTGGGAGCGCTGCTGCTCGTCTCCCTGGGCCACGGATGGGTCCAGGCGCGGGAGGCGCAGCGCGAGCACGCGGCCGCGCAGGCGACGGCCCGCGACCATTGGGAGTCGCAGGGCGAGAAGAATCCCCATTCCGCGGCCCACTACGGCATCTATGCGTTCAAGCCTCGCCTCGCCCTTTCCTTCGTGGACGAGGGCGTGGACCCCTACACCGGGACATCGGTGTGGCTCGAGGCGCATCGGCAGAACGATTTCCTGCTGCGCCCCGCGCAGGACGCGACGTCGGCCCAGCGCATCGGGGCCCTCACGGCGGCGCAGGTGCTGCAGCACCTCGTGCCGCTGCTGATCATCCTGCTCACTTTCGGCGCGCTCGCCGGCGAGCGGGAACGGGGCACGCTTCGTCAACTGCTTTCGACCGGGGTCGGGCGGCGCGATCTGGCGCTGGGCAAGGCGCTCGGCATCGCCGGCGCGCTGGCGCTGCTGCTGGTGCCGGCGGCGGCTGTGGGGGCGGCGGCCCTCGTGGTCGGGAGCCCCGGTCCGGCGGCGTCCCCCGTGGCCCGGGCCGCGGTCCTGGCCGTCGTCTACCTGGTCTATTTCGCCGCCTTCCTCGCGCTCTCCCTGGCCGTCTCCGCCTGGGCCCGGTCGACGCGCACCGTGCTCGTGATCCTGCTGGGCGTGTGGGTCGTGAACGGGCTCGTCGCGCCGCGCGTGGCGGTGGATCTGTCCAAGTGGATGCACCCAACGCCCTCCGCCCTGGAGTTCGCCCGCACGGTGGAACGGGAGATGGCCAGTGGCACGGAGGACATCCCCCGTCCGGACAACGACGCGCTGACCGAGGACCTGCTGACGGAGTACGGTGTCGAGCGGGTCGAAGACCTGCCGATCAATCAGTCGGGCGTCCTGCTCCAGGCGAGCGAGGAGTTCGGCGACCGGATCTTCGACCGAAACTACGGCGCGCTCTGGGACACGTTCGAGCGTCAGGGGGCCGTCCATGAGCTGGTCGCGGTGGCGGCGCCGCTGCTCGCGGTGCGCGCGCTCTCCATGGGACTCGCCGGAACCGATGTCGAGCAGCACCGGCACTTCGCGAGCGCCGCGGAGACGTACCGCCGGGACCTGATGCGGCGCATGAACGGCGACCTCACGGAGAACTCCCGCTCCGGCGATTTCTCCTACCAGGCCGGAGCCGAACTCTGGGAGTCGACTCCGCCGCTGCGGTACGACGCCCCGACCCTGGGCTGGGTGCTCGGCAACCGGATCCTGTCGCTCGTCGTCCTCGGGGGATGGCTCGCGGGAACGATCCTGATCGCCGCGGCGCGCGTACGGCGCGCGGAGGTGACGTAGGATGACCGCGCGCACGGTACTCCGGAACGAGTGGCGTCTGCTCATGGCGGACCGGCCGCTCCGGATCGCGCTTGGGCTGTTCGCGCTCCTGCTCGTCTATGCGCTGGCCAACGGCGTGGTCTGGACGCGCTTTCAGGAGCGCACCGTGGAGGCCGCGCAGGCCGGCAACGTCGAGCGCGAACAAGCCCTCGCGCAGGAACTGGCCGACATCGAGGCCGGTGCGGAACCCGCTTCGCGCTTCTCGGATCCGCGGCTCCCGAACGTGATGGGCGGTGCGCGGGGCCGCCACACGGCGGTCCTGACGCCGGGCCCCCTGACGGCCCTGACCGTCGGACAGAGCGACCTGCTGCCGTACTACTACGACGTCAACATCTACACGAACGAGTCGTCGTTCCAGCAGAACGGAGAGGTCGAGAGTCCCCTCAACCTGATGGTCGGGCGCTTCGACCTGGCTTTCGTGGTCATCTACCCGCTGCCGCTGCTCGTGCTGGCCCTGAGCTTCAACGTTCTCTCGGAGGAGCGCGAGCAGGGGACGCTGGCGCTGACCCTCTCGCAGCCCGTGTCGGCGCGGGGCGTCGTGGCGGCGAAACTCGCCTTCCGCGCCCTCCTGGCGGTGGGCATGGTCCTGGCGGTGTCGCTGGTCGGGCTCCTCGTCACGGGAGGCTTCGGCGCGCCCGGCCGGATCCTCCTCTGGTGCGCCGCCGTCGTCGCGTACGCGCTGTTCTGGTTCGTGCTCGCGGCGTGGGTGAACAGCCTGCGCCGGTCCTCCGCGTGGAACGCCACGGTGCTGGTGGGCGCGTGGCTGGTGCTGGTCGTCGTGCTCCCGGCCGGGATCAACATCGCGGCGGGCCTGCTGCACCCGCTGCCGTCGCGGGTGCAGATGATCACCGCCCAGCGCGAGGCCTCGAACGAGGCGGTGAACCGCCGCAGCGAACTCCTCGCCCGATACCTGGAGGACCATCCCGAAATGGCCGAGGGCGTGGTAGCCGACGAGCCCGGCCTGGGGGCGCTGGCATGGGCCGCCACCGATGCCGTCAACCGCCGTCTGGAGGAGGTGACGGCCGAACACGATGCCAGCCGCGCGGAGCAGATCGCGCTGGTCCGCCGCTACCGCTTCCTGTCGCCGGCGCTCATGGCCCAGGGGGTGCTCCTCGACGCGGCGGGGACGGGGGACGCGCGGTTCGCCGGCTTCCAGTCGCAGGTACGCGCCTTCGCCGAGCGATGGCGGGACTTCTTCGTGCCCGCGATCGTCGCCGGGGAGCAGATGGACGCCAGCGTCCTTCCCAGCGTGCCGCAGTTCAATCTTGCCGAGGAGGCGTCCGGCGAAGTCACGCGCCGAGCCGCCGTTCCCCTCGCGGTACTGGGCGGACTCCTCCTCCTGGTGGGTGCGGGCGCGGGGGTCGGACTCGGCCGCGTGCGAGGCGCGAGTTGAGGCCCTGCGACCGGGTGCGGGGCGCAAACTGAATCTCCGCGCCTGCATGCGCCTGCCGACGGCAGTTCCGGTCGCGGTCTCGCTCCTCCTCGTAGGGGTGGCCGAGGGCTCGCATACGCACGACGAAGCGGGCGACCCGCCGGCCGCCTGCACGGTATGCGAACTGGTGCACAAGGCGGAGCCCATGATTGTCGCGGGGGAGCCAGGCGTCATGGGACCCGTGCCGGTACGGGCCTCCGCGCTTCCCCGACACCGGCGGAACACCGGCAAGGTCCGGTTCTCGTCTCGCCGCAGCCGCGCCCCGCCTCTCCCGACCTCTCCGTAGCGAACAGCCCACTGCCTAACGCGAACGAGATCGGTCGCGTGGACCTCGTTCTGCGTCCAACTGAGACTCGGTACACCACAAAGGTCACTCAACGTGAAGAATCGCATATTCCCCGCATTGTCGGCGCTTGTCCCTGCTTTCGCCTTTATCGCCGCCGCGCCGGCGGCCGCCCAGGAGACGGGGTCCATCGCGGGCGTCGCGCGGTCGGTCGACGACAACTCGCTCGTGCCGTTCGTGCAGTTCCGCGTCGCCGGAACGGATCGGGTCGCGCTGAGCGACGCCGAAGGCCGTTTCGTCATCGCGTCCGTCCCGGCCGGAGCCAGGACGCTGGTCGTGGAGGGCGTGCACAGGGCGGAACCGGTGTCCGTGGAGGTCCCTTCCGGTGGCGCCGTGGAGGTGGAGGTCGCTGTCTCCAATGCGCTCTTCAGCATGCCCCCGATCGAGGTGCAGGCGACCCGCTCCTATCGTCAGGAGTTCGGGACGGTCGGCACACGGATCCCGGCCCGGCTCATGGACGTCCCGCAGTCGGTGCAGGTCCTGTCACGCAAGTTCATCGAGGACCAGGGGGCGACCCAGTTCGAGGATCTCTACCGAAGTGTGAGCGGACTGGTGGATCATCCTTACTCCGAGATGAACCTGCGCGGCTTCCAGCAGCGTGAGATCCTCTTCAACGGGGTTCGCGGCAACCCGTACGGGAGCCTCGACGGCGGAGAGGAGACGGGCTTCAGCACCAGCGTGGGTCGACTGACCAACGTGGAACGGGTCGAGGTCGTCAAAGGCCCCGCGTCGGTGCTCTACGGTTCGGCCGAGCCGGGGGGCGTGATCAACTATGTCACGAAGAAGCCGCAGGAGTCGGCCGAGTTTCGGGCGTCTCTGCTCGGCGGTTCCTACGCCCAGCGTGGAGGGAGTGTGGAAGCCACCGGTCCCTTCACCGGTTCCCGCCGCCTTCTGTACCGGGGGGCCGCGTTCTTCGAGGAGAAGGACAGTTTTCGCAACAACGCGGGCTTTCGCGACCTGCATCTGGCGGCGGGACTCGCGTGGGTCCCGTCGACGCGCACGCGCGTCGACCTGGAACTGGAGAGGATCGACCAGGACCTGACGGGACACCGTCTGCGCGGGATTCCCGTCGACCCCGATGGCACGTTCCTGACCTCGAGGGTCTGGACCACGACCGAGCCGACCGATTTCACCCGCATGGACGCCACGGTATTCCAGGCCTCGGTGAGCCATGCCGCCGAGGAGGGACTGTCCGTGGACGGCACTTTCAGGGTGCTGGGCTACGATCGGGCGGAGAACTATCACGAACCCCGCGGGATCCTGGAGGATGGCCGCAGCATGCAGCGCGAGTTCCGCGACCAGTTCCGTTCCAACGATGACTGGAGCGCCACCGCGAATCTCCACGGACGGGTCGAGGTTCCGGGCGCCGGGACGCACGCCCTTCTGGGAGGGGTCGAGATTACCCAGCAGGACTGGCTCTTCCGCTACGCGCGTGCACGGCAGAGCGGCCGTGGCGGGCCGGTACCCGATCTGGATCTGTTCTCCCCGGTCTACAACGGGGGTGCGGCGTCGAGCTACGGCCTCGGACCCGACGACTACTCCGAGCAGGAGGTTCTGTCGCGCCGGTACGGGGTCTTCGTGCAGGACCAGATGTACTTCGGCTCGCGCTGGGTATTGGCTGCGGGCGGGCGCTACGACCGGTACGACGACGAGGGGACCGTGGTCGGCGAGTCCGGTCGCGCGGATGCGTCGGCGCTCACCGGCCGGCTCGGCCTCGTCTTCAAGCCGAGCGAACGGCTGTCGCTCTACACGAATGCGGCGAACGGTTTCTCCCGCGCCGACTTCGTACACCAGGTCCCGTCGGCGAACGGGCCCTTCGATCCGTCGCGCAGCCGCCAGGTGGAGGCCGGTGCGAAGGCCGATCTCCTGGGCCGGCGCCTGATGCTCATGGCCTCGGTCTTTCAGATCCACAAGACGAACGTACTGCGGCCCGATCCCGCGTACGGACCGACCGGAAACAACTACGCGGCCGCCTTCGCGACGGGCGAGGTTCGCAGCCGTGGGCTGGAGGTGGACCTCGCGGGCACGGTGGGCGAGCGCATGAGCGTCGCCGCGAACTACGCCTGGCTCGACTCGGAGATCCTCCGCGACGACGACGCGCCGGACAATGTCGGGAGGCCGTGGCCCAACTCCGCGCGCCATTCGGCCGGGCTGTCGTCCCGTTACGCGGTGCGAGGCGACGTGGGGCTGGCGCTCGGACTAACGTACGTCGGCGAGCGCGAGCAGCCCTTCGCGGGAATCCGGGCGCCCGCGTTCACCGTCGTGGATCTCGCGGCCGATGTCCGCCTGATCGGGCGTTTCGACCTCAGAGTCGCCGTCAACAACGTGTTCGATACGAGCTACGCGACGGCCTCGCTTTTCGCCGCCCGCGCCGGCAACATCCCGGGCGATCCCAGAACGCTGGCCGTGACGCTCACGACCAGTTCCCTCTTCGTCGGACGGTAGGGGTACCGATATGAGTTCCTGGAGAGCGGGTCTCCGCAACGCGCTGCTCGTCGCCCGCCGGCAGGTGGGGGCGGTCCGTGAGGATCGGTACGTGGTCTTCCTGCTGGGGCTCGTCATCGCCCTCGGCGTGGTCGCGGTTCTCGGCGCCCGGCACCACGCGGCAAGCGAGGCGGAGCAGCGCGCCCGCTACCAGGCGATGGTCGAGCGCCAGTGGCTGGAGCAGCCGAACCGTCATCCGCACCGGGTGATCCACTACGGGTTCCTCGTCTTTCGGGAGGAGGCGCCGCTCGCCTTCTTCGACCCGGGGGTCGGCGCCTGGGCGGGGACCTCGCTCTTCCTCGAGGGGCATCGGCAGAACACGGCCAACTTCGGCGATGCCCGCCACGCGACCGGGATGCTGCGCTTCGGCCGCCTCACGCCGGCGAGCGTCCTGGCGCTCCTCCTGCCGCTGTTCGTCGTCGTCGCGGGCTTCGCCTCGGTGAGCGCCGAGCGAGAGCGGGGCACGCTTCGACTCCTCCTCGCCCAGGGGGCGACGCCGGCCCAGATCCTTGCGGGCAAGGTCCTGGGCACGGGGGCGGTGGCGGCCCTCGCTGCCCTTCCCATTGGCATCGCCGCCGTCGTCATCGCCGCGTCCGGGGCCGTGGGCCCGGTCTCGGCCGGGCGCCTGGCCGGATTGGCGGGCCTCTATGCGGCCTACCTCGCGGGCTGGGTGCTGGTGACGGTCCTCGCTTCCTCCTTCCGGGCATCCTCGCGGAGCGCCCTCGCGCAGTTGATCGCGGTCTGGGTCGTCCTCTGCGTCGCCGTGCCGCGCCTCGGGGCCTCCGTCGCGGGGGCGCTGCATCCGGTGCCCTCCCGCGCCGAGTTCACCGCCCAGGTGGAACGCGCGATGAACGAGGTCGGGGACAGCCATAACCCTCAGGATCCCTTCTTCCGTTCGCTGAGGGACGAGTACCTGGCGCGCTACGAGGTGGGGTCGGTCGAGGAGCTTCCCGTGAACTGGGGCGGCGTGGTGAGCCGCGAAGGGGAGGCCATCAGCAGCCGGATCCAGGAGGAGCAGCAGCGAGACCTGGTTGAAGGCCAGCGCCGCCAGGACCGCGTCCTGTCGTGGGCGGGGCTGCTCTCCCCCTACCTCGCGGCGCGGGACCTTTCGATGGCGGTGTCCGGGACCGGGCCCGAGGCGGTGGAGGCGTTCCGGGCGCAGGCGGAAGCCCACCGGTACGACCTCATACAGCGCCTCAACGATCTCCACATCAACGAGATCCGTTACGAAAACGACCGCGCCCAGCGCCTGCCGCGGGAGCATTGGGCGGAATTCCCGACCTTCGGGACGCGGCCGCCCCCGCTCGGAGGGGCGCTCGCCGGTCGCGCGCTCTCCCTGGCCGCGCTCGGCCTGTGGATTCTCCTACCGCTGCTGGGCCTCGGCCTGGCACGGGCGCGGCTGGCGCGCGTGGGGGTGGAGCGGGCCGCATCGTGAGGGCGCGGCTCCGGCTGCTCCGATTGGACATGCTCCGGCTGACGCGCTCCACCGGCGTCGCCATCGCCGTCGTCCTGCTCCTGGCGATCGGGGTCTACGCGGCGTGGCGCGGCGGCCGCAACATCGAAGCGGCGGCATCCTCCACGGTCGCCGCGGAGACCGCCTACCGCGACCAGTTGGCCTACCTCCTCTCCACCTATCCTCCCACGACGGAAGCGGGAGAGGTGCTCTACTACCTGGCCTTCCCGGCCCCGCAGCCGTCGCTGCCTCTGGCGGCGCTCGCCCGGGGCCGGACGGAGGTGGAGACGGCCAGCCTTCGAATCCGGCTCCTGGCGCTCGAAGGGCAACTCTACGAACACGAGACAGTGAACCCGCGCCTCGCCGCGGCGGGCGACCTCGACCTCGCCTTCCTGCTCATCGCGCTCCTCCCCCTCTTCATCATCGCCCTCACCTACGACCTCGTCTCCAGCGAGCGGGAGGGGGGCACCTGGAGTCTCGTCCGTCTCTTCGCCCGGCCGCGGCGGCTGCTCGCCCTGAAGCTCGCGTCGCGCGCCTGTCTCGTCGGCGCGGTGGTGGCGGTGCCGGTCGCGGTCGCGGCGTCGCTGGCGGGCTTCCCCCTCGACGGCCGGGCCGGTTGGGCGGTCGCCCTCATCGCCCTGCACACCGTGTTCTGGTTCGCGCTCTGCCTCGGGGTCGCCTCCGGGCGCCGGTCCTCCACCGCCAACGCCATGATCCTCGTCGGAACGTGGGTGGCGCTCACCCTGCTGGCCCCGGCCGCGCTCAGCCTCGCGAACGCGATCCTGCACCCGGTCCCGGAGGCGCTGGAACTCACCGTGCACCAGCGGCAGGGATATCACGAAGCCTGGGATCTGACCAAGGCCGAGACGATGCAGGGCTTCTTCGAGGACTATCCGGAGTGGAGCGACCGGACGGTCCCGGAGGACGTGTTCACGTGGGCCTGGTACTACGCCATGAACCACCGGGGCGACCGGGCCGCGCGCGAGGCGTCGGGCGCGTACCGGGACGTGCTGCGGGAGCGGGAACGGTGGGCTCGGCGCTGGTCCCTGCTCGTGCCCCCGCTCGCGGCCCAGCTCGCTCTCGACCGCCTCGCGGCCTCCGATCTGTCCGCGCAACTCGCGTACCAGGACGCCGTCCGCCGACACCATGAGCGGCTGAAGACCTACTTCTACCCGCACTTCTTCGCCGTCACGCCGATCGATGCGGTCGACTGGGACCGGGTGCCCGTCTTCGAGCCGGCCGTAACGGAGGAAAGCGCGACGCGCGCCGGCTTCCCGGCGGCGACCGCGCTCCTCCTCGCCTCGGTCCTCGTGGTCGCCGCGGGTGCGCGGCTCTCCGGCCCGCGCGCCGACTGATCCGCGGCGGCCGCTGTCCCGCGGCGGCTGCTATCCCTCGGCGCCGTCCAGCGCTTCCAGCACGACGCCGGCCAGCTTCGGCATGTGGTCGCGCATCCGCGAATCGTCGGAGTTGACCTGGATCGAGACCGCCACGCCGTGGTCCGGGTAGTACGCGAGGAGCGAGTTGTACCCGGGCCAGAAGCCCCCGTGGCCGTACGTCAGCCCGTGCTCGCTCTCGGCGACGGACACCGCCAGGCCGTATCCGAGGTGCGGCCTCGTGCTGTCGGCCGGGAACCCGACTTCGAGCAACTGCGGAAGGTCGTCCCCCGAGATCGCCTCGCCCTCGTACAGGAGCTTCGCCCAGCGCACCATCGCCTGCGGGTTGTTCACGAGGCCGCCCCCCGTCCACTCCTGCAGGGGATGGAGGATGAACCGGCCGTCCACGACGACCTCGAGCGGCGTGCCGTACAGCTGCGAGCTTCGGTGCGCGTAGCCCTGCGCGAGTCCGGGCAGGTCGCGCCGATCCGCCGCGAGCGTGAGGTCGAGGCCGAGCGGGTCGAGGAAGAACTCGTCGAGGAGGTCGTAGTACGTGCGGCCCGTCGCCTCCTCGATCGCGAGGCCCGCCAGCGTGTAGTGCACGTCGCTGTAGTGGTAGCCCCCGCCGGCGGGGAAGAGCGGCTCGGCGTCCAGCACCGTCTCGGCGATGAACTCCTCCGGCGTCATGTAGGCGTCGGGATCGCGGAACACTTCGCCCAGCCGCACGGCGAAGTCGGGGTCCTCGAAGTAGGGCTGGATCATGCCGGCAGTGTGGTTCAGGAGGTTGCGCACCGTGAGGTCCGCGTGATTCGGGACCCGGGAGAACCACTCCTCGTCGCCGAGCCAGGTCGCGACGGGCGCGTCGAGATCCAGGTCTCCATTCATGGCCAGCTGCAGGGCGACGGCCGCGACGTACGTCTTGCCGATGCTGCCGGAGCCCATGCGAAGGTCCGGCGTCATGGGGATCGCGTCGTCCACGTCCGACAGGCCGGTGGCGAAACCGAACACACGCCCGTCCGGGAGGATGAACGCGGCGGTCGCCCCCGGGAAGTTCTCGTCCGTCTCCTGGGCCTGCGCCCACGCCGCGTCGAGTTCGGCCTGGAAGGCCCCGACGAGCGCCGCGGTCGCTTCCGGAGACAGGGAAGGCTGAGGCTCGGTCGCCGGATCCGGTGTCGAGTCCGGCCCCGGACCGCAGGCCAGGACGAGGCAGACGCCCAGACCCGCGAGGCGGAACGAGATCCTGCGACAGTGTGTGTGACTCATGGCACCCTACTCCTCGACATTGATTTCCCGGGTTTGCCATCCAGCTTGGGGATGTCGGTCGAGCTGGCCAAGAGCTGAATCACGATCTGCCGGAGAGAACGCATGCGGAAAGCGCTTGTCCTGATTCTGGCGGCGGCCCCCGCGCTCGTCGTTCCCCGCGTCGACGCGCAGGAGTCGGTGCGACGGTACGTGTTCGAGGGCAGCGTGCGCGACGGGGGGACCGGTTTCCCCCTGGCGGGAGCGCGCGTATCGGTGGTCGGGAGGGAAACGAGGGCGGTGACCCGCGCGGACGGGACCTTCTACCTCACCGGGATGGCCGAGGGCGTGTACACGCTTCGGGCCGAGCGCCTGGGGTACCGGGGACACACCGTGGAAGTCGTCGTGGGGACGGAGCGCGCGCGACGGGCGGTGGCGGAGTCGGGAGAGGTCGTGATCGAGCTGTCGCCGTCTCCCATTGCGATGGGGGAGTTGGTGGTGACGGCCACGATCAGCGAGCGCGCCGCGGCCGAGGCGCTCCGGCCGGTCAGCGTCATGGCGGGCGACGACCTGCAGCGCCAGCTGACGGCGACCGTAGCCGGGACGCTGGCTTCAATGCCGGGGTTGGCCGCCACCAGGATGGGTCCCTCGGTTGCACAACCGGTGATCCGGGGACTGAGCGGGGATCGGGTACTGATGCTCGAGGACGGGACGGCGGTCGGCGATGCCTCCGCCTCGGGCGCGGACCACACCACCGCACTCGACCCATCGTCCGCACGGCGGATCGAGGTGGTGCGGGGTCCGGGCGCGCTGCTCTACGGGGGCAACGCGCTGGGCGGGGTCATCAACGTCATCCGCGATGAGATTCCGTCGTCCATGCCGCACCGCCTGACGGGCTCGGCGACGCTGCAGACGCAGACCGCGACCGGCTCGCTGTCGGGCAGCGCGACGACCGTGTTCCCCATCGCGGAGCGCGTGCCGCTGCGCGTGGAGGTGGCGGCACGGACGGCGGGCGACTTGAAGACCCCCATCGGCACGCTACTCAACACCGACGGCGAACTGCTGAGCGGGGGTGCGGGGACGGCCTTCGTGGCCGATTGGGGCCGCCTCGGGGCGTCCTTCCGCGGCTACCGCAACGACTACGGCATCCCCGGTGGCTTTGTGGGCGGGCACCAGGAGGGGGTGCGCATCGAAATGGAGCGGGTTGCGGCGAAATTCCGGACCGTGGTCGACGAACGACGGGTCGGGCCCTTCCGCAACCTCCGCTTCGACGCGACGCACACCTGGTACACGCACCGCGAGCTCGAGTCGGCGGACATTCTGGGCACGCTCTTCGATCAACAGAGCACGAGCGCGGACGTCCTGGGCCGGCACGGGAGGTGGGGACCGTTTACGGCGGGTGCGATGGGCGGCCGCGCGTCCCTGGAAGACTTCGCATACGGGGGATCCCTGTTCACGCCGGACACGCGCCGGGTCAGGGCGGCCCTGTACCTGCTCGAGGAGATCAACCTGGGCTCCATCCAGATCGAGTCCGGGCTGCGCTACGACTGGACCCGGGTCGATCCGGGGGAAGAACGGGTGTCGGACATCGGCGAGATTCGCGAGCGCAGGTTCCAGGCCCTGTCGGGGTCGTTGGGCGTCCTCTACAAGTCCGCCTCCGGGCTGGTGCTCGGCACCAGCGTGGCGCGGGCGTTTCGCACACCCGACGTCACCGAACTCTATTCGGAAGGGCCGCATCTGGCGGCCTACGTCTTCGAAGTCGGAAACCCGTCTCTGGAGGGCGAGGTCGGGCACGGGCTGGATGTCTTCCTCCGCTTCGAGTCCGACCGGCTGAGGGCCGAGGTGACCGGCTTCCACAACGACATCGAGAACCACATCTACGGGGAGGACACGGGCCGCCTGAGCCGCGTGCGCCTCCCCGTGTATCAGTTCCAGGGCAACGACGCCGTTTTCAGCGGCTTCGAGGTCGGCGTGGACGTCGACGCCGGGCGGGGCCTGGCGCTGGAGGGGGTGGCCTCATCGGTGAAAGGCAGTCTTAAGGAGACCGGCCGGCCCTTGCCGCTCGTGCCGCCGCTCAAGGGTCACGCGGCCTTGAAGTACGAGAGGCCGTCGTGGTATGTCCGCGCGGAGGCCGAGATGGCGGACGAGCAGGACCGGATCGGCGAATTCGAGACGCCGACGCGCGGATACACCGTCTTCAACGCCGCGGCCGGGGTGCGGTTCACGTTCGGCGGGCGTCTGAACGTCCTGACCGTGGGCCTCGCCAACGCCGCGAACACCGAGTACCGCAACCACCTCTCCCGGGTGAAGGAGATCATGCCGGAAGCCGGGCGGAGTCTGAGCGTCGTCTACCGGGTGGTGTTCTGACGCCCGCGCAGGACTCGGCTAGCGCGCCAGCCAGGCGCTGAAGCGCTCGTTCAGTTCGTCCTGGTAGTCGACCCAGAACGCCCAGTCGTAGCGCAGCGCACGATCCACGTTGCCCGGGCTGGCCGGCAGGTGCGGCGCCATCTCGACCCCCGCGACCACATGGGTCGTCACCAGCGGCATGCCCGATCTGCGCGACGGCGAATAGGAGATGCGGCGGGCGATCCGCGCCAGGGACTCGGCGCTGGTCTTGAAGGCCACGTATCTCAATGCCTCTTCCAGCCTCGGCGTGCCCGCGACGATCCCGATCTGGCCCACGTCCAGCAACTGCCCGTCCCACACGATCACGAACGGTTGGTCTTCCATGATCTGGGCATTGAAGATGCGGCCGTTGTACGCCGTGCTCATGACCACCTCCCCGTCGGCCAGCATCTGTGGCGGCTGGGCGCCCGCCTCCCACCAGACCACCTCGTCCTTGATCGTTTCGAGCTTGGCAAAGGCCCGGTCCAGGCCCTCCGGCGTCCCCAGCGTGGCGTACACTTCGTCGAGCGGCACGCCATCGGCGATCAGCGCGAACTCCAGGTTCACCTGCGGTACCCGCCGCATCCCGCGGCGGCCCGGGAACCTCTCCAGGTCGAAGAAATCGGCCATGGTGGCGGGCTTTTCGCCCGCGAAGTTCTCAGCGTTGTACGCGTACACGGTCGACCAGTACAGATTGCCCACTCCGCACTCGGTCTGGGTCTCGGCCGCAAAGTCGTCGGCCGCGGGAGTGCCGTCGGGTCCGGGAGGCAGATCGTCGATGTCGATCAGTTCGAGCAGCCCCTCGTCGCAACCGCGCACGGCATCGGCGATCTCCAGGTCGACCACGTCCCAATGGATGTTGCCGATGTCCACCTGGGCCCGGATCTGGGCCAGGCCGCCGTTGTAGTCCTCCATGCCGACACGGATGCCGGTCGCCTCGGTGAAGGGAATGTTGGCGCCCTCGTTCACGGCGCGGCCGTAGGAGCCGCCCCAGGAAACGACCGTGATCGACTGCCCGGCTACGGGGAGCGGCGGGACGCCGAAGAGGAGCGCAGCGAGCCCCAGAGTGGTCACCGCCGAAAAACGCATCGCGACTCCTTCTCTCATTCCGTCTCTCCTCATCGGTAGACTTCCCGTGTCGGCGCAGCGTCCCCTCTACAATATTCATTCCATGCGCCATTCAAAGACCATCGCGGTTGTGGCGGTCGCCTTGCTCGGCGTGCCGGTGGGCGCCGACGCCCAGAGCGCCGCCGCCCGAAGCGCCGCCGCCGATGCCATCCCCAGGGACTCGATCACGGGTCGTCTGGCCGACCTTCGCCGCATCCACTCGCCCGAAGGGATCGAAGTCCTCGAGCCCATCGAGGTCAACGGGTCGACCCAGTGGCTGTCGATCCGGGGGCTGAACCGCGCCAACCCGATCCTTCTCGTGCTCCACGGGGGCCCCGGCAGCCCGGTGATGGGGGCGAGCTGGGCGTACCAGAAGCCGTGGGAGGACTTCTTCACGGTCGTGAACTGGGACCGGCGGGGCGTGGGCAAGAGCTTCTCCGCGGCGGATTCCGCCAGGCTGGGGCCGACGATGACCCTCGAGCAACTCGTGGACGACGCGTCGGCGGTCGTCGAACACCTGCTCGCGAGGCTCGGCCACGAGAAGCTCGTCGTCCTCGGATACTCCTACGGGACGCGGATCGGGCCCCGGCTCGTCGAACGGCACCCCGAGCGCTTCCACGCCTACGTCGGGCTCGGGCAGGCGGCGGGCCCCGACGCCGAACGCCAGCTGTACGCGACGCTCATGGAGCGCGTCCGCGCGGCGAACGACACGAGCGCGATCCGCGAACTCGAAGCGCTCCGGCCCTATCCGCCCCCCGCGGGCCCCGGCGCGGTCGACAAGCTGCTCGCCGCCCGGAGGTGGGCCCGCGAGTACGACGGCGGCTGGTACGGGAAACCGACCTTTGACCTGTACTTCGCGCTTCCCGAATGGGGGCCGGAGTACACGGCGGCTACCCCAGTGTGTCATGTAAGTTATTTATTATCAGTATGTTATACGTCCGACAGCGCCTACGTCCCTACCACTTTTCCCGCCGCGACACAGCGGATTCTGTTGGCTCTCCTTGGCCTTGACTGGACGGGCGGACGGCGGACACCTCTGGATTCCCTGCCTCGCTCTTCACCTCCCTGTACCTACGTTGGCCGCTGGCATTGGTGATCGGCAGCCGCAGCGATGGGCCACGCGGACCGAAGATGAGCGACCGACCTGACTACGCCGAGTTGATCACTTCAGCGTCTCTTGAGCGAGGGCCGCCAGCACGTATTGGGTCATCGTCTCGTGTTCCTCCAAGAGTTCCTTGCGTGACTCGGGGTCTCGCGTCTGAATGGCTCGGTTCAGTCTGCCATATGCGGCATATGCCTTGTCTTGGACGAGTCGCCTTTCTCGCTCGGTCATCATGTCAGGTTTCTCCCTTGGCAAGCTGGTGGCAGTCTTCTGCCCTGATGCCCATGGCCCCCGTCAGATTTGATCGGAACCACGAATAGTCACATGTCGATCGCCACGTTTGGCTGTCCCGCAACGAGGGCGCTCGTCCACGCAAGGCAGAGGTCGCGGGAGCGGTAGGACCCGTATGCGGCCCTCTCGTCGCGTTCGACGATGGGGAAGGTAGACCAAACGTAGCGGATGTCGTCCCGATCCGTCACGCCGTAGAGGTGGAAGTAGAGAGCGTCCAGCTTGGCGCGTAGGCGGACGGCCAACGGCCAACATCACGGCAGGAGATCATGTAAGTCTAACTGGGACTGCACGATCTGCCACTCCTGTCGTTGGGCTGGACCTTGCTGGATCGTGCCGCGAGAGCTGGAAAATCGATTCGGAATGGCGGGAATCCGTGCAGTAGATTTGTGGCGTCGCGGAGCCGAGTGGCAGGCGAATTCGGTACTCGTAGGCGCTACGCACGTGTGCTAATGGCGTGGCGAGTTCCGCCTATTGGCCATGATGGCTCCGACCGTCCCCAGAAACCTCTCGACTTCACTTCTGGTGAGACGCGCTCGATAAGCTTCCTTGCCGTTCCAGACATCCCAGAACTCCATGTCGTCTCCTCGGAACGTGACATGTGCATGAGCAATCGCGTTTCGTAGCCGGTGAATGAACCCGTAGACTCTGTCCTCGTGGTGCCGCTCGGGAGTAATGACCTCCACCCCGTCTGGGGACCATCTCTGTCTGATCTCGGCGTAGATCAGATCGCCTTCCTCCATCCCCCAATGCTCCCGCGGGTGCAGGATCAGCATATACATGAGAGACATGACCCGCGTCTGCCAGATAAGCCCGTCTCCCAAGTGCCCGGGTTCCAGCGAGTACTCCCTTTCGATTTGGCGAGCACTCTCGCGCAGTGACCCCTGCCGCCCGGCCAGCGCCAGCACTCGTTGTTCGATCCATGCCATCAACGCAATGTCGTTTTCCATTTGCCTCTCGCCGTGAGAAGTCAATAGGCCGTCCACGCCTCCGAGATCCCCTCGGCCTGCTCGAGCACGGTTCGCGTGGCCTTGTCCTGCTTATCGGGTGGATACCCGTGCTTCCTGAGAATCCGCTTGACGAGCCGCCGGAGGTTGGCGCGCACGTTCTCCCGAAGCGTCCAGTCGATCTTGACGTTCTTCCGCACGGTCTCGACCAACTCGCGGGCGATGTCGCGCAGGGTCTCGTCGCCGAGCACCTGCACCGCGCTGTCGTTCGTCCCGAGCGCATCGTAGAAGGCCAGTTCGTCCTCGGACAGGCCCAGCGCCTCCCCGCGGGCGTTCGCCTCGCGCATCTCGCGGGCAAGCTGAATCAGTTCCTCGATTACCTGTGCGGCCTCGACAGCCCGGTTCGCGTAGCGTCGAACGGTTTGGTCGAGCATCTCGGCAAACGATCGCGCTTGGACCACGTTCCGCCGCCTCTGGACCGCCAGTTCTCCCTTGAGCAGCTTGCGCAGCAGTTCGACCGCGAGGTTTCGCCGTTTCATGCCCTTCACTTCGGCCAGAAACTCCTCGGACAGGATCGAGATGTCCGGCGTCTCAAGTCCGGCTGCGGCGAAGATGTCCATGACGCCTTCGGAGGCGACGGCCCGTGAGACGATCTGGCGGACGGCCATGTCAAGCTCTTCCTCTGTGCGCTCGCCTGCTGGGGCACGTTTGGCCAGCACCGACCGGACGGCTTGGAAGAACGCCACGTCGTCGCGGATCTGCACGGCGTCCTCGTGCGGCACGGCGAGCGCGAACGCTTGAGAGAGTTCGCGCACAGCCAGCAGACAACGCTCCTTGCCGTTCTCCAGCGCGAGGATGTGTTCCTGGGCCGCCGGAAGCAGACCGGTGCGTTCGGCGGGCGTGCCGTCGATCCACCCCGAGTAGTCGAAGCCGTGGAACAGGCCTCGGCACACCTCGTACTTCTCCAGCATCACGGCGACCGCTTCGGACTGGTCCAACGTGGTCCTGCCGGTGCCACCACTCTCGGTGTAGGTCGCGAGAGCGCGTTTGAGTTCGTGGGCGAGCCCGAGGTAGTCCACGACGAGGCCGCCCGGCTTGTCCCGGAACACCCGGTTCACCCGCGCGATCGCCTGCATGAGCCCGTGGCCGCGCATCGGCTTGTCCACGTACATCGTGTGCAGGCTCGGGGCATCGAAGCCGGTCAGCCACATGTCCCGCACGAGCACGACCCGGAGGGGATCGCCGGGATCGCGGAACCGCTTCGCCAGTATCTCGCGGCGCTTCTTGTTCCGGATGAGCGGCTGCCAGTCAGGAGGGTCCGATGCGCTGCCGGTCATCACGACCTTGATCTCGCCCTCGGCGTCGTGCTCGTGGTGCCACTCGGGACGCAGACGAATCAGTTCCCGGTAGAGGTCGATGCAGATCCGGCGGCTCATGCAGACGATCATCGCCTTGCCGTCGATGGCCTCGAGGCGCCGGTCGAAGTGTGAGACGATATCCTCGGCAATGAGCTTGAGGCGGTGCGGGGATCCGACGACCGCTTCGAGTTGAGCCCACTTGGTCTTGAGCTTCTCCTGGCGCTCGACCTCCTCACCCTCGGTCGCCTCTTCGAAGTCGGGATCGATCTTCGGCCGTTCGGCCTCGTCCAGCGCCAGCCTCGCCAGACGACTCTCGTAGTAGATCGGCACCGTTGCCTTGTCCTCAACGGCCCGCTCGATGTCGTAGACGCTGATGTGGTCGCCGAACACGGCCCGCGTGTTGGCGTCCTTCAGTTCGATGGGCGTGCCGGTGAAGCCGATGAACGAGGCGTTGGGGAGCGCATCGCGCATGTGGCGGGCGTAGCCGTCGATGAAGTCGTACTGGCTACGGTGGGCTTCGTCCGCGATCACCACGATGTTGCGGCGCTCGGACAACTCGGGCATCCGGTCGCCCTTCCCCTCGGGGAAGAACTTCTGGATGGTGGTGAACACCGCGCCGCCCGACTCGACGGCCAGCTTGGCGCGCAGGTCGGCCCGGTTCTCGGCTTGGGTCGGCGGCTGCCCGAGTAGATCCCGGCAGCCAGAAAACGTGCCGAAGAGTTGGTCGTCGAGGTCGTTGCGGTCCGTGAGAACCACGATGGTCGGGTTCTCCATCATTGGGGCTCGGGCCATCCGCCCGGCATAGAAGGCCATGGTCAGGCTCTTCCCCGAACCCTGGGTGTGCCAGACGACTCCGATGCGCCGGTCGCCCGGTGCGCCTCCGGGCGTCCGGCCCGGCTCCTCCCGGCCGTCCTCCTCGGCGGCCCGTCGGAGGGCGGCTGCGCGCACGGTCTCCTCCACCGCCGTCTCCACCGCGTGGAACTGGTGATATCCGGCCATCTTCTTGGCCAGCTTGCCGCTGCCGTCGTCCTCGAAGACGATGAAGTCCCGAACCAAAGACAGGAATCGCTCGCGCTGGCACATCCCTTCGAGCATCACCTGCAACTGGGGAAGATGCGGTCCGGCCAGCGTCTCGCCCTCGATCGTCCGCCACGGCTTGAACCATTCGCGTCCGGCGGTGAACGTGCCCATGCGCGCCTTGAGGCCGTCCGAGGCGACGAGCACCGCGTTGAAGGCGAACAGGTCCGTGAGTTCGGCCTTGTAGGTCTGGATCTGGTTCCATGCCGTCCACACCGTGGCCTTCTCATCCGCCGGGTTCTTGAGTTCGATCAGGCCAAGCGGAAGTCCGTTGACGAACAGCACGACATCCGGCCGGCGCTCGTGTTCGCCCTCGACGACGGTGAACTGGTTGACCGCCAGCCAATCGTTGTTCGCTGGGTTCCGGTAGTCGAGGACGGAGATATGTGGCCACGCCGGGACACCGTCGGTTGTCCGGTGCTCGACCGTCACGCCATCCACAAGCAAGCGGTGGAAGGCTCGGTTGCGGGCTTCCAGGGTGGAGCCCTCGGGGCGCGTGATCTTGCGGAACGCGTCGTCCAGGGCCTCGGCGGGCAGATCGGGGTTCAGCCTGTCCAAGGCATCGCGTAATCGGTGTTCCAGCACGATTCCGGTGTAGTCTGCTCGTTCCGCGCCTTCCGCGTGCGGCCCGATGTCGGGGCCGTGGGCTACCCTCCAGCCAAGGGCTTCGAGCCATTCCAGCGCGGCGGCTTCGACCTCCGATTCGGTGAAGGGGGTCATGGGGTCTGCGGGAGGAGCATCAGTTCGACCACACCGCGTAGCCCCTTCGTTGCAGGTGGCGGGCGAGCGCTTTCTCCCTCTCCAAGGCCTCCGGCACGGGAACCGGATTCAGTCGCTCGTACTTCTTCTTCATGAGGTGCATCCCGTACTTTTTCGCGAGCCGGCATGCCTTGTAGCCGCGCTTGTGCTGACGGAAGCGTTCTTCAGGGTCGAGGGCGGTCTGTCCCACATAGACGCATGGCTTCCCGCTACCGCGCCGATAGTGCGGGTTCCTCGCCATGAACTTCTTATGGTCGAGGATGGACTCGCCATCTTCGGAGTCGCCAAGACGAATCACATAGAGGTTCTTGGTGCGTTCCTGTGCCATCAGCGCGACCTCGCCGTCCGGGGCCTGATAGACGAGCCGGCTTCGCCGTGTGCACGGGATTCGGGGGCGCCAGTCACAGAGGCCGGTCCCTTATCTGAGGCCGGTACGCGGATCTCGCCCGAAATGAGCTTGGGAAGGAGCGTGTCACGGAGCGCGGCGAGGGTAGCAGATTCGGATCTATTCATGAGAATTCGGTCTAGCATACTGCCAGTCGCTTCACCGAACACTGTGAACAATCTCTTCGACCCGGCCAAGACCTCTTGGGCCTTCAGAGCCTTCGGTGGGACGCGCTGATGGCTCTTGGAAGTGCCGGTCACCATGGACTTGAGCAGGGCACGGAAGTGCTGATCCGCAAACAGCGCGAAGAGGAGGCTCCTGTTGGCAGGGGGCTTCGGTGTGAAGGTCAGAAACTCGGTCGAGCATACCTGCGGCCTTCCCGTCGAATCGGGTGGCATCCAGACCCGACTGATTCTCGGGTTGAGTTTCGAGAGGAGAACCGCGTCGTCCGGCACCACGGTCTTGTTGCTCCTGATGGCCAACCCCGGTTCGACGGCGGGCTGCTGGCCCGCATCGTATGCCGGGATGCTGAAGTGTTCGAACTCCAAATCGGGAGAACGGAAAGGTGAGGTGGACCTCTTGTGGTGACGGGATAGCTCGTCGAGACGGAACACCTCCCACCCCGCCGGTATCTCGCCCATCTCCGAATCCACCATCCGGTCGGGGAACAGTTCGGCGATGTCGTCCGGTAGTCCGATGTCCCGGCCCTCCATCTTGGCCCGCACCGGATCGAAATCGACGAACCAGGACTTGAACAGCGCCCGCGCCATCGACTCCAGCGTCTCGTTCATCCGGCGGTTCAACTCGATCTTGTCGTCCAACGTGCCGAGGACGTGGGCGATGGCGCGCTGCTCGCGCACTGCGGCCGGTGCCTTCACGTCGATGGCCTCGATCATCGCCTTGGTCAAGGCGTTCCGTGTCCCTCCGGACGCGGCCAAAGACAACAGCTTGGCCTGCATCGAGGGATCGACCAGGAAGTATCGTAGGAAGTCGGGATCGAGCCTTGCAGGATCGGGGCGGATGATAGCCACATGCTGGTTGACGCGGGCTGGCAGGATGCGTGGGTCAATCTGGCAGGCGCGCGCGACGGAATCTCCAGTGATGTTGAGGAGCACGTCGCTGCGCCGAACCGCGACTCCGGCAAGTCGGGAGGCGTGTTGCTGACCGATGTACGCGAGGCCCTCGTGACGGAAGCCCTCGTTGAATACGTTCTGGCTTCGGATCAACGCGTAACGTCCGTTCGGTAGGTAAACATCCTTGCCGCCGCGCGGTGTCGCTCCGCTACCGATCTTGGTGCACGCGTGTCGAAGGCTGATCGAAACCCATTCCTCTGTCGCACCAGAGTCTCTTTGCGATAGCGGCGCCCCTTGAACCGGAGCCGGCGTCGGAGCGCCCAACCTCGGAGCCTGCACGGTCACGGCATCGAAGCGGATTATGGCACGGAAGTTCTCGTCGATCCTCGCCCAGTCCACGATGTCCACTCTGAACGGCAGGTCCGACTCGACCAGGGTTTCGTCCAAAGCCGACGAAGCGCGCAGCGAGAGCGGCTCATTGCCCATGACTGCGAGATCGAGATCCGAGTAGTCCTTGGCGGTCCACGTCGCGCGCGACCCGAACGCGAGCACCTCGCGGTCCGGAACGTGTCGGCGCAGTGCATCGCGGACGATGGCCCAATGATCGGGCCGTAGGTCCAGGTTGGGGACGACACTCATGTCGGGCGGCCCGGAGCGGCTCAGCTCAGTCATTCCGAGCTTCCAGCGCCCGCAGCAGCGCACGTGCGTCATGCACGAAGTCCAGCGTTGCCCGGTAGACTGCTTCGGCCTTGTCGAAGTCGTAGATATGCGATGTCGCGTTTCGGCCTTCATGGTGGCCCATCCACCTGCCGACATCCTGGATTAGCCGCCGCTCGGCGGCGAGGCGGAACAGCTGACGCCGTGTCACGCCGTCCGCAACGCCGGGGCTGACGTTCGCGTTGAGCCACCGGGCCATGAGCTTCCAGCACAGTTCATAGGTGATCTCGAAGTGCTGGACGACCCCCGCGCGGATCGCCACGCGCTCAACGTCGGTCAGTTGCCCCATGCGCTCGTCGTCGCCGCTCACGGCTGCGACTTCGGCAAGGGCATGGAGCGATTTACGGAGACTGTCGAGTTGGAGCGTCATGATTCTCTTCGCCTCACCGCTTGCCCGACGCGGGAGCGTTCGGCGTCACCGGAAACCCCAGCGCACTCAGGTTGGCCTTGATCGCGGTGTCCAGCCGCTCGCCCTCGGCCTGCTGCCCACGCAGTTCAGCCACCAACCGCGTCATCTTCTCCTCGAACGGCTCTCCGTCGTCCTCTTGGGGTTCGACTCCGACGTAGCGGCCCGGCGTAAGGACGTGGCCGTGTTTCCTTACCTCTTCCAGCGACGCGCTCTTGCAGAAACCGGGCACATCCGAGTAGCCGTCCTCGTGCGTCCTCCACGCATGATAGGTGTCCGCGATCCGTGCGATCTCCTCGGCGGTCAGTTCGCGGTGCGTCCGGTCCACCATCCGGCCTAGCTTCCTCGCGTCGATGAACAGAATCTCACTGCGCCGCCGCCGTCCACGCGCCAAGAACCACAGGCAGGCGGGAATCTGAGTCGAGTAGAAGAGCTGGCCCGGCAGCGCCACCATGCAGTCCACCAGTTCGGCCTCGATCAGATTCTTCCGGATCTCGCCCTCGCCGGACTGGCTCGACGACATCGAACCGTTCGCCAGCACGAATCCGGCGATCCCCCTCGGCGCGAGGTGATGGACCATGTGCTGCACCCAAGCGAAGTTCGCGTTGCCCTTCGGTGGCACGCCGTAGCGCCAGCGCTTGTCGCCGGCCAGCCGCTCGCCTCCCCAGTCCGACACGTTGAACGGAGGATTGGCGAGGATGAAGTCTGCTTTCAAGTCCGGGTGGCGGTCGTTGTGGAAGCTGTCTCCGTGGGCGATCTGCCCGCCGATGCCCCGGATGGCCAGATTCATCTTGGCGAGCCGCCACGTCGTGTAGTTCGACTCCTGACCGTAGATCGAGATGTCGCCGCGTGCCTTGCCGCCGTTGGCGTTGCCGGTGGCGTGGGCGCGGATGAACTCGACCGACTGCACGAACATGCCCGATGAGCCGCAGCAGGGATCGTAGACCCGTCCCCGGTAGGGCTCCAGCATCTCGACGAGCAGCCGGACGACGCAGCGCGGGGTGTAGAACTCGCCGCCCCTCTTCCCCTCGGCGCTCGCGAACTGCGAGAGGAAGTACTCGTACACGCGCCCGAGCACGTCCTTGGAGCGGGCTTCCGCGTCCCCGACGCGGATGTTGCCCACCATGTCGATCAACTGGCCCAGGCGCTGCTTGTCCAGCGCGGGCCGCGCGTAGTCCTTGGGCAGCACCTCCTTGAGTGCCGGGTTGTCGCGCTCGATGGCGGCCATAGCCCGATCCACGGTCTGGCCGACGGTCGGTTGCCGCGCCTCGGCCTTCAGACGCGCCCAGCGCGCCTCCGGCGGCACCCAGAAGATGTTCTCCGCGATGTACTCGTCCCGGTCCTCTGCGGCCTCCTCTCCCCACTCGGCGAGCACCGCCTCGCGGCGCTCCTCGAAGGCGTCCGAGATGTACTTCAGGAAGATGAGGCCCAGTACGACGTGCTTGTACTCGGCGGCGTCCATCGAGCCGCGGAGCGTGTCGGCCATCGCCCACAACTCGGCCTCGTAGCCGGTCGTGGCTCCGCTGTTGGTCTGTTTGGTGGCCACCTTGGTCAGCGTCCTCTGTTCGTCCGTCGGCGTGGATCGGGAGCGCCCGAAATATGACATGCGGCGGGTTGCCGTGCATCTTTCGGACAGCGGTCGGGACGCCCAAAGGGACGCGGTGATCCGACTGGCGGGTGATCGTGAGCCGACAGGAGTGCCGAATGCCTGAGGGATTGACCAGCCGTTTTGGGGAGGCCCTTGTGTACGCCGCGCTCCTCCATCGGGAGCAGCGGCGAAAGGGCTCAGGCGTTCCCTACGTCTCGCATCTGCTCGCCGTGGCGGCGCTCGTCATCGAAAACGGCGGAGACGAGAACCAAGCCATCGCGGCGCTGCTGCACGATGCCATCGAGGATCAGGGCGGCAAGAAACGACGCGACGAGATTCTGCGCTTCTTCGGCGAGGACGTGACCGAAATCGTCGAAGGCTGCACCGATTCCGTTGCCGATCCGAAACCCCCTTGGAAAGAGAGAAAGCTGGCTTGGATCGCGGCCATCGACGAAAAGCCAGCGTCGGTCCTGCTCGTCTGCGCCGCTGACAAGCTCCACAATGCGCGCTGCATCCTCAGCGATTACCGTGCTGTGGGCGAGGAACTCTGGGAGCGGTTCACGGGCGGTAGGGAAGGGACGCTGTGGTATTACGGAGCGTTGACGGACGCACTCGTCCGGACAGGCCGGACGCCGCTGGTGGATGAATTGGCGCGGGTCGTCGGCGAAATCAAGCGCCTCGCGGACGGGCACGATAGCGCTTGAGCTTCCGACGGAATCGTGATCGGGTTGAGCATCGTCTCGCCGGAACAGCGGGAGTTACTCCTCCGGGAGCACCCACCTAAGCGTGCCCTCGTGCTCGTCGCCACGGAGGCCAGATAGCAGGACCAGCCTAACCTCCCGTCCGCCTTCTCGGGCAGCAATGTTGGGCAGCACCATGTGTGACACCCCCAGCCGCTTGAGCGCATCGACCGTGCGCCTGAACTGCCGTCCTGAGATTGGGAAGCAATAGCAGCCCCTTCGAATCCAGAGATCCGGTTTGCCGTTCCTGCCGATGAAGAGGTCGTTTCGGGCTGGGTTCTTGTCGGTGAACCAGCTCTCGACGAAGTGGAAGGTGGCGATGGTCATTCGTTGTCTCCTCTTTCCGTACGAAATTACTTGTCGTTCTGAACATCGTAACGTACTCCGATATGACTTACAAAACAAGTAGCGATTAGCTCTGCTACTGTTCCTGACGTGAATCGGCGTTTGCCTTGCCCAGCGCGGCCCCACTCCCCTGCCTGGCTCCTGGGTCGGAATCGAGAAGGGGCAAGGGCCGAGCACCGGTCGAGATCCTCGCGCCAGTCTTCCGACTGGGTCCCTCCCTGCGCATGGGCGGCTCGGACCGCCGGTCCCTCCGAAACCTCATCGGGCAGGTCAACGTAGGAGTCGGAGTTGGTCTCCTCCCCAAGTCGGGATGCCGCGATTGGGCGAATTTTGAGCGAAGCGAGTTCGGCTGTGCCTCGGCGCTCGGGTTGGCGGTCCGCGCCGGAATGCGAGATCGACGCGATGGGTGGATTCACATTCCAAACCTTCGACGATTCAGGCGATCGCCGACAACACTCTGCGGGCGTGACAGGGTCTCGCTAGGCCTCTTGGAGAATAGCAAGCGACTCGATTCGCCGTGGGCGCCAGACGGCGAACCCAGCGCACCGCTTGAACTCGCTAAGCGGTCAGCGGCGCACGACTTAAGGCCGCATATGAACGCGCAAACGTCATGGGGGGCCGATGCGCACTTCGGCGCCTTCGTGATGCGCACCGAGACCGGAAGGCAAGCCACGGCCCGGCAACGTCTTGCGGCTCCGCCGCCCGGTCGCCCGTGGCACAGTAGGCGCTCAGGCGTGGTCGGTAGCGACCCGGCAGTCCGAGGGCCTGCTACGGGTTCGAGGGCAGGTGGGTTTGCGCACCCCTGCCCCCGACCCTTTTCGGGTCGCTACCGGTCGAGCAATCCCTGACGGGAAGGTCGTACAGGCCCCTTCCGGGGCTCGGCTGCGCCCGACCGCCGAACCCGTTGGGCGGCGGAGAGCACCATCGGCGCTCAGAACGAAATGTAGCCGCCCATCTGGAAGAGCACGATGTTCGTGTCGCCGGAACCGTCTCCGGCGTGGAGGATGAAGCGCGCCCCGTAGCGCCGTCCGAAGGTCAGGCTTGCACCGGCGGTCGGCGAAACGTCTCCTCCGTCGTACTCGATGCCCGCGCGCAGCGCCGGGCGAACGAGCCATCTGGAACGTCCGAGCCGGACGGACGCGCCGATCCGGTTGGCCGACCCGGCGAGGTCGGCGCAACGGTAGTTCTCCACCATTCCGTACAGCGACACCGGCCCGGCGACACGCCCGCTGACGCCGACGTAGTGTCCGGGACACGCGACGCTGTTGCCGCCCACGATCCCCGCTTCGAGAACGAAACGGTTCCGCGTTTCCCGTGCCTCATCCGTTTCCTGTGCCTGTACCTGCGAAGGCAGCAGGGCCAGACAAGCCGCCAGCAGCGTTCGCATCTCGAATCTCCTCTCGGCGGTTCACTGGCTGCGGAGGTGGCCGCAGGCCCCTCCGGCGGGTCGGCTCTCGCTCCCGCCCGCCAAGAAATGCTCGCCACGCTCCGCCTCGTTGACAAGCGGGATCAGGGAAGCAGCCGTCAGTTTCGTCCCGGCCTCGTGTGGACTCCGGGAGCCGGTCGGCCAGTGGTGACGCTTCCCGATTCCCCGCTTGCGAGCCATGATTCGTGATGCCTGCGAAACGGGCGGCTCCGAAGACTGTCCCCCCCGAGGCGGGCAGCCCGGCCGCGACGCTCGTCCCAATCGTGAGAATCGCATGGAACGCACACACCGCGCGTTCGGAAGAGCGCGATTGATCTGCGCCCTGCTTGCGCCGCTCGTTGGCGGGTGTGTCACGGGACCCGAAGAGGACGGCGTGCCACTCGTCGGCCTGATCACCAAGACCGAGGACAATCCGTTCTTCGTGACGATGAGGGAGCGCGCGGTCGAGCGAGCCGGGGAACTCGGCGTCGAACTCCGCGCCTTCGCGGGGAGATTCGACGGGGATACGGACGCGCAGGTGCGGGCCATCGAGAGTCTCCTGGCCGCGGACGCGACGGGGATTCTGATCACGCCGTCGGATCCCGCAGCGCTGCTGGACGCGGTCGGGCGGACGCGACGGCCCGGCGTGCTCGTCATCGCGCTCGACACGCCGTTCGACCCCCCGGACGCGGTGGACGGAACGTTCGCCACGGACAACTTCCGCGCCGGGGAACTGATCGGCATGTGGGCGCGGGGCCGGATGGGCGCCGCCGCCGCCGACGCGAGGATCGCGACGCTGGACGGCGCGGGAACGCAGGTCACGGTCGAGGTGCTCCGCAATCAGGGCTTCCTCGAAGGCTTCGGCATCGACATCAAGGACCCGGACAGGATGTACGACGAAGACGATCCCCGCATCGCGGGGAGCGCCGCCACCATGGGCACCGTGGAAGGCGGGCGGGCCGCGATGGAGCGCCTGATGCGGGACGATTCGGGGATCAACGTGGTGTACGCGATCAACGAACAGGCGGCGGCCGGTGCCTACGATGCGCTTCGAGCGCTGGGCGTGGAGGACGATGTTCTCGTCGTCACCATCGACGGCGGCTGCGAGGGTGTTGCGAGCGTGGCTGCGGGCGAGATCGGGGCCACGGCGATGCAGTATCCGGTGCGGATGGCTTCGCTCGGTATCGAGGCCGTCGTCGAGTTTCTGACGACGGGCGGGAGGCCAGCGAACACGCCCGGTCTTGACTTCCACGACACGGGCGTGGCCCTCGTCACGGACGAGCCGGTTCCGGGAATCCCGTCCATCGGGACGGAACGGGGAATGCACGAATGTTGGGGATGACCGCCGACCTTGGCCGACGGCGGAACCGTAGCAGGAGCCTTCCCGCATGGGACTGCTGGACTGGGAGCGACCTCCTGCGGAGGGTTGGGATGGCGTGCACATCCCAACCCTCTTCGATGCCCGCACTGGGCATCGAAACAGGGGGGTCGCTCCCAGCCACGGCCTGAAGGCCCGGTTCGGCATCGACGAATCGGGCGGCCGTGGCCCAACTGTCGTGCCGCCAGCGGCTTGCGGCATCAGCCGTGTGTCACGTCCGAGGGCGGATTTCGTGTCCGGCGGCCCCCGAAGTGAAATACACATGTCCCGCTCGGCATCGGGGGGGGCCGGATTCCCCATCAGAACCCCCTCCCCAAGAGCCGCTCCGTCTCCCATGCTTCCACCCGGTGCAACAGCCCCCGGCCGGACTGCTGGCGGGCACGATTCCTGAGCTCCGCCAGCCGCACGAGTCCGCCCCGGATGTTGCCGTACGCCTCTTGGACCGGGCTCTTGTCCGCGCTGCGGAGGACATCCTCGATCCATTCGATCTCTCGGCCGATCTCCGGGTCGTAGTCGGACGAGCGCATGCCCCTCGCCCAGTTGCCGAGCACGGTGTCCGCGCGGCTCGCCTCTTCCCAGCCTCGCGTGACGGCAACGACCTCGATCTTGCATCCGCGACGCCACAGCATCCCCCACAGCGCCCGGTGCGCCGCGCCCCCGGCGCGGAGCGAGGTTGCGGTCTCGTGGCCGGGGTCGACGTACACGAAGACCGCGCGCCCGGCGTCCAGCGCGAGCGGCAGCCGGAGGTGGAAGTGGCGCCGGAGGTTCCCGGCGGCGCCCCGATAGATCCGCTGGGGAAGGACCCGGCGCTCGATCCCGAGCGCCTCGAACGCGGCGACCTTCTCGGCCTCGGTCGCCAGCCACGGCAGGCGGGGATGCTCAAGGACGTAGTCGAGCGCCAGCAGCCGACGCATCAGCACCTCACGAGAGGTGATCCGGCGACGCCGAAAGAACTCTTCGGCCCCGAGCGCCCGGTAGACCCCGCCGGCGTGAATCCGGCACACGCGGCCAATGCCGTGGATGCCGGCCGCCGGAACCTCCTCGACGGCCAAGCCCTGCGCGACGAGCGCGAGGACGGCGCGCCGCACCTTCTCGGGGTGGCAACCCAGGAAGCTCGTCCACTGCAAGCGGGTGAAGACGCCGCCGTGCAGGCAGGCAAGCGCGATCCACTCGGCCCGGCGTCCGGTCCAGCCGAAGGCCTCCAGAGCCTTCTCGCGTCCCTTGAGATGGGCGATCAGCGTGTTCTCTCGCGGTCGAAGGAATGGCCGTGCAATGTAAGTTCCTTCCTCGCCATCGCGTTCCCGGAGGTGCCGGCCACCGTGTGTGCCGGTACTGGTCAAGAGGCACTTTCCGGGCGAAGTTTCGTTCGTGCAGATCGTGCAGTCCATCGAACGAGAGGAATCGAACGATGGCACGCACGAAACGAAATCGGCGCTCGTATGGCGCTGGCGAGTGGGGCCGGAACCGGGTCAGGATCTTTCCGGATCCAAAGACCGGCAACTTCCAGATTGAGTGGCGCGAGAACGGGCGGAGGCTCACCCGGTCGCTGGGGCATCGCGATTGGGCGAGGGCGAAGAGGCAAGCGGACGAGTTCGCTGCCGGGTTCGTCGGCCCGGACCTGAACGGCAAGGCGGAAGCCGAGCCCGAGCCGCTCACCTTGGATAAGCTCTTTGACATCTACGGTGAGGAGGTGACGCCCACCAAGACGAGGCGGGTCCAGCACCGGGACAGGATCGCGACGGGGATGTTCCTCGACCTACTCGGTCGGGACCGGCTACCCGAGACTCTGTCTCAAAGGGACTGGGACCGCTTCATCCGCGAGCGCCGGGCGGGAAGGATCGGACCGAGCGGGAAGCCGGTGTCCAACCGGACCATCGAGTTGGACCTGAAGTTCCTGCTCGCGGTGCTCAACTGGGCGACCAAGTCCAGAGACGAGGAGGGGAGGCTCCTTCTCGACTCGAACCCGCTGAGGGGGCTGAGGACGCCCAAGGAGAAGAACCCTGCCCGGGTCGTTCTCTCCGAGGAGGAGTACCGGGCGATGCTCGGGGTGTCCCGGCAGGTGGACTGGCGGTTCCACGTCGCGTTCGTGCTCGCCCATGAGACCGGGCACAGGATCGGGGCCATCCGCAACCTGCGGTGGTCAGACATCGACTTCGAGGGCCGCGAGGTGCGGTGGCGGGCGGAGCACGAGAAGACGGGCTACGAGCACGTCACGCCGATGACCGATGAGGCGGTCGCGGTGTTGGAGGAAGCGCGGGAGGCGAACCCCGGGAGCGGGGAGAAGCTGATCCTGCCCGCGACGAAGGATCCCTCGGCGAGCATCGGCAGGGGACGGACCGGCGTTTGGTGGCGCAAGGCGGAGCGGCTTGCGGGACTGGAGCCGAAGGCGCGGCGGGGCTGGCACTCGCTGAGGCGCAAGTTTGCCAGCGACCTGATGGACCTGCCGCTCAAGGTGCTGTGCGAGCTGGGCGGCTGGAAGGAGGCCCAGACGGTTTTGCGCTGCTACCAGCAGGCCGACTCGGTACAGCTCAGGAAGGCTCTGGACAGCCGCCCGAGGGTCCGCGCCTGACCCCAAACGAATCGGCGGGAATCATTCAGCGGGAATCCGACCGCCGAATCCCGTAAGCTGAACGATCACAACGACATGTGAATCCGAAAGCTCATGTCGCGTAGGCTGAGTCGGCGCTCGGCATCCCATCGGAAGGGCGGCAAGACTTTTCC
>VXOJ01000042.1 GCA_009840115.1 Gemmatimonadales bacterium | reverse complement strand
GCCGCGGGCTGCGGGGGCTGGGGGGCGGGGGCCTTCGCCGGTCCGCGGGCGGCGGCGTTTCCGGCGGCGGCGTCGCGGGCGTCGATGGCGGCGCGCTCGAGGCGGGCGCGCGTGGCCTGGTACTCGTCTTCGTGGAGCTTGCCCGTTCGGTACTCCAGTTCGAGGTCTCGCAGCGCCTCGATGGCGGCGTCGCGGCGTTCCGCGGGGCCGAGCGACGCGCCCGTGTCCTCGCCGGACCGGATCGCGGCCCAGATGATCGTGGCCAGCAGCACCGCGAGGATGCCCCCGAAGAGGATGAATCCGGTCACTCGTTCACCTCCCGTCGCGCCGCAGCGAGTTCGAGGGCGCGTGCCGCCGCCCCCGCCGCGTCGTAGGCCGTCTCGTCGATCACGCTGTCGGGCAGCGAGCACGCGAGCCCGATCACGGGGACGCCGAACTTCCGGCAGAACGCCGCCTCGCTGAGCGTGCCCCACTCGCCGGCAATCGCGACGACGGCCTCGGAGGCCCGTGCCACGATGACGTTCCGCGCCTCGCCGAGTCCGGTCGGGATCGGGATCGTGACCCCGTCCGCCGCCGCGCCCGGATCTCCGCCGGGCAGAATCCCCACCACGGTCCCCCCTTCCGAGGCGGCTCCGTCCGCCGCCGCCCGCATGACGCCGCCCATGCCGCCGCAGACGACGATGGCCCCGGCGCGGGCGAGGGCCGCTCCCACGGCGTGGGCCAGACCCGCTTCCGCCGGCGCCGCGTCTCCCGAGCCGATGACGCCGATCCGCAGCGGCCGCGCCGTCACCGCTCGAGCTGCAGGGTCACGGGACCGTCGTTGACCAGTTCCACCTCCATCATCGCGCCGAACTCTCCCTCCGCGACCTCGCCGCCCTTCCGGCACAGCTCCACAAAGCGGTCGTAAAGCGCCCGGGCCTCGTCGGGCCGCGCCGCGCCCGTGAAGGACGGTCGCCGACCCTTCCTCGCATCCCCGTACAGCGTGAACTGCGACACGACGAGGAGGGCTCCCCCGACGTCCCGCGCCGAGCGGTTCATGCGTCCCTCGGCGTCCGCGAACAGGCGCAGGTCCCAGAGCTTGTCCGCCATCCAGGCCATCGTCGTCTCGGAGTCATCCGGCGCGAAACCCGCGAGGACGACGAGCCCCGGGCCGATCGCCCCGACGACCTCGCCTTCGACCCGGACGCGGGCCTGGCTGACTCGCTGAATCACGACTCGCAATTGCGCCGTCCCGTTCCCGGTCCCGGCCGTTCGCACCGCACCGGTTTTCCACAGCACGTCAAAAGCGGTGAACGACGAAAAGATGCGACAGCACTCGATCCCGGGCGACTCCGCAGGCGGCCGAACGGGCGGGCGATTTCAAAATCCACCGTTTTTGGACAATATATCCACAGTTTTTGGACATCATTTTTTTGAAAAACCGGGAGACGGCGTCCGAGATGGCGCAGTCTCGGAACGGCATTCTTCCGCGAGTCGAAAGTCCGGTCCGGCAAAGCGGATGACGGAGGTTCGGCCGGCGGGCCGAGGCCGTGATCGCTCGGGGTCCGGCAACGACCCGGTTCGGGGTCCGACAACGATCCCAGATTCCGGCGAGGGGGGAGGGACAACGGGGCGCCCGATCGGGCGGCCTGGAGATCGCGAACGAGTATGGAAACATGGGTAGATGCACTCAGCCCCTGGCCACCCGAAGGTGTCAGGGGCTGAGCAAGGAAGCTTGTTTACGGCCAACCACCGCCCGGTCCTGGTAGCTTGCGCGGTCTTCCAGAACCTCGCCGCGAGCCTGGTACCTTCTGCCGACCAGCTGTGCTCGATCCCTCTTCCCTCGATCGCCTCGTTCCGTCGCCGGAACTCCGCTCCCTCAGGCCCGGGACTCGCGCCCCGGTTTCGCGATCTCGCGTCGGGCAACTCGCGGTGCGGTCATCGGCCTCGACCTCCGGTCGGTCGGTGCCGCCTCCCTTAGCACGCCCTGATTCTAAAAAGATTTTTTTAGGCCGTCAACCTCGAAGGGGCGCGAGTCCTATTTTTTTCAAAAATTCATCGATCGAATGGCCATCTCCCGCAGCAATCCGCAGAGGAAAATCGGATTTTGACCGCCGATCTCCCGCTGGCGGCTTCACCGTGATGCGCCGTGCCAGAGGTCGGTGGGGGTGGCGTCGAGGCGGGAGCCGGACTGTTCGACGTGGGAGAGGAGGCGGTTGAGGAGGGCTTCGCGGGGGAGCGTGCGGCGCAGGCCGGTGATGGTGGCGACGATGACGAGGCGGTCGCGGGCGCGGGAGAGGGCGACGTTGAGGAGGCGGGGGAAGTCGCGGTTGCGGCGTTCGTCGAGGAACCAGCTGCGGCCGGGGGGGGCGTCCACGGTGTCGATGATGACGAGGCGCTTCTCCCGTCCCTGGAAGCGGTGGATCGTGCTCACCTCGAGGTTGGCGGGGGCGGCGCGGCCGAGGCGGCGCCGGATGAGGTCGTTCAGGTGGCGGGTCTGGGCGCGGTAGGGGGAGACGACGGCGATGTCATCGATCCCGTCGCGGGCCGCGGCGCCCACGAAGTCCGCCACGGTCTCGGCGTGAGTTCGGTTGCGGCGCGAGCCGTCGACGCGCTCGACGCGCGGATCGAGGCCGCTGGTGTCGAGCACGGAGAGGGCGGCCGGCTGCGGCGCGCGCGCTGGGATCTCTGCCGCGCGCGCAGCGATCTCCGGGGCGTCCCTGAGGCGTCCGCCGTAGAAGAACCCGCTCACGAGTTCGCGGATGTCGGGCACCATCCGGTACTGGAGGTCGAGCATGGCGCACAGCCCGTCGTTCGGGGAGGGGAGCGCGGCCCCCGCCTCGTCGCCAGCCCCTGCCCCGCCCACGACGCCGGCTTCGCGGAACAGATCCGTCCTTAGCCAGCGCATGGCGGCCGGGGCGGTGCTCGACACGACCGGGGGAAGCTGCTGGAAGTCGCCGACGGCGATGGCGGTGCCGGCGACCCGGGAGGCGGCGAGCGCCACGTACGGGAGCGGCGCGGTGCTCGCCTCGTCGATGAGGAGGGATTCGAACCTCAGTTCGCGGAGTTCCTCGCGGATCGAGAGCCGGGCGAAGGTGGTGAGGACGATGTCCGCTTCTTCCAGCACGGCCTCGGCCTGGCGGGCGATCTCGAGCATGACGCGGCCGAGGGCGCGGGCGGATTCCGCGTTCCCGCGGGAACGCGCGAGCGAGAGCAGGCGCCCGGCGCGGGCGTAGGGATTGAGGGCCGGGGGACGACCCTCGCGGCTCCCGGCCGGGGGGCGGGCACCCAGCTGCTCCTCGTGCTCGGCGAGCGTGCGGTCCACGCCGCCAGCGCCACCGTCGATGCGCCGCGCCAGCGCCGCGCCCAGGTCGATGCGGGAGTCGGGCGCGGCGCCGAGATCGAACCCGACGCGGATGATCCGGTCGCGGTCGAGGAGGGCCGGGTCGGCGATGGAGGCGAGGCGGCGCGCGATCTCGTCCACGGCCCCGTTCGTCGTCGCCGCGACGAGCACCCGGCCGCGGAGCGCGAGTTCCAGCGCCGCGCGCGCCACGAGGCGGGACTTGCCCGTCCCCGGCGGGCCCCAGACGAGCTGGGCGCTGCTCCCGAGCACCCGTTCCAGGGCGTCGCGTTGCGGCTCGTTGAGGTCGGCGGAGGAGTCGAGGCGCGGAGACTCGCGGCCGAGGCGCGGGGGCAGGCGGCCGAAGGCTCCGAGCACGGTGTCCGGGAAGTATTCCTCCGGATCCTGCCCCACCTCGGCGAGCCGCGTGGAGAGTTCGCGCAGGAGCCACGTGGGATCGAACTCGAGTTCGGCGCCGTCGAGGCGTTCGCCGAGCCAGTCCGGGCTCACGGCCTGCAGGAGCCCGAGCGTGCGGTCGAAACGGTGGACGACACCGAGCGCCTCCCGCCCGCCCGCGTGGATGCGCACGCGGTCGTCCGCGCGGATGTCGTATGTTCCCCCCGCGATCTGGAAGGCGTAGCGATAGCCGGCGCCCGCCTCTCCGCGCAGGCGTCCGGAGAGGGCCGGAATCGGCCGGTCCAGACGGCGGCGGGCGAGGTCGGCGGTGACCGCCTCGATCTCCTCGTCGATCGCGACGCGGAGATCCGCCAACAGAATCCACAGCGACTCGCGGGAGCCCTCGTGGGAACCCTCGCGGGAGTCAGGAGCTTGCATGCGGGACCATACCGACTGGAGCGGGGAGACGCTGCGCGCGGCGCTGGGGCAGGCGGCGGACTGGACCGTCGACTACCGGAAGCGGGTCGAGGAACGGCCCGTCCTCCCCGACGTCGCGCCGGGCGATGTGCGCCGCGCGCTGGCCACGGCGCCGCCGCGCGCTCCGGAACCCTTCGAGCGCGTGCTGGCGGACTTCGACGAGCACATCGTTTCCGGTCTCACGCACTGGAATCATCCGGGTTTCCTCGCCTATTTCTCGAGTTCCACGCGGGGGCCGAGCATCGCGGCGGAACTCCTCGTCGCCGCCGTCGGCGTGAACGCAATGTTGTGGCGAACCTCGCCCGCCGCGACCGAGGTCGAGCGCACCGCGGTGGACTGGCTGCGGCAGGCCGTCGGCCTCCCGGACACCTTCTCCGGGCTGATCTTCGACACGGCGTCGACCGCCACCTTCACGGCGCTGCTGGCCGCGCGCGAGGGCGCCGGGGACGGGGTTCGGGACGGCGGGCTTCCCGGGGGGCCGGCCCTCGCGGTCTACACCAGCGAGCAGTCCCACTCCTCGGTGGAGAAATCCGCCATCGCCGCCGGACTCGGCCGCGCGTCCGTCCGGCGCATCGAGACGGACGACGCCTTCCGCATGCGGCCGGAGGCGCTGGAGGCGGCCATCGTCGAGGACCTCGAGAAGGGGATTCGGCCGGCCATGGTGTGCGCGACGATCGGCACGACTTCGACGGCCAGCGTCGATCCCGTGGCGGAGGTGGCGGCGATCGCGCGCCGGCACGGGGTCTGGCTCCACGTGGACGCGGCCTACGCGGGGCCGGCGGCCATGGTCTCCGAACAGCGGCCGCACTTCCGCGGTTGGGAGGCGGCGGACTCCATCGTCCTCAACCCCCACAAGTGGATGGGGACCTCGCTCGACTGCTCCGTGCTCCTGTACCGCGACGTGGCCCCCTTCCGGGCTTCGCTCGCGCTGACGCCGACCTACCTGGAGTCGGAGGACGACGAGACGGACCTCATGGACATCGGCCTCGCGCTCGGGCGCCGCTTCCGCGGGCTCAAGCTGTGGGTGCTGTTCCGGTGCGTGGGGACGGACGGGCTCGCCGAGACGATGCGCCGGCACATCGCGATGGCGGAATCGGCCGCGGCGCGGCTCGTCGAGGGCGGCGTGTTCGAGCTGGCGGCGCCCGTCTCCTTCAGCACCGTCTGCTTCCGCGCCGCGCGGGAGGGGGACCCGGCGGGCGAGGAACGGTGGAACCGCGACATCCTCGCCCGGGTTAATGCAGGTGGACGCTCGTTTCTCTCGCACACCGAACTCGACGGGCGTTATACTGTACGGTTGTCCGTCGGGAGCGTTCACACGGAGGAGCGCCACCTCGACGAGGTACTCGAGGCGCTCCACGTGGCCGCCGCCGACCTCTCACCGGGAGAACCGGGTTGAACGCCAGATTTCGTTTCGTACCCAGCTTCGGACCGGGCTTCGGATCCTTCGCAGCCGTTGCCGGCCTGCTCTGCGGCGTCGTCCTCGTGGCGGCGGGCTGCGCGACCGAGGCCGAGGCCGGGAGCACGCAGGAGCGCTCCTTCGTGCCGCCGGATGCCCAGGTGGCCCGCGAGCGGGCGGACCGCAACCGCATCAAGGGGGAAGAGGGCGCACCCGTGCGCGTGGTGGAGATCTCGGATTTCCAGTGCCCCTACTGCCGGCAGTTCCACGAGCAGACGCTGACGAAGATCGACAGCGCCTACATCTCCGAGGGCAAGGTCAGCTACCTGTGGATCGCCTACGCGAATCCGGGACACCAGGAGGCCTTCGTGTCGACGGAGGCGGCCTACTGCGCGGGGGCCGCGGGCAAGTTCTGGCCGATGCACGACATCCTGTTCGAGCGCCAGGACGAGTGGAGCGGCGCAGCGGACCCCTATGCACTGTTCGTCGGGTACGCGGAGGAGATCGACATCGACCCCGAGTCGTTCGGCTCCTGCGTCCGGAACAGCACGCTCGCCCCGCTCGTGCTCCGCGACTACACCAGCGTCACGCAGGCCGGGATCTCGAGCACGCCCTACTTCATCCTGGGCGACAGCGTGGCCCTTCGAGGCGCCGCCGATTTCGGCACCTTCTCCTCGGCGATCGACACCCTTCTCATCCTGAGAGGCGGCGACACCGAGCCGTAGTCATGGGAGCTGGCCGCGGGTAGTGAGGGCGGAGACCTCCCTCACGCCGCCAACGGCCTGGTGTCGTACTGTCCCCAGAGGACCCAGAGCGCCCAGTCGAGGTCGAGAGGGTCGCCCTGCCAGCGGCTGGTCGCCGTCCAGGGGTCGATGCCCTCCTTCCGGTGCCAGTTCCGGAGCCCCGCATCGGCGGTTCGGGGTGCCCTGACGTCCTCGTGCGCCGGGGGCACCGCCGGCACCACGCGGCCCGTGGGGTCGCGGAAGCGTGCCGCGCCCGCGTGCCCCATCTCCACGCGCCAGCCGCCCTCGTGCACGGCCCTGTGATGGAACCGGCACCCCTTCGAATCCGCCCCAAGATTGTCCCAAGACCTGTACACTCCGAGGTAGGAGTCCGGAGGTAGTTCCTCCCGCCGGGCGCGAGACGCGGTGACGCAGGTGGCGGAGCGGATGGGGGTCGAGACAAGCGGGGCCCTCGGTCGGCGGACTACCCCGCTTCGCGATCGTTTCCTTCGCCGTCTTGCCGGCCAACGGTCGAGCTGGTTGGCACCCAAGACTACCTGCTTGCTGCCCGACCGCGGACGCGCATCGGGCTCTTGCCTGTGCAGCGTGAGGTCAATAAGGCGGCGGAGCGTATGAACCTGCTGAAGTACTCAGCGCCCTCGATGGTCATGCCAGCACTCTGAAGAGCCTTGTTCCGAGCGTACACATTGTCCTCTTTCGAGCTTTCGCCTGATCGCAAGGGGGGTTCGCTGACGCATTCCGCCCCTAGTACAGCCACTCCCGGGAAAACGATCAGACACGTCGTCGTGGACCATGCGGAAGCGAGCATTCTGTACGAGTCGAGATCGGTTTCGGTGAGGTTCCGAAACGCTCAGTTCGGATTCCGCCTGTGTGCTCCAATCGACGGCCCCACCGCCTTGAGGGTGTCGACGAGTGCGTCGATATGGCGCTCGCTCGTTCGCCCGTTGGTGATGCAGGCTCGCAGCACTGTTCTGCCCTCGAAGACTGCGGTTGACACCCAGAACCGGCCGTCCCTGTGAACGGCATCAACGTAGCTCCGAACGGTCTCATGGCCCTCGGGCGGCACAAGACATGCGACCGCCATGGGGGAGTCGTTCGCGAGCGACCAACCGTCGCGCTGCAACCGCCGCGCGAGTCTGTCCGCCAGTCGAATGGCGCGCTCGACGTGGCCGGCGTATCCCGTCCAACCCGCTGCCGCGAGTGCAAGGAACAGCCGCAGGCCGACGAATCGGCGCGACCACTGGCTCGAGTTGACGAAGAAGTCCTTGGCCGTGTCGCTTCTGGGCATGTAGCTGGCGTCAACCCGGAAGACCTGACCGGCCACATCCGGTCTGGAGGTCAGGAACATGCCGGCTCCCATGGTCGTTGCGAACCACTTGTGGGCGTCGATCGTGATCGAGTCCGCTCGCTCGATGCCCTTGAGAGCACCGCCGGTATCGCTTGCGATCAGCGCACCACCCCATGCCGCGTCGACGTGGAACCACATGCCGTGCTCCCTTGCCAGTTCGCCGCAGCGGGTCAACGGATCGACCATGCCCGCGCTGGTGGTGCCGGCCGTCGCCGCGATCATGACAGGCATGCGACCGTTGCGGATGTCCGTCGCGATCGTTTCGGCCAAAGCACCGGGGTCCATGCGTCCTCGCCCATCGGTCTGGATCAGCCGGACCGCGTTGCGCCCGATGCCCCCGGCGTGAGCGATCTTCAGCCATGCCAGATGACTCTCCTCCGACACATAGAGGCGCGGCGGACGGGCGAATGCCTGCAAGCCGTCATCGCCATACGCCGGACATGCTGCCTGAAGAGCGCAGAGCATTGCCGTGAGGTTCGCTTCCGATCCACCGCTTGTGAAGTGCCCGCCCGACGCATCCGGCATGCCGGCCCTGCGCGCCACTTCCCGGATCACATGCAGTTCGATCTCCACCGCCGCCGGCGCATGCGAGTGGACGCAGACTTGGGGATTGAACAAGGAGGCGATGCGGTCGGCGCACTCGGAAGCAAACGTCGGCGCAGGGTTGAACAGGCCAAGATAGCCCGGATGCGTCACCTGTACCGTGCCGGTCTCGAGCCCCCCGATCACCCATTCCATCACGTCCGCCAGCTCCCTGGGCTGGTCAAATTCCATGTTTCGCAGCACCCGGAGCCACTCGCCGGACGGACCATCGGGCACTACGTCGCGCGACGGCAAGAGACGCCGCGCCGCGACCAAGCGTTCGGTGAGCGCGTGGTCCGCCCCCGTCAGGGAATCATGGTCGGGGAACAGCGAATCGTGCGTCATGGCACGCCCCCGGCCTGCCCCATCTCGGTGCCGCCGATGGATTGCCGGCTCGCTTCCCACGCCAGCATGCAGCGTTTCCGCGTGACGCCCCCGGCGTAGTTGCCCGCGATCCCCCCCGCGCGGATCACGCGATGGCATGGGATGAGGAAGGCGATAGGGTTTCTGCCAACCGCGCTCCCCGTCGCCCGAGCCGCCTTCGCGCTACAAACCTCTTCGGCCACGCGACCGTAGGTGACGACCTGCCCGGGCGGCACGCGCAACAGCGCGCGCCAGACGGCCAGTTGGAAGTTGGTCCCGCGCACATGGACGGTCAGCGGGCGGCTCTCGGCTTCGAAGGGCGCCGAGAAGATGGACCGCGCCAGTGTCGTTGCCCTCGATTCGTCGCGTTCGAGCGACGCCCGCCCCCAGGCCCGGTGGAGAGCCTCCTTCTCAGTGGCGACATCCCCGTCGGCGACAAACCCAACCCGACAAACGCCGCGCTCGGTCCAGGCGACGAACACAGGCCCGAACGGTGACTCCCCGGTGCCGAAGTGGATCGTCAGCCCCGCACCCCTGCTCCGGTACTCTCCCGGCGTGACGGCTTCCACGGTTACGAAGTGATCGTGCAGCCTGCCCGGCCCGGAGAGCCCGCTGCCATGGGCGGCCGCGAGCACGGGCTCGGAGCTGTCGAGCAGCTTCTTGGCGTGCTGAACGGTGAGAAACTCGAGAAAGCGCTTGGGCGTGACGCCGGCCCAGCGCGAGAAAAGCCGGTGCAGATGGCTTTGGCTCAGACCGATGTGCGCCGCCAACTCCGCGAGTTCCGGCTGGCGCTTGCGATGCCGGGCCAGATAGCGAATGGCCGCCTCGATTCGGTCGTAGTCGGTCGTGTTCATGCGAGACTCCGGAGATCATCGATGAGAACCTCCAGTAACGTGAACACTCCTAATGCTTGAAATCGACCCGATCCTTGCCATGCGATGGCGACGCGGAAGGCTGCCCGCTGGCGTTGAGTGGTTTCCATCGCAACGAACCGCCACCGCGCCCCGGGTGGCGCGGGCGACCAATGGGGGCCATGGCGCCGGGTGAGATTGAACGGTTCCGGCACGTCGGCGGCCTTCCCAGCGGAGGACTGACGGTTGCGGAGCCGCGCTGAGAACCGCGCTCAATTGCAACAACTACCCCACTGGGTTACCATTCGCTGCGATGCAGACCGTTGCCGAGACACCGCTTTTTTCCCGCCAGGCCGACAGGATGTTCAGCGAGGATGAGAGGCGCGAACTGATCGACTACCTGGCCGAGAACCCTCTGGCGGGTGATGAGATTCCGGCGACGGGTGGAGTGCGAAAGCTGCGATTTGGAGCCTTGGGCCGCGGAAAACGGGGTGGTGCCAGGGTCATCTACTTCTACGGAGGCGGAAGACTGCCGATCTATGCGCTTCTCGCCTATGCGAAGTCCCGCAAGACCGACTTGAGTCCGAGGGAGCGGCGAGCGGTTGCCGCCCTGGTCGCGGCGATCAAGAGCGAAGGAGAGGAGAGGCAATGAGTACGTTCGGAGAGGACCTGGTCCAGTCGCTGAACGAAGCCTTGGCTCATGCGAAGGGCGAAGGCCCCGCCATCGTGCACACGCCGGTGACCCCACGCGAGGTCCGGAAACAGGCGAAGCTGACACAGGCTCAGATGGCGACCCTAATGGGAATGAGTGTGTCCGGTTACCGAAAATGGGAGCAGGGAGCGCGCCGCGTGAGCGGTCCGGCGGCTACACTTCTACGCATCATCGAGCGCGAACCTAACGCGGTCAGGCGAGCACTTCTGGCGTCGCCCTGAGGTACGCTATCGCGCCCGCACACATCTCCAGACCGTACTGGCGGTCCTCCGTGCTAGCGTGGCGGAGGCCCGATTCTCCCCGGTCTCATCGCCGTCAGGAAGCGAAGCGGCTTCAGGGCTTCACGGTCGTACGAGTAGTATAGAAATAGCGGCGTTCCCTGCATCTTGCGGCGTTCCACGAAGCCCCACGATCGCGAGTCGAAGCTGTCGTCTCGGTTGTCCCCCATCATGAAGTACCGCGTCTCGGGAACGGTGATTGGACCCCAGTTGTCGCGCGTCGGTCGGTACGTGTCGCGGGACAACTCCGGCAACAAGTAGTCCGCTTGCCACGACATCATCGGGTCGAAAGAGTCCGGGATCCGTGGATTCCGCCGTACGTAGGGCTCATCGATGGCGACTCCGTTCCGGAAAAGGATGCCGCCATCCATGCGAAGCGTGTCGCCGGGCAGCCCGACCGTGCGCTTGACGATGTCGAGTCCCGGGGAGTGGTCGGCGCGAAACACGATGATGTCGCCGTGCTCCGGTTGAGCGTACCCGGGAAGGTTGGAGCTCGTGAAGGGAATCGGGGCTCCTAGCGACACCTTGTTCACCAGCACAAAGTCGCCCACCAGCAGCGTTTCCTCCATCGAGCCGGAATCGATCACGAACGTGGCCATCAGGAACGTCCGGCCGATGATGAAGAAAAGGGTCACAAGAACCACCGTGCGACCCCAATCAAGAAACCATGCCTTGCTGAAACGCGGCGGACGCGGCGGATTCTCCTGCTTCTTCGTCGGTCGATGACGTCGCTTCATAGCTTCGATCCCCTGTCTGGAGCCTCCCAAGTCGTTGGGGCGGCCATCGTGTGCAGCGCGCCCGCGCGGATCGTGCGGGCCCTCCTCCGACTCGTTGCGTAGGGGACACCGTTCGGTGCGGCTGTGGTCACTGCTTTAGCCTGGTCACCACCACAGCACCGGCGGACCCGCCCACAGCCATGAAGCCGATTCTCCATACCGACCCGATATCGACCACAGCATCGAACGCGACAAGCACGACGAACGAGCATACCAGCCAGAGCACGAAGGCTCGGCACGTCGCTCTACTCATCTAGCCTCCTGCGAGCGCTCCGGCTCCACCACCAGAACCAACCAGCCAGTGACAGGAACCCAACGAACAGACCGTAGAACAACTCGCCGTTCAAGGCCTGACTCCTTCCCTGCCGTATCAGATGTTCCCTAGTCCCTTGATGGAGGGGGGAGGAGTTGGTGGAACATCACTCGTCCAGTTCGATGAACGCCCGCGCTCTGTCAAGAATTCTTGCGCGCCGCTCGCTTCGATCGAAAACCTGCGGACCGACGCCGGCAGTCCCGTCCGTTATCTTGCAGGATAGGCGAGAGCAGGGATCGACCATCGCAGCCGCAACCAGGGGGCCGGCCAATGGCGAGTCGAGACGAGTACCACAGGGACGGTAGGGAGACACTGAAGGCGCCGGGGCTGAAACGGACGTTCGCCATCGTGGTTCTGGCGATGCTCAGCCCGCTGCAGCTCCTCGCCCAGGAGGCCAACATCACTGGCCGGGTGACCGACCTGGAGACCGGCAGCCCCGTGAGCGGCGCCGCCGTCGAGGTCCTCGGCCGGCAATCGGGCCCGGTCATCGCCAACGAGTCCGGCGCCTTTCAGGTCACGGTCCCGGCGGGCACCTACTCGATGCTGGTCACGCGGATCGGCTACGAGACCGCCCGTATCGACGGAGTCAGCGTCGAGGCGGGGGGAACGGAAAACATCACGGTCGAACTCCGCTCCCGCGCGCTGGCGCTGAACCCGCTGGTCGTCACCGCATCGCGCCGCGAGGAGAAGGAACTCGACGCGCCGGCCTCGGTCTCGACGCTCACCGGCGAGCAGATCTCCAGGATGATCGCGCGCACACCGGCGGATCATATCAAGACCCTGCCCGGGGTCGACCTCGCGAGCACGGGACTTACGCAGAGCTATGTGGTCGTGCGCGGATTCAACAACGTCTCGTCCGGCCGGCTGCTCAGCATCGTGGATAACCGTTACGCGCGCATCCCGGCGCTGAGGATCAACGCCATCAACATGATCCCCACCACCGACATGGACATCGACAGGATCGAGTTGGCGCGTGGACCGGGGGCCGCCCTCTACGGTCCGAATGCAGCCGAGGGCGTCATGCATATCATCACGTCCTCGCCGATCGACAAGCCGGGCACGACGGTGTCCATGGCCGGCGGGGAGCGGTCCGTGTACCAGCTGCTCTTCCGGAGCGCGACCGCCGTGTCCGAGCGCTTCGGGCTCAAGCTCTCCGGCCAATACCTGCGGGGGAACGACTGGGAGTATGTGGACCCCTGGGAGGAGGCGGCGCGCGAGGCGAGCCCCGGTCATCCGCGCATCGGCGTGCGCGACCCGGTCAACGAGCGCTACTTCGCGGATCTCCGCACCGACTTCCGGTTTTCAGACGACGGCGAATTCATCCTGTCGGGCGGTGTCAACAACTCGCTGAGCAGCATCAACCTTACGAGCATCGGGTCCGCGCAGACGCACGACTGGCAGTACCGCTACGGGCAGGCGCGGCTGCTCAAGGGCCGGCTGTTCGCGCAGTTCTTTCTCAATCAGACGCACTCCGGGGACAACAGCTATCTGCTGCGGAGCGGGGAGCTGATCGTCGACCGGTCGCGCACCATGGCGGCCCAGCTGCAGCACGGGTTCGACTGGGGCTCCCGGCAGCGCTTCACCTACGGGTTCGACTGGCAGCGCACCGAGCCGCGCTCCGAGGGCACGATCTACGGTCGCCACGAGGACGACGATCTGCTGGTCGAGACCGGCGCCTACCTGCACTCCGAGACGGGCCTGGGCGACCGGTTCGATCTGGTGACCGCACTGCGGGTCGACCACCACAACCGCCTGACGGACGTGAACCTTTCGCCCCGGGCGGCTCTCGTGTTTCGTCCCGGGGAAGGCCACAACCTGCGGCTGACCTACAATCAGGCGTACGCGACGCCCTCGACGTCCGCCCTGTTCCTGGACATCCCGACCGGCACGGTCCCGATCGCGCCGGGCGTCGGATACACGCTGCGTGCACACGGCGTCCCTTCCGGGGGCATCACCTTCGCGGACCGGTGCCAGGGGGGATTCATGGGGCACTGCATGCGTTCCCCGTTCCTCCCGGGCCAACTCCCGGCCAACGCCGCGCTGTTCTGGGACTCGCTGATCGGGCAGTTCGCGCCCGAGGCGCTGCGCCCCTTGCTGCTGGGACCGGGAATGCGGCCCACCGATCCCGCGCTGGGCACGGTCTTCCGGCGTCTCAACACGGACGCGCTCGGACCGGCCGGTGGAGAGGTATTTCCGCTCGACTCCGGGCCCCTCGAGCTGCCCGAACTCGTGCCGACGGTCTTCAACACCATCGAGGCGGGGTACAAGGGGTTGATCCGGAACCGCGTAAGGCTGGCCGTCGACCTGTATTTCGCCAACGTCGAGAACTTCGTCGGCGCGCTGAAGGTCGAATCTCCCAACGTCTTCCTCGACCCGGCCTCCACGGGCGCGTTCCTGGCGAGCCGTCTCGGGCCGCTGGTTCAAGCCGGGCATGTCACGACCGAACAGATCGCCGAACTGGCCGCCGGTCTCGCCGGAGTCCCGGTCGGCGCCGTCACGCCGGACCAGTTCGACGCGCCGGATCTGCTGCTGGCCTCGCGCAACTTCGGCTCAGCCAGCTACTGGGGCGCCGACTTCTCCACCCAGTTCATCGTCTCCGACCGGGTCAGCCTGACTGCGGCCTACTCCTTCCAGAGCAAGGAGTGCTTCGACTTCGACGAGGACGGGGACTGCCCGGGAAGCGACGACCTGGCGCTCAATGCCCCGAGCCACAAGGGGTCCGTGGGGTTCGCGTTCACCGACCGCGCCCGGGGGTTCGTGCTCGACGGGCGCTGGCGCTTCACGGACGGGTTCGACATGAGGTCGGGCGTGTTCGCCGGGGCCGTGGACGCCTACCACGTCCTGGACCTGACGACGGGCTATCAGCTTCCATTCCAACCGAACGCACGCCTGGAACTGACGGTGTACAACCTGCTCAACAACGTGCACCGGGAGTTTGTGGGGGCGCCGGAGCTGGGGAGGTTGGCCCTGTTGCGGGTGCGCTATGATTTCTGAGGTGGCCGATCCACACGTCTGGCAGGTGCCGGAGCCCGTGGCCGTGCATGACGCGTGCCTGGGCGACGGCGCGGTGACCACGCTCCGGCGCCACGGGAATCCCTCCGGCCCGCGCATCGTTCTCAGCCACGGCAACAGCCTCGCGATCGACCTCTACTACCCGTTCTGGTCGCTGTTCGCGGACGCCTTCGATCTCGTGCTCTACGACCTCCGGAACCACGGCTGGAATGCTCCGGGGCCGCTGCGCAGCCACCATGTGCCCACGCTCGTCGATGACCACCTGCGCATCCAGGACGCCATCGAGCAGGCTTTCGGGAATAAGCCGCAGGCCGGCGTGTTCCATTCTCTCTCGGGGCTGGTCTCGCTCGTGTCTCCCACGCGAGGTGGGGAGTTCGTGGCCCGCGTTCTCTTCGATCCGCCGTTGTGCGAGTGGGGCCCCGCCCGGGAGGAGTGCCCCGACGTGGCGAGGCGGGCGGCCCAGATGACGCTTGCGCGCGCGGAGCGGTATCCGACCCGCGCGGAGTTCGCGGAGGTGCTTCTTCACATGCCCGCCTTCCAGTACGTGGTCCCCGGCGTCCGCCGCCTCATGGCCCGGACGACGCTGCGCCGAAGCCCGGACGGGGACGGCTATATTCTCCGTTGTCCCCGCGAACATGAGGCCCGGATCTACAGGTACGGCGGTCAGTACGCGGCGTTGATCGACTTTGAGGCACTCGCCTGTCCGACGATGATCATCGGGGCCGACCCGGACATCCCGCATACGTATTTTCCGACCACCGAACTTCATCATATCCCGACCGTGGACTACGCCTGGCTGCCCGGAGGCACGCACCTCCTGCAGTTGGAGCAGCCGGAGGCGAGCGCGGCGGCGACGCTGGATTATCTGAAGGCGAACGGCCTGTTCTGACCTGCGCTCCTCAGGTCAGACGCGCTGGTGGTCGGGGCGCCAGTCTTCGACGGCCTGCTTGATGGACGTCCGGTCCGCCAGCTCGCCCGCGAGGACCCGGCGTACCAGTCCGGGCAGTTCCGCGTCGGAAGCGAAGCGCAAGGCGATGAGCTGGTCCGTCGTCAGCTGCCCGATTTCGCCCTTCAGTTCGTCCGGCAGAATCCTCTCGAGGCGGAGGCGCTCCTCCAGGCGGATCACGCGGTCCTGAACGCCCGTTGCGAAGCGCCGCGCAAAGAGAAGGCTTATCGGGGTACAGACGGCGACCACGAACAGGGCCAGGGTGCCCGCGCTGAAATCCACGACGAGCAGGGTTCCGACGCCCACCGTCGCGGCAGTGGAGAGAAGGGCGCCCGCGAGGAACAGCGATGGGGGGCGCCTGGAGTGGTTCGCGTAGTTCTGGGTCTGCGACATTCCGATTCCCGAGGTGTTGGTCTCGCGTCACGACGACAAGGACGCGCCTGCCTAATGTAGCAGTCAACCTCCCGCGCCACGACGTAACGGGCACCTGCTGAACCCCCAATTTGGGGGAGGTTCGCGGGCGTGAAGGGCTGCTACCTTCCGATCGAGAGGCCGGACTGCCGCCTCCCTGCCCGTTGACGCCTGCGCGAACCCCGAAGAATCGAGACCGGAAATACGTATGCCCAAACAGGAACCGGAGAGCGCTCTCCGCCAAACCGACGCGCGCCAATCCGACGTGCGCGAATGCGCCATGGCCGCGTGCCAGCGGGTCGGGCTCTACCGCCGCATCTCCGACCCGGACAGCGACCTCTTCCTCGATCGTCGGTGCGTGGAACTCGTGGAGGCGTCGGCGGATCGCTGCCCGGTCTCGCCCCCGTACAACGACACGCTGATGACCTTTAAGGCGCGCTACGTCGGCGCGCTGAAGGAGAAGGGGTACGAGACGGTCCGGGTGTACCTGCAGCGGCTGTGCACGGAGGAGTGGACGTGGCGGCGCTGGTGCCGGTATCACGCCCGCCGCGTCTCCGGTCTGCTCCTGGCCGTGGCGCTCGGGGCGGCGGGTCCGCGGCCGGCCGACGGCCAGGACGTCTTCTACTCGGAACCTGCGCCCGGAGTCGGAGCCACGACCGAGTTGGCCGGCGGCGCCGGTTTCCGGGAGGACCTCATCGTCGACCTCTATTTCTACGCGCGCGCGTCAGGGGCCTCGGATCTCGTGGCCGACGTGATTCTCCCTGGCGACAGGTCGACGGAGGAACGGGTGTTCGCGGTGAGCCGGGCCGCGGGGACCGAGGGCGCGGGGGCCGGGGACGCGCGGGTCGAACGCTGCCGGGTCGTCGACCGGGGCACCGTCTGCGAGCCCCTGGATCCGCCCGCTTCCATCGGCATCGGCGGGTGCGGCGACGCGGCGGCCGACTGCTGGGGCGACCGGGTCGAGATCGAACTGCCGTCCATGGACATGGATTGGGGCGGCGAGTTCCTGCGCCTCACGCTCCCACGCGGTGCCTTCACGCTCACGGGATGCGCGTGCGAGGACATCGGCGGGCCCCTGATCGCGAAGCGGGATGCGGCCGGGAACGCCGTGACCCGGGACTCACCCGAACTCGTCGTGCCCCTCCCCGCCCCCTCCGACGTCGAGCGCCAGTACCTGGAACAGCGGCCCTTCCTGCGCTTCAACGTCCATCCCCTTGTGCGTGACGAGTCCGGGGTCGGCGGGTTCGAGGACCTGAGCCTGTCGTTCGACGGAGGGGTCTACCGGCAGCAGGCTCACGGCCGCTGGCTCGCGCAGGCCAGGTGGTCGGGCGATCTCGCCACCCGGGCCGAGACCAACTTCAACCGCGTGACGCTGGAAGCCGGCGGCGCGTTCAACCTCCTGCCCGGCGACTGGCTGCCCCTCGCCCTCAGCGCGAAGGGCCAGTCGGACCAGGGGTTCGACGCCGTCGACATGTCCGCCGAGGCCCGGCTCGCGTACGTGCTGCCCTTCAATCCGACCCTTCAGTCAGGCGCCTACCGGCCGGCGACGGCGCCCCGCCTCCATGTGCTCGCGGCCTATGGCCGGGGACTGGCCCGGCCCGCGCAGGCCACGGACTCCGGCACCGGGACTCCGGAAGCGTCGTTCCGGCGCGTCGGCTACGAGCTGTGGTGGCGGCTCCCCGTCTCCGGGAACGCGCTGCTGAACATCCACCACGCCGGGCTGTGGAATCGTCCGGAGGGCGCCGGCGGCGACTTCCACACGCTCTGGGACCTGGCCCTGGAGGTCGATCTGGGCGGGGTGACCTACCTGGTGGGATACCAGAGGGGAAGCGCGGCCCCGCTGTTCGTGCCGATCGAGACCACGCGCGCCGGTCTGAGCTTCGCCATCGGAGGCGGCACGGCGGAGGCCGGGAGATGACGCCGCCGCACGCGCAGCTCGATCCGTGGCGGAAGCTGGGTCAGTCGGGCGGGTCGGCGAAACCGTCCAGCGACAGGACCCGCCGGACCAGGTCCACCTGACGCGAGACGCCCTGTTTGCGGAAGATCTGCTTCAGGTGCCAGCGAACGGTCTCCTCCGTACGCCCCGTGGCCAGGGCGATGTCGCGCAGGGTCCGGCCGGTGGCCAGCGCCACGGCCAACCGGCCCTCCGCCGGCGTGAGGTCCAGGAGCGCGGCCACCCGGGCCGGATCGACCCGGGCCGGGCCACTCGGGTCCGCGACGAGGACGACCGCGCCGATCCGGCGCGTTCTGAAGTGCGGATACTCGTCGCCCACGGGCGTGACGTGCAGCGCCAGCGGCGTGTCGGAGGAGGAGCGGGCCACCCTCATCGAACCGGCGGAGCCCCGCTCCCCGAACGGAGGCAGGGCGCGCGCCAGCAGGCGAGACAGTTCGGCGTGGTCCGCCGCCGTCCGGGTCCCCAGAAAGCCGTCGAAGTCCGTCAGGCCATCGCCCTCCCTCAGGATCTCCTCCGCGCGATCGTTGGCCATCATGATCCGGCGGCGCCGGTCGAGATGGATGACGCCGTAGCGCCGGCTGGTGAGGAGTTCGGTCGTGGATGGGCCCGTCACCTCGGCTTCGGCGAGGGCATGGCGCATGATCGCCAACTGGCGCACGTGCGGACGGAGTCGCTGGATCAGCCGGACCTGATCGGAACTCCAGCCTCCCCGCTCGCTGGAATCGCAGATCAACCATCCGATGTGCAGACCGGCCGGACCGTCCATCCGAAGGTAGAGGCCGTTCTGCGCCCGCATCTCGGCCAGCGCCTCGTTGTACGCCGGCGAGGTCTTTCTCTCCTCGTCCGTGTAGAGGTCCGCCGCGGGCGTGAGGCTTCCATGCTCGAGCCGCGCCCAGCGCGGGATGCGTTCATCTTCGGGAAAGTAGTTGTCGAAATACCGGCGCTCCCAGTCCTCGCGCCGCTCGCCCTCGAGACAGATCCGCGCCAGCAGGATGGACGCGTCGGCGGGAGACTGTCCTTCCGCAAGCCCGAGCGCGCTGCCGCGCGTGCCGTTGACCTCGCCGATCATGCGATCCGCTGCGGTCCACCGCGCGTCGTTGAGCGCGGCGTCCTGTATCAACGCCCGGATGCGCTCATAGGCATCCTGAGAATACGTCACCAAATCCGGCACCCTCGTTCCACTGCTCCTGCTCCACCGCTCCTGCCTTTAGGGTCGGCGACCTTCGCCAGGTTCCCGACCCACCTCCCCTAAATTGGGGGGATATGAGCACTTGCGGAGCCCCCAATTCGGGGGGGTCAGAGGATGTCCGGGGTGGGCCGCGGGCTACCGGCCGCCGAGGCGGATGCGGGGTCTTTCGAGGGGTTCGGCGGTGCCGGTGCCCTCGCGGATGCGGTAGGCGGCGTCCAGGGGGAGGGCAGGGAGGCGGTCGACGGTGCCGGAGCCGGGCCAGCGGATCTCGACGGACTCGATGCGGGTCGCCCGGCCGAGGCCGATCTCCTGGCGGAGGGGGTTCGAGCCGAAGCTGCCGCCCGTGCCGGCGCGGCGGTGGATCTGTCTCGTCCCCTCCGGCCCTTCGACGGTCACGGTGATGCGGGCGCCGATCCCGGCGCGGTTCGCCTGTTCGCCCACCAGCGTGAGCGCGATCCAGCGGTGGTCGAATCCGGGGTTCTCGTACAGGGCGTTCGGCGACAGGTCTCCCTCCATGGCGCCCCCGAGCTGGATGTGGACGTCGGTGTCTCCGTCGTTGTCGATGTCCACGAAGGACACGCCGTGTCCCTTGTGCAGGCTCCCGAACCCGCCCGCGCCGGTGATCTCCTCGAAGCGGTCGCCGAGGTTGCGGAACATCCGGTTCGGCATCAGCTGCCGGAGGTCGGGGTCGCCCGTGCCGACGAGGAAGTCGAGCCGGCCGTCGCCGTCGAGATCGCCGTAGTTCGATCCCATCGCGTACATGATCCGGTCGACGCCCTGCGCGGCGGTGACGTCGGCGAAGGTTCCGTCGCCCAGGTTCCGGTACAGGCGCGGGAGGGTGGCGGTGTGCGGTTCGCCGGTCATCTCGCGCACGAGATCGGCGGTCTGCGCGGCGTAGCCCGCCACGTAGAGGTCGAGCCAGCCGTCGTTGTCGAAATCCCAGAACCAGGTCGGGAAGCTGGCCAGCGGCTCGCCGACCCCGGCCCGGCCGGTCGCGTCCTCGAAGGCCCAGCCTCCGTCGGCGGCCGGACCCAGGTTCCGGTACAGGCGGTTGGAGGCGTGGAGGATGGAGAGATAGAGGTCCGGGCGGCCGTCGTTGTCGTAGTCCCCCCACGTCACGCCCTTCACGAAGTCGGAGACCTCGATGCCGACCTCGGCGGCCACCTCCTCGAAGGTGCCGTCGCCCCGGTTCCGGTAGAGTTCGCTGCGGTGGGCGAGGCTGTCCCTCGACTCGTTTCCGATGAAGAGGTCGAGCCAGCCGTCGCCGTCGAAGTCGGCCCACGCGCCGGTCTGGGTGGGGTGTTCGGAGTAGAGTCCGGCCTCGCGCGTGACGTCGGAGAAGACGCCGCCGTCGTTGCGCAGGAGGGAGTTGGGGAGGGGCTGGACGAGCCAGCCGCCGCGGAGGACGAACACGTCCGCGTCGCCGTCGTTGTCGTAGTCGGCGTGGACGAGGTTGAGCCCGCCGAGCAGGCCCTGGAGCCCCGCCTCGGCCGTCCGGTCGACGAAGCCGCCCGCGCCGTCGCTCTCGAAGTAGCGGAGTGGGTGCAGGAGGCCGCGGGAGGAGGTCATCACGTCCGGCAGGCCGTCGCCGCTGAGGTCGTCGACGATGGCGCCGCCGGAGAGGGAGACGGCGTCCAGGCCCGCCCGCGTGGCCACGTCGTCGAAGCGGGGGAATTCGCCGGGCCCGCCCACGGCGGCCTCCTCGATCCGGTACTCGGGCGGGACGCTGTCGGGCCACGTGCCGGCGGTCATGGCGGCGAGGTTCAGGACCCAGCGCGCCCGCAGGTCGTCGGGACGCAACTGCAGGAGCGACCGGTGCCAGCCGATCGCCGCGTTGAGGGCGGCGCGCGCCGAATCGGAGACGGGGCCGGGAGCCGGGCCGAAGGCGGCCGGGGGCACGGCGGGCCAGCACGGGGAGCGCTCCAGGGCCGGCTCGACGGTGCCCGCGGCGGGTCCCGCAGGGGGGCACGCGACCTCGGCGCCGAGGCGCAGGAAGGCGATCCCGATGAGTTCCTCGATGGAGCTGCGGAAGCCGGGGAAGGGCTCGGCCGGCGACGCTTCCAGCGTCTGGTCGACGAAGATGAGCTGTTCGAGGCCGGGCTGGGTGTGTCCCGCGTTCAGGAGTTCGCGCGCGGCGTTGGCGACGCGGACGAGCATCTCCGCGCCGTCGGGCGTAGGCGGCAGGTTCGTGAGGTAGCGGAGGCGCGCGGTGTTCAGTTGCTCGTCGAGCAGGGGGTCCGCGGAGTCGGCGAGCGCGAGCAGGCGGGCGGCCATCTCGCGCGTCCCTTCGGAGAGACCGGAGCCGGAGGGATCGGCGGCCGGTTCTCCGCAGGCGGCGGGGAGCGCCAGAGCAAGCAGCGCGGCGGCGAGCCGGGCCGGGGCGTTCACGAGCCTTCGCCCCTTCGGAGCGTGATCTCCGGGGCCCCGGGCTCCACGGGGAACGTCTCCTCGACGCCGTCCGGCCAGCGGACGGTCACGGCGCGGATGTCGGCCGCGCGTCCCAGCACCTGCACGGACCCATTCAGGGACCAATACCCGCTCCCAAGCTGGACCTCCCGGACCGGACCCTCGCTTCCATCGGCGTACGTCGGGCGCAGCCGCGCGCCGACGGCGGACAGCCGGACGCGCAGCCCCGGCGCTCCGCCCCGCCCGCGGAAGATGAGGGTCTCGGCGCCGTTCTGCCCGACGGCCAGGTCCCAGCGCCCGTCGGCATCGAAGTCGGCCACGGCGGCGGCGCGGGCGTCCCCGTACACCTCGACCCCGCTCCGCGCCGCGTCGAGGACCGTGAACCCGCCCGTCCCGTCGCCGAGCAGCACGGCGCCGCGGCCCGCGTCGTGGCGTTCGAGGCCCTGCGGCGTCGCGAAGTAGTTCTGCGCGAGGAAGAGGTCCTCGCGGCCGTCCCGATCGAAGTCCGCCACCGCCACGCCGAAGGCGGGGGCGAGTTGGACGGCGGCCGGCAGCGGGCGCGGCTCGAATCGTCCGCCGAGGTTGAGAAACACGGTGTGGCGCAGCGTGACGGCGCTCGCCCGATAGAGTCCCGTGCGCCCCGTGCCGAGGAGGTCGCCGACGGAACTCCGGGCGAAGGCTTCGAAGGTGGGGGCCGGCCGCCGCAGGAAGGGGAGCGTCGTTCCGAGCATGAGAAGGTCGCGCACGGGGCGTTCGATGCCGTCCGCGCCGGTCTCGAACTCGATGAGGTCGACGAGGCCGTTCCCGTCGAAGTCGGACGCGACCGCGCCGACGGGCCGCTCCGGGCTCGCGAAGCGCCCCGTGTTCGTGCCCCACGCCGTCACCGCCAGGTCCGGACGGCCGTCCGCGTTGAAGTCTCCCGTCGCGATGCCGTTCCAGCGGCCGGTGTGCGGGGCGAGGCCCCAGGCCTCCGTCGCGTCGCTGAAGCGTCCCCCGTCGTTCTCGAGGAGCCGCACGGGTCCCCACTCCAGCGCGAGGAGTAGGTCGGGGTCGCCGTCCCCGTCCACGTCGGAGAACACGGCCCCGGAGACGAGGCCGATCCCGCGCAGGGTCTCCGCGGCCTCCGCGTCGACGACCCAGCCGCCGCCTTCAGCCAGGAGCAGCCTCGAGTCGGCGGGCAGAGGGTAGGCGCCGGGGGTGGCGCGGGCGCCGGCGAAGAGGTCGAGGTCGCCGTCTCCGTCCACATCGGCGGCCGCCAGGGGCCCGGTCGCGTGGGGGCTCGGCGGGAGGGACGGCGCGGGGCCCGCATCGAGGCGGGCGAGGGGCGGAATCGCGTCGAGGTCGGCCGGCGAGCGGGCTTCCCAGGCGCTGACGCCCGCGATGATGACCGGGCGATCCGCCGTGGGGAGCGCGATGATGGACGTGTGGTCGCCGACGGCGGGGGCGCCGATAGGCACGGGGTCCATCAGCCGCCCGGCTTCGTTGACGGCGAGCTGGGCGCGGCCTCCCGCCCCCGCCCCGAAGAGCAGGTCCGGGTCGCCGTCCGCATCGGCATCCACCCACGCCACGCCCGGGCCGCCCCGGGACAGCTCGAGCGGCACCAGCGGCTGCCGGGCCAGCTCATCGAAGGCCGATTCGCCGTGCCGCCCGACCGCCTCCGCCCCCGCGAACCTGTCTCTATAAACATCTGACGCTGCCGACGATCGTACGCGTGTTGATCGGGGGGGTCGCCGTATAATTTAAAAAAA
>VXOJ01000048.1 GCA_009840115.1 Gemmatimonadales bacterium | reverse complement strand
GACCGCCGCCGAACCCCGCTCCCGTCCGCACCACGAACCCCCGCCGGTCCACCGTCACGATCGGGCTGTCGGGGTGTGGACCGGGGACGGGCGGCGGCGCGCAGGGGGCCGGAGTTGGCGCGCAGGGGGCGGTCTCGGGGGAGTGGCCGACCGATCCGGAGGCGCTTGAAGCCCGCTACCGCGACAACATCTATACGCGACTCCTGGGCGTCCGGCCGCACCTGCCGGCGCACGAGCACGTCTCCCGGCTGGGCGGCGGACGGATGGATGCCGAGGTCATCGCGGCGATGGCCGAGGCGAACGAGTTCTTCGTCGACATGAACGAGTTGCTTGCAGCGGCGGGGGCGCGGATCGCGGAGCGGCTCGGGACCGAAGCGGCGCTCGTGACGGCCGGCGGGTTCTCGGCCATGGTGCTCGGGGCGGCGGGCTGCCTGACGGGCACGGATCCGGAGCGGGTCCACGCGCTTCCCCTCCCCACCTGGCCGCGCCGGGAGTGCCTGATCCAGGCGCCGCACCGGTTCGGCTACGACCGGGCGTACCGGGACGCGGGGATGACGATCGTCGAGGCGGAGACGCGGGAGGACTTCCGGGCGAGGCTGACGGGGCGGACGGCGATGATCGCGGCCCTCGCGACGGCGGAGCGCCAGACGCTGTTCGCGCCGCCGGCCCCCGTGGACTGGGCGCCGGCCCCGGGACCGGAGGTCATGACGGTGCGCGAGAAGATCGAGATCGGGCGCGATGCCGGTGTCCCCGTGCTGGTGGACATGGCGTCGGACCTCCCGACCGGGGTGGGTCTCCGCGAGTTCGTCGAGGCGGGGGCGGACCTGATCGTGATCAGCGGCGGCAAGGGGATCGGCGGCCCTCAGTCGTCCGGCATCCTGGCCGGGCGGGCGGACCTCGTCGAGGCGGCCCGTCTGAACGCCTCGCCGAACGATGGCATCGGCCGGGGCATGAAGGTGGGGAAGGAGGAGATCGTCGGTCTCGTGGTGGCCCTGGACCGCTACGTGGAGCGCGACGTCGAGTCGTGGGTCGCGGGCTGGTCCGATATGGCCCGTCGCATCGCCGCGGATCTCGCCGACGTCCCCGGCCTCACCGCCGAGGTCGTGACGAACACCGCGGGCTACGAGGACGTGGAACTCACCTGGGACCCCGACGTCATCCCCCTCACGACCGACGAGGCGAAAGTCGGACTGATGGCCGCGGAGCCCCGCCTCGCCTACCTGATGACGGTCCGCACGCGCCTCCTCCGCGAAGGCGAGGAGGCGCTCGTCGCCCGCACCCTCCGCAACTTCTTCACCGAAGCGGCCGCCACCGCCTGAACATCCGCCGGAACCGGACGTGGATGTCCTCGCGGTCGTCGATCACGGTACTCCGATCTCCCGCGACCTGTACCGTCGGTGGGACGCCAAGCCCGGTCTGACGTGGGACGGCCTCCGGGTCGAGCCCCACTTCGTGCACCTGCCGCCGGAGGCCAAGGCCCCCTCGGGCCTCTGGGCCGAGGTCGCGCTCGACGGCGTGGTGCTCTTCGAGGGCGCGTGGGCCGTGTCGGCACGCCTCGCCGCGATCAGGCGACAGATTCTGGCCGGCCGCATATCTCGCCGGGTGGCGGGCGGCCAGTCCTACTGGGTCCGGGCGAGTTCATGAGGAACCGCGAGCTCGCGAAGGACTACGCCCGGCGGGCGAAGGTCCGCCTGCCCGTGCTCGATGTGCTGTTCGACGCCGAAAGCTGGCCGGACGTGGTCCGCGAATCCCAGGAGATCGTGGACCTGGCCCTGAGGGCGGTGCTGCGCTCGTGCGGCGTGGACCCGCCGCGCACCCACGACGTCTCAAACGTCCTGCTGGCGGAGAGGGACCGGCTACCCGCGGATCTGCTCGCCGAGGTCGAGTGGCTGGCGGGTGTATCCCGGCAGCTTCGACGGGACCGCGAACTCGCCTTCTACGGCGCGGAAGACCTCACCCCGTCGGAGTTCTATTCGAGGGCGGACGCGGAGGAGGCCCGCGACTTCGCGCGCCGGATCGTCGACCTGGTGTTTCCTCAGGCCGGATAGCCGCCCACCCCGCCGTGATTGTCGCCGCGGGCTTGGTCTATCTAGGTTGGCGGGCCGCGGTCCAACCGGAAACAGGAGCGAGAGCCCCATGCGCAAGCTGGCCACCTTCACGCCGACCACGCTCACCCTCGCCGCAGCCGTCTTCGTCGCGGCGGACTTCGCTGTCGCGCCCTCGGCGCTCGCCGCCCAGGAGGCGGTGATGTTCGACTCCGCCGACGTGGCGGGCCTCAGCTTCCGGTCCATCGGGCCGCCCCGTGGCGGGCGCAGCACGGCCGTGGCGGGGATCACCGAGCAGCCGCTGACCTATTTCATGGGCGCGACCGGGGGCGGCGTGTGGCGCACGGACGACGCCGGCCTCAACTGGCGCAACATCTCGGACGGCTACATCGAGACGGGGGCGATCGGGGCGATCGACGTGGCGGACAGCGACGCGAACGTCATCTACGTGGGCACCGGCTCGTCCTGCATCCGCGGCAACATCTCGAAGGGGATCGGCATCTACCGCAGCACGAACGGCGGCGACTCCTGGACCCACATCGGACTCCCGAACTCGGGCCAGATCGGCCGCATCGAGGTCCACCCGGACGATGCCGACGTCGCCTTCGTGGCGGCGCTCGGCGACCCGTTCGGACCGAACCCCGAGCGCGGCGTCTTCCGCACGTCGGACGGCGGGGAGACGTGGGACCACGTGCTCGCGATCTCCGACTCCACCGGCGCGGTGGACCTCGCGATCAACCCGGCGAACCCGCGCATCATCTTCGCCGCCGCGTGGCGGGGCGAGCGGAAGCCGTGGACCGCGACCTCGGGCTCGGAGGAGGGCGGCATCTTCCGGTCTACGGATGGCGGAGATACGTGGAACCGGCTCGAGGGCGGGCTCCCCACGGGCCTCGTCGGCAAGGCGGCCGTCACCGTCTCGCGCGCGAATCCCGACCGGGTGTGGGTGCTGATCGAGGCGCCCAACGACCGGGGCGGCGTCTACCGCTCCGAGGACGGCGGCGACAGCTGGCGGCGCGTGAACAGCGACCGCGGCCTCCTGCAGCGGGCGTGGTACTACACGCACATCTTCGCGGACCCGGTGGATGAGAACACGGTCTACGCCCTCAACGTGGGCTACATGAAGTCGGTCGACGGGGGCGTGACGTGGCAGGGCTACAGCGTCCCGCACGGGGACGTGCACGACCTGTGGATCAACTACGAGAACCCCGACTTCCAGGTAGTGGCGAACGACGGCGGCGGGCAGGTGACGACGACCGGCGCGGAGAGCTGGTCCACCTACTACAACCAGCCCACGGCCGAGATGTACCGGGTGTTCGTCGACCACCAGTTCCCCTATCGCGTGTACGGCTCGCAGCAGGACAACTCCACGATCATGGTGCCGAGCCGCGGCATGCCGGCGGTGCAGCCGGCGCAGCACTGGGCCGCGGTCGGGGGCTGCGAGAGCGGCCACATCGCGATCGACCCGCGGAACCCGAACGTGACGTACGCGGGCTGCTACGGCGGCAGCATCAACCGCGTGGACCGCGAAACCGGCGACGTGCGGCAGATGCTCCTCTATCCGCAGCTCCAGCTGGGACAGGCCCCGAAGACGATGAAGCACCGCTTCCAGTGGAACGCGCCGATCCGGATCTCCCCGCACGATCACGACGTGATCTATCACACCTCGCAGTACGTGAACCGGACGTCGGACGCGGGATACTCGTGGGAGACGATCAGCCCCGACCTCACGCGCAACGACACGACGAAGATGTTGCACGCGGGCGGGCGCATCACGTGGGACAACACCGGCGTCGAGATGTACGGGACGATCTTCGCCTTCGAGGAGTCGCCGCACGAGGCGGGCGTCCTGTGGGCGGGCTCTGACGACGGCCTCATCCACATCTCGCGGGACGACGGGGCGAGCTGGGAGAACGTGACGCCGGACGACCTGCCCGAGTTCTCGACCGTGAACATGATCGACCTCTCGGCGCACGGTCCGGGGCGGGCGCACGTCGCCGTCTACCGCTACCGGATGCAGGACAACACGCCCTACATGTGGCGCACGGACGACTACGGGGCGAGCTGGACCCGGCTCTCGGCGAACGGGATCGAGCCCGGCCACTTCGTGCGCGTCGTGCGCGAGGATCCGGTGCGGGAGGGGCTCCTCTACGCGGGCACCGAGTTCGGGCTCTACGTGAGCTTCGACGGCGGCGGCAGCTGGCAGCGCTTCCAGCAGAACCTGCCGATCACGCCGATCACGGACATGCACGTGCACGAGGGCGACCTCGTCATCGGGACGCAGGGCCGCTCGTTCTGGATCATGGACGACGTGTCGCCGCTGCGGACGATGTCCGCGGCCACGCTGGCGGCCGACGTCCACCTCTACGCGCCGCGCGATGCGGTGCGCGCGCAGGGGGTCTTCCCCAACGGGGCGGCGATTCACTTCGCGCTCGGCGAGGGGATGGAGGAGACGATCGACGTCGAGATCGTGGATGGGGGCGGCGAGGTCGTGCGGGTCTACTCCTCGGACCCCGGTTCGTGGGACGATGAGGCGAAGGCGGCGATCGGGCGCGGTTCGACGTGGTCGCCGGATCGCCTGCAGACGAGCGCGGGCCTGAACCGGATGGTGTGGAACCTTCAGGGAGAAGGGCCCGACCTCATCCAGAGCGCCCGGATCTGGGGCTTCACGGGCCGGGTGCCCGCCGTGCCCGGGCAATATGAGGTGCGCCTGACGGCGGGAGAGGCGACGCAGACGCAACCGCTGGCGGTCCACATCGACCCGCGCGTGGTCGACCAGGTCACGGTCGCCGACCTGCGGCAGCAGCACGACCTGATGGTCCGGGTGCGCGGTCTTCTCCAGCAGTCGCACGACGCCGTGCGCGAGGCGCGGTCGATCCGGTCGCAGATGAGCGACATCGCGACGTCCGTCGAGGAGGCCGGCTACGGCGACGACTTCACGGAGATGGCGGACGCGGCGGGCGAGAAACTCACGGATGTCGAGGAGGAACTCTTCCAGACGCGCAACCGCTCCGGGCAGGACATGCTCAACTTCCCGCCCATGCTCGACAACGAGATCGCGAACCTGTACGGCTACATCGGGTCCACGTACGACCGGCCCAACGCGGTGGCGGCGGTGCGCGCCGACGAACTCGAGGCCGAACTCGGCGGGTGGCTGAGCACGCTGCAGCAGATCATCGACACGGACGTCGCGGAGTTCAACAACCGCCTGCGCGAGGCCGGCGTCCCCGGCGTGATCGTGCGCACCCCGCCGCGCGCCACGAGCTGACCGGCGTGGTCGTCCGGTGAGTCGACGGCGAAGAGGCCCGCGGGTCGTGCCCGCGGGCCTGCTGGCGCTCGTCGTCCTCTCGCTCGCGGCGTGCGGCGGCGACTCCACGGCGCCGCCCACGGCCACTCCCAACCGCCGGCCGACGCCGACGAGCACGATCCCGCCGCAGGAACTCGCGGCCGGCGACACGCTCAGGCTGGACGCGTCGGCCTACTTCACCGATCCGGACGGGGACGCCCTCACGTTCTCGGTCGAGACCTCCAACCGCGGCGTCGCTTCCGCTTCGCTGGCGGGCGCCACCGTCACCGTCGTCGGGGTCGCGCCGGGCGAAGCGCGGGTCACGATCCGGGCCCGCGATCCCCGGGCGCTGCAGGCTCGGCTGGACTTCACCGTCCTCGTGCCCGAGCCCGTGACGGCGGACCACGTCGTGCTCCGGGCGCTCTACGAAGCGACGGGCGGCGAGCGCTGGACACACGACGACAACTGGCTGACCGGGCGGCCGCTCGACACGTGGTACGGCGTGGGGGTGGACGCGGACGGGCGGGTGACGGACCTCCACCTCGACTTCAACGGGCTCGAGGGACCGCTGCCCCCGGAACTCGGCGACCTGGACCGGCTCCAGTCGCTCATCCTGTCGCGAAACGCGCTCGCGGGGGCCGTCCCGCCGGAACTGGGCCGGCTGCCGATCCTCGTGCAACTGGATCTCGGCGACAATCGGTTCGACGGCGAGATCCCGCCGCTGATCGGCGCCTTCGGCTACCTGGACGAGCTGGATCTCGGTGGCAACGCGTTCGAGGGGCCGATCCCGGCCGCGCTGGGCAACCTTCGCGACATGCGCCGGCTGGATCTGAGCGACAACGATCTCGCGGGACCGATCCCGCCCGAGTTCGGCGACCTCGGCCGGCTCGAGACCCTGCTGCTCATGCGGAACGACCTCGAGGGGCCGGTGCCCGCGGCGTTCGGGCGCCTGGCGGCGCTGCGCATCCTCAACCTGTCCGACAACGCCGGACTGTCCGGCCCGCTGCCCGTCGAGTTGACGTCGATGCGGGGGCTGTCCCAGCTCCATCTCGGAGGCTCGGCGCTCTGCGCGCCCGGCGAGCCCGCCTTCCAGGGCTGGCTGGAACGGCTGTACCGGTACCGGGTCGCCACGTGCGGACAGGACGCGTCGATTCTCCTCACGCAGGCCGTACAGTCGTCACGGTTTACCGTGCCGCTGGTGGCCGGGGATTCCGCGCTCCTGCGCGTGTTTCTGACGGCCCCCGAGGGCGCGTCTGTCGATTTCCCGGCCGTCCGGGCCCGGTTCTACCTGGAGGGCGCCGAGACCCACGTCGTCGACATTCCCGCGCAGTCGAACCCCGTGCCGACGGAGATCGACGAAGGCGACCTCGCCGCATCCGCGAACGCCGTGATTCCGGGACGGGTCGTGCAGCCGGGGCTCGAAATCGTCGTCGAGACGGATCCCGACGGCACGCTGGACCCGGCCCTGGGACTCACGCGGCGGATCCCCGCCAGCGGCCGGCGCCCGGTCGATGTCCGGCGCATGCCCACGTTCAATCTCACGGTGATTCCGTTCGTGCTCGCGTCCGAACCGGACAACTCGATCGTGAGCTACGTGAACAACCTGACTCCCGACCACGAACTCTTCTGGGACACGCATACGCTGCTCCCGGTCGGAGCCATGACGGTCCGGGCGCACGAGGCCGTGATGGTCGCCACGAACAGCCAGAGCGCACTGCTGGGCCAGACGGCGGCGATCCGCGCCGCGGAGGGGTCCATCGGGCACTACATGGGCACGATGACGAACAGCGACGGCGGAGGTCTGGCCTTCGTCGGCGGGTTCGCCAGCTTCTCCAGCCACGACCGGGCCGACATCGTCGCGCACGAATTCGGGCACAACATGAGCCTCAGCCACGCCCCTTGCAGCGCGACCGGCCCCGACCCGTGGTATCCCGGGGGGACCGGGCTCATTGGCGCGTGGGGATACGATTTTCGCGATGGAGGGCAGCTCGTGCCGCCGGACAGACCCGACATCATGGGTTATTGCGATCCGCACTGGATCGGGGACTATCACTTCTACAATGCGCTCCGGTTCCGCCTGCGCACCGAGCCGGCCGCAGCGGCCTCGCGCACGGCGGGCGGCGATGACCGCACGCTGCTGCTCTGGGGCGGCGTGAGCGAAGAAGGCGTTCCCTACCTGGAGCCCGCGTTCGTGCTCGACGCCCCGCCGTCCCTGCCCCGGCGCGGCGGCGACTATCGGATTCGGGGCCGGAACGCGTCCGGTGAAGAATTGTTCGCAGTGCGCTTCGACATGTGGCGGATCGACCATGGGAACGGAAGCCTGGGGTTCGCCTTCGCCGTGCCCGTCCGGCGCGCATGGTCGGGCGCGCTCGCGAGTCTCACGCTCTCCGGGCCCGCGGGATCCATCACGCTCGATGGCGAGAGCGACCTGCCCACCGCCATCGTGCGCAACCCCGCGACCCGGCAGGTGCGCGCCATCCTGCAGGATCCGTCCGCCGGCGGCCTCGCCGGCGCGGTGGCGGAGGCGCTGGCTCTGGATCCCGCCCTGGAGGCGCTGGTCAGCCGCGGGATCCCGAACCCGGCGGACTGGGACCGGTAGCTACCCGCCTTCGCGGTCGCGCAGGTCGGCGAGCGCGTCGGTGTCGATCGCGTCGCGAAGCTCGTGGAGTTCGTCGATCGTCAGGTTCCGACCCTCCAGCACAACGACGAAACGATCCTCGATGAACCAGGTGAACTCCGCGCGGCCGCGGTCGCCGCGGGTGCGGCGGAACTCCTCCATGGCCGGATAGCCTTCGTACTCGATCGTGCGTTCCCACCCCCGGTCGCTCTCCTGGTCGACCGAGAGGTCGAGCCACTCCAGGAAGCCCTCGGAGCCGATCAGGGGAATCGCGCCGACGTCGGCGATGGAGACTTCGATCTCGGCCCCGCTCCGCCCCTCGTACTCGGCCTCGGCCATGGACACTTGGAACCCGAGGGCTCCGACCGTCGCCCCCTCGCGCGAGATCCGCCTCAGGTTCCCCGCCCGCTCGGGCAGAAAGTCGTAGAACTCGCGGAAGGAGATCGGGCGGTCGACCAGCGTCTCGGCATTCAGGTCCTCGGCCAAATCCGACACGTGTTCGCCGATCTCCTCCACCGCATCGGTGATGCTGGCCGCGATTTCATCGGCGGCATCGCGCAGGTCTTCCCGCACTACCTCGGCTTCGTCCCGAGACTCGTTGTCGCCGACGAAGATGCAACCCGCCGACGTGAACCCGCAGAAGAGGGCGCCCGCGAGGGCGATCCGCCGCGAGGGGCGGCCGAGAGAGTGGCGATTCCGGAACATCGTTGTCCTCCAGAAGCTGAACGCAGGGTGGTACGGTGCCTGTGCGCGCCTACGCGCCTCGCCGTGCGGAAGTGTCAGGCCGCGGCCGGGGGCGCCGGGCACGGGGGGTCGGGCACGGGGGCCGGAGGCGTCGGGCCGTTGACCGGCGACCGGGGCGGTTCGATGGTGTTGCCATGAACCGCCGCCCATCCCGTTCCGCCGTTTCGCCGAAGGCTCGCATCGCGGCGCTGGCTCGCGATGACAAGTGGTTCCTGGGAGGACTGGACGGCGTGGTGTGGGCGCCGCCGTTCCCGCGGTGGCTGCACCGGCCGGGGTTCTGGGATCCCGTTCACCTGCTGCAGCACGAGGTCGGCCCCGGGTTCTCGGTGGCCCTCGTGGGCTCGGACGGGCGGGAGAGGCCGCTCCGCCGGGCGGCCCCCGGCCCGGGCGGTGGCGAGCCGGCGGTCGGCAGGTGGCGGCCCGGGCGGCTGGTCGTCGCGTGGCTGGACGAGCGAGATGTCCTCGTCGAGGAGCGCCGCCAAGTGCTGCCGGGCGGAGTCCTGGAGTCCGCGTGGCACGTCCCCCGCGACTTCGAGGGCCACCTCGTCGGCTTCACCGTGCAGCCGGCGGACGCGACGGACGGGGTGGAAGGCACGGCGGACGGCGTAGGCTGGACGCGGACCGTCTCGGATCGGCGCGGGCAGGAACTGGTCCTGCGCATGGAACTCTCGGGATCCGGATCGCCCGCGTGGCGGCGCGTCGTGCCCTCCGAAGGTCGAGGGGCGCCCGAATGGCGGCATTCGCCGTTCGCGGAAGAGGCCGGAGGCGGCGCGGAGGACGCCGCGACCGGTGTTTTTTTTGGTCCGGACGCCGAGCCGGACGCGCCCCGCTCCGGGTGGATCTGGATCGCGGTCGCCCTTCCACTGGCTGAGGTGGACGAGGACAGTCCGCCGACGATCCGGCTGGCGCTCCGCGTCCGAGACGCCGACGACCGGAGGGCGCGCACAGCGTCCCCGGCGCGGCCGGCCGCCGGGCCGATGGGAGGCTCCGCCTGGGAGTCCTTCTTCGGCGACTTCCCCCGTTTCCGGTGCGGGGATCCGTATCTCGACCGCACCTTCGACTACCGGATCCATGGTCTCGGCCTGAACCGCATCGAAGGTTCGTGGGGCCCGGTGCGGCACCCCGCCATCGCGGAGGGTCCGGAGTACTTCCACGTGCCGATCGCCTACAGCGCGCAGTGCCACATGATGGAGATGCGGTGGCGGAAGGGCGGTCGCGAGGCGTGGGGCTCGCTCCTGAACTTCATCGCCAACCAAAGGCCGGATGGCTCCTTCCACGGGCGCCTCTATCCCGAGCGCCTCGAGGGAACGGACTTCTACCACGCGAACTGGGGCGATGCGCTGCTCGCGGTCGATGACATGCACCCCGATCCCGCGGCGCTGGCCCGCTGCTACGAGGGCTTGTCGCGCTATGCCCGCTGGCTGACGGCGGAGCGCGACCCCGAGGCGTCGGGGATGTTCACCGTCACGAACCATTTCGAGACGGGACAGGAGTACATGTCGCGCTACATGGCCGTGGACGAGGAGGCCGACGTGGCGGGGTGGCGTCCCCGGCTCCGGCTGAAGGGGATCGACGTCACGGTGTACGCGCACCAGTTGTTTCGCGCCCTCGCCGCGGTGGCGCGCCGTCTGGAGCGGCCCGGCGACGAGGCCGAGTGGCGCGAGCTCGGGGATCGCTGCCGGAAGGCGATCGACGAGCGCATGTGGTCGGCGGAGGCCGGGCTGTTCACGGATGTCGACGGACGCACCGGCGAGCGGACCGGCTTGAAGGCGGCGGTGGGGTTCTATCCGCTGCTTACCGGAGGGGTCGACGGGGCGCGGCTCGATGCCCTGCTCGACCACCTCGAGGATCCGGCGACGTTCGGGACGCGCTTCCCCCTCCCTTCGTCGAGCGTGGACGATCCGCGGTTTTCTGCCGAGGGCATCTGGCGCGGGAAGCGCCGCAACTGCCCGTGGAACGGGCGCGTGTGGCCGATGACGACGAGCCACGTGATCGAAGGGCTGCTGCGTTGCTGGCGCCGCGGGAACTCGCGGGGGAACGCGCGGGCCGGCGCGCTGGCGGCCGACATGCTCAACCGCTTCGCGCGCATGATGTTCACCGATGGCGATCCCGCGCGCCCCAACTGCTTCGAGCACTACAACCCGCACACGGGGCGCGCGTGCCACTTCCGGGGGATCGACGACTACCAGCACTCGTGGATCCTCGACCTGCTGGCGCGCGGCTTCGGCGGCCTTCACGTGGACGCGGCGGGCATCGAGGTGCGGCCGCTCCCGGGCGGTCCCGCCCGCGTGTCGCTGGGGCAGGTCGCCGCGCGGGGCTGTACCGTGTCGGTCGAGGTGGAACCCGAGCGGGTGAGCGCGACCGTGGACGGCGAGCGGTTCGACGGTCCGCGCGGCGAGGGCCTGCGGGTGCCGTGGGCCTCGTGACGCGGGCGCCGCAGGGGGTGGAGCTGCGCGGCGTGGAGAAGCGGTACGGCGCAGTCGTGGCCGTCCGGGCGCTGGACCTGGAGGTCCGGCCGGGAGAGCTGGTCGTGCTGGTGGGACCCTCGGGGTGCGGGAAGAGCACGCTGCTTCGCCTCATCGCCGGGCTCATCGCCCCCACCGCCGGGGAGGTGTGGATCGGGGGACGGCGCGTGGACGACGTCGAGCCGGGCGCCCGCGATGTGTCCATGGTGTTCCAGAGCTACGCGCTCTACCCGCACATGACCGTGGCCGGGAATCTGGGCTTCGGCCTGCGGGTGCGGGGCACGCCGCGCGACGAGATCGAGCGGCGGGTGGCGGAGGCCGCCGCCGCTCTCGGCCTCTCCGACCTGCTGTCGTGGAGGCCGGGCCAGTTGTCGGGGGGGCAGCGCCAGCGGGTGGCCCTGGGACGCGCCATGGTCCGCGATCCGGGCGTGTTCCTGTTCGACGAGCCGCTCTCGAACCTGGACGCGGAACTGCGCCTGCGGACGCGGGACGAGATCGCCGCCCTGCACCGGCGCCTCGGCACGACGATGATCTTCGTGACGCACGACCAGGTGGAGGCGCTGTCGCTGGGCGAGCGGGTCGCGGTCATGGACCGGGGCCGGCTCCAGCAGGTAGGCACGCCGGATGAGGTGTACCGCCGGCCGAGGAACCTGTTCGTGGCGGGCTTCGTGGGGTCGCCGCCCATCAACTGCATCCCGCTGGCCCGCGACGAGGGTGGACGCCTCGTGGGCGGTCCGTTCGCCCTGCACGCGCCGTCGGGCCTCGACCGGGCGACGCTCGGGGTGCGGCCGGAGGACCTCGCGCTGGCCGGCGGCGACGACGACCCGACCGGGACCGGCGACTTTCGGGCAGCGGTGCTGCGGGTCGAGGCGCTGGGGAGCGAACAGCGCGTGCACCTGGACGGCCCGGGCGATGCGGCGTGGGTGGCGCGGGCGGGCCCCGGCCTCCGGGTCGCGCCGGGCGACCGGGTGCGCGTCTCCGTCGCGTGGGAGCGCAGCCACCTGTTCGGTCCGGATGGCCGCCGCGAGGAGGCGGCGCCGCGACCGCTGAGCCGGCCGACCTCGCCGTGACGCGCCCTGTCCTCGGGTTGGTGACCCTCGCGGCCCTCGGCCTCGCGGCGGTCGGCTGCGCGCCCGGCAAGTCGGACACCGTGCTGCGCGTGGCCCTCTGGGCCGGCGGGCACGAACTCGAGATCGAGCGGCAGGTGGCCGACCGCTACGAGGCGCTGAACCCCGGCGTACGGGTTGTGCTCGAATCGGCTCCCAACGGATACGAGGAACGGCTGCTGACCTCGATCGCGGCGGGGCGTCCGCCCGATGTCTACCTGATGGACTCGCCGGACATCCCGACGTTCGTGGAGCGCGGGCTGGCGCTGGACCTCGCGCCGTACGTGGAGGCGCTCGGGTGGCGGCCGGACCGCGTGTTCGGGCAGGTGGCGAACGCATTTCGCCGGGGCGCATCCATGTTCGCGCTGCCGAAGGACTTCACGCCGATGGTCCTGTACGCGAACCGGGGCGTGCTCGCCGCCGCGGGCGTCGAAGATCTTCTGCCCGCGTCGCCGTCGACCGACGAGCCGGCGGGCGGCTGGACCTGGACGGACTTCCGCCGGGCCGCGGAGGCGGTCGTCGCGGACACGGACGGCGACGGGCGGGAGGACGTGTTCGGCTTCGATTTCCCGCGCAACCTGTACCAGTGGGTGCCGTTCGTGTGGTCGGCGGGCGGCGACATCCTGGCGCCCGGCGGCGACGGGGCGGCGGGATACCTGGACGGGCCCCAGGCGCTGGAGGCCTACCGCTTCCTCACGTCCCTGGCGGAGGACGGCCTCACCCCCGGCGCGCAGTTCGTCCAGCAGGGAGACCCCGCGCGGGAGGCGCGCTTCGCGTCGGGCGGACAGGCGTTTCTGCTCTCGGGCCACTGGACGCTCCCCGTGTTCCGCGATCTGGTCGAGACGGGCGACCTGGACCTGGCCATCGTCCCCATCCCCCACCATCCCTCGCGGGCTGTGGCGACGAGCGTGCTGTACGCGTCCGGGTGGGCCGTGCCGCCGAACGCGCGGCACCTGCGCCGGGCCATCGACCTGGCCGGCTTCCTCGCCTCGCCCGAGGCGCAGCGCATTCGGGCGCGGTCGGGGCTCGCCATTCCCTCGCGGTTGGACGTGGCGGCGGAGATCGCGGCGGCGGACGGCAGCGGAGTCGAGGCCGCGTTCATCGCGCTGGTGGAGGGTGCGCGGATGACGTGGGGCGCGCGGGTGCGCGACTTCTCGCGCATCGAGGCGCTGGCGGTGGAGATCATGGACCGCCGCCTCATTCGGGGAGAATCCCTGGCCTCGAGCGCCTCGGACGTGGCCCGCCGCATCGACGCGGAGTTCGCGAGGTGAGCGGCGCGCGGCAGCCGGCCTTCGCGGCCATCGCCGCCGTCGTCCTGGCCGCCGGCCGGGCGATGGTGGGGGCCATCGCCGCCGGCCGGGTGCAGGGCGTGCGGGCCGCGTCGGCGGAAGCCGAGGCGCGCATGGCCGCCGCCCTGTGGGAGGAGGCGGGCGGCGCGCAAGGCGGCACGCGGGCCGTCGCCGGACTGCTCGGCGAGCGGGCGACGATCCTCGGCGCGGGCGCCGGCGGCGACGGGGCGGGGGCATACGCCTACGAGGCCGGTGCGCTCGACCCCGCCGCGTGGATCGCGGTCGCGCCACGCGGCGCGGACGGCCTCCCGGGCACGCTCCCCGGCGCCGCCCTCGCCATCGCGCTGGCGGGCGCGGCGCTCATCGCCGGCTGGGCCGCGGGCCGGCGCCGCGGGCCGGCCCGCTCTGGCTACCCGTGGGGCATCGCGCTCCTCGCCCTCGGCTGCGTCGCCCTGTCGGCGGCGACCGCCGGGCGGTGGGCGGAGCGCGAACTCCGATCGCTGAGCGCGGCCACGGTGGCCCAGGGTGCCCGAGCCGTCGAGTTGGCCCTGGCGGACGGCGCGGATCCGGCGCGTGCGGCCCGGGTCGCGCACCTCCCGTGGGCCGAGGACGGCGCGCTGGAGTCAGCGGACCGGCCATGGACCCTGCCGGCCGATGTCGCGGCGGCCATCGCCGCCTCGCCCGACCGGGCCGGGCAACCCGCCGGCGCGCAGGCAGGGACGCCGTACACGGTGGAAGCGGACGGCGCCACATGGCACGTCGCCCGCACCGCCGACGTCCACCTCGCCTTCCTCGGATACGAGCGCACCGCCTCGCCCACCCTCGCGCTGGCCGCCGCGGCCGCGCTCGCCGCCCTGCTGGTCGCGCTGGCGCTTCACCTCGTGCAACTCGCGCCCCGCGCCCGCGCCCTGCGCCGGACGCTGGCGGCGTGGGGCCTCCTCGCGCCCGCTACGGCCCTCATCCTCGCCTTCACCCTCGGGCCGCTCGTCTTCTCGCTGTGGATCTCGCTGCACGAATGGCGCCTCATCGACCCCGCGCCGCTCTTCCTCGGACTCGACAACTACGCGGCGCTGCTCGCGGACGGCGAGTGGTGGTCGGCGATCGGGAACACGGCGCTGTTCACGCTGCACGTGCCCGCCGCGATGGCCATCGCCCTCGCCCTCGCGCTCCTCACGCGGGGGTCGCGCCGCGCCATGCGCTGGGCCCGGCTCGCCCTCTTCCTCCCCGGCATCACGAGCGTGGCGGCGATCGCGGTGGTGTGGAAGTGGCTGCTGAGCGACCGGTACGGGCTGCTGAACCGGGGCCTGGAGCGCGTCGGTCTCGAGTCCGTCCCGTGGCTCACGTCACCCGACGTTGCCCTCGTCAGCCTGATGATGATCGGCATCTGGATGGTCGTCGGTTACCAGATGGTCGTGTTCCAGGCGGGCCTCGCCGCGATCCCGCGCGACTGGTACGACGCGGCCCGGGTCGACGGCGCCGGGCCGTGGCAGCGCTTCCGCCACGTCACCCTGCCCGGCCTGCGCCACACCCTGTTCTTCGTGCTCGTCACGTCCGTCATCGGGTCCTTCCAGGTGTTCGGACTCGTCTATGTGATGACCGAGGGCGGGCCGCTGGGCGCCACCGACGTCGCCGTCTACCACATCTACCGCGAGGCGTGGGAGTTCCTGCAGTTCGGCAACGCCGCGGCGATGAGCTGGATGCTGTTCGCGGTCGTGTTCGCCGCCACGTGGCTGCATTTCCGCTTCCTCGATACGCGGCGCGCCCATGCCTGACCGCGCCGTCGCGCCCCGGACGGCGCGCGGACTCCTGCTCGCCGCGGCCTGCCTCGTCATGGCCGCGCCCTTCGCGTGGATGGCGCTCACGAGCCTCATGGGACAGCTCGAGGTGTTCGCCGGCGGGAGCCTCCTGCCGCGGTCGCCGCGGTGGTCCAACTACCCGGAAGCGCTGACGGTCCAGCCCTTCGGGCGCTACTTCGTGAACTCGCTCGTGTTCGCGACCGCGGTGGCGGCCGGCCAGGTCGCGACCTCGGCCACCGCCGGGTACGCCTTCGCGCGCCTCGACTTCCCGGGACGGGACGGGCTCTTCATGCTCTTCCTGTCGACGATGATGGTGCCCGCGGTCGTCGTCCTCATCCCCCGCTTCCTCATGATCGAGGCCCTCGGCTGGATCGACACCTACCAGGGACTCATCTCGACGGAACTCGTCTCCGTGTGGGGCATCTTCCTCATGCGGCAGTATTTCCGGACGGTGCCGCGCGAGCTTGAGGACGCCGCGCGCGTGGACGGGGCCGGGCGCGTGCGCATCTTCTGGAGCGTCGCCCTTCCGCTCGCGAAGCCCGCCGTGGCGACGCTGGCGCTGTTCGCGTTCGTCGACGCGTGGAAGAACCTGCTGTGGCCGCTCCTCGTGACCCGCTCCATGGAGATGCGCGTCGTCGAAGTGGGGATCGCCGCCTTCCATTCGACGTACGAGATCCACTGGCCCTACCAGATGGCGGCCGGCGTCGCCGCCGTGCTGCCCATCGCCCTCCTCTTCCTCTTCACCCAGCGGTACTTCGTACGCGGCATCCAACTCGAAGGAATCCGCTAGCGTGATGCGGGTGGGGGCGCTGGAGGCGCGGCGGTGGGCGGGGCTCGTGTTCGCGGCCGGGCCCGGCGACGGGATCGGCCTCCGACTCGTCTTCACCACCCCGAGCGGGGACCGGCGGGAGTTGGAGGACTGGTACTGGATGGTCTCCCGCGTCGGTTCCCATGCGCCGGACGGCAGCTACGCGCGGATGGAGTTCGATCTCGCCGCCGAGCCGTCGCCCGACTCCCGCCCTGCGGAGGGCACGCTCATCCTGGAGTGGTCGCGCCGCGACGATGCGGTGGCGTTGCGGGCGGTGGCGCGGGCGCCGGGCCGGGTGGAGCTGGCGGACGACGATCCGTGGGGGTGGAAGACGACGTGGGAGGAAGCGTCCGACGGCTGGCGGGCCGCGCCGGGAGGCGTGGAGATGGCCGCCGCCTTCGCGCCTCGGGCGGGGGACCGCGTCGCCACGGTGGTCGCGTGGGAGTCGAAAGAGACGCCGGCCGGATCCGCGACCGCTCTGAACCGCGCCCAGCGCCTTTTGCCCAAGTTGGACCGCTGGATCGACGAGGCGCGCGCGGACTGGGACCGCCGCCGACCGCGCTTGTCGGGGACCGCGGAAGGACTGGTCGAAGCCGTCGCGGACCATCTGATGTGGAACGTCCTCCTCCAGCCCGAAACGGGGCGCCTGTACGCGCCGGCGGGTCGCCGCTGGATCTTGCCGAAGCCGGGGGACGGCGCACGGGAGGAGCCGCCGGGGCCCGACGACTGGACGGTGTTCGGGTGGGATTCCTTCTTCAACGCGCTGGCGCTCGCCACCGCGTCCGGGCGGTTGGCGTGGGACGTTCTCCTCGCGGGACTCGAGTCGCGCTATCCGAACGGGAACGTGCCCAACTGGCGGAGCCGCCTCGGCGGCACGCCCGATCGCTCGCAGCCCCCGATCGGGTCGTTCGCGGCGCTGAAGCTGCACCTCGCCTGCCCCGACGCGGACGCGCTGGCGGCGGCCTGGCCGGGGCTCCGCGCGTGGAACGACTGGTGGGTGGCGGACAAGGACGGACGCCCGCGCCGGGAGGGGCTGACGCCGGGACTGCTGGCGTGGGGCTCGGACACGGCGCTGGTGCCGGAGCGGGACCGGCTCCCGGAATGGGAGGTGGGCGCGAGCGGCCACCAGCGGGCGGCGTGGGAGTCGGGTCAGGACGACCTGCCGCTGTGGGAGGAGGCGGAGTGGGACCCGGAGCGCGAAGTCCTCGCCATGTCCGCCGTCGATCTGTGCAGCTACCGCGCCATGGACCTCGAGTGCCTGGCGCGGATCGCACGCATTCTGGGCGACCGTGCGGAGGCGGAGCGGCTGGAGGCGGAGCGCCGCCGGCTCGTCGCGGCGATGAACCGGGTGCTGTGGTCCGAAGCCGCCGGGCTCTACCTGGACGAACTGCCAGGCGGTCACTCCACGCGCGTGGCGGCATCGAACTTCCTTCCCCTCATCGCGGGCGTGCCGTCGGCGCGGCGCGCGCGGCGCATGGTTTCCATGCTGCGCGACCCCGCCCGCTTCCGGGGCGAGTGGATGCTGCCCACGATCTCGCGCGACGACCCCGCGTTCGAGGACCAGCAGTACTGGCGCGGCTCCATCTGGCCGCCCATGAATTACCTCGTGCTGCAGGGACTGCGACGGTACGGGTTCGACGAACTCGCAAGCGAACTGGCATGGAAGGGGGCGCACATGTTCCTGGCCGACCTCCGGCGCACGGGGTTCTGCCGCGAGAACTTCGACGCGCGCACCGGCCGGGGGCGAGGGCACCGGTTCCAGAGTTGGGGACCGCTGTTCGCGCTGGGCGCGATCGAGGAGTCCGTCGACGCCTGTCCATGGCGCGGACGGTAGAGTTGTCGCGATGAGGCACGTGGAGTCGGACGACCGGCCGGAGCGGCCGACGCTGGTGATCCTCGCCGCCGGGCAATCCACCCGGTTCGGTCGCGCAAAGCAGCTCGAACCGGTGGGGCCGGGCGGCGGGTCGCTGCTCGAATACGCCGTGTACGACGCCTTGCGCGCGGGCTTCGGGCATTTCGTTCTCGTCGTGCGGGAGAGTCAGCGCGACGAGTTCGAGGCGCGCCTGCGTCCGATGCGGGGGGCGGGGATCTCCCTCTCCCTCGCCTGCCAGCGTCTCGTCCACCCCGACCTCGTCCCGCTCGCCCCACCGGGGCGCGTCCGGCCCTGGGGCACGGGATTCGCCGTGCTGGCCGCGGCGACCTCCCTGCGTCGCCGGGGCGCGTTCGCCGTCTGCAACGCGGACGACTTCTACGGACGCGTCGCGTACGAGCGCCTGGCGCACGCGCTCGCGGCGCCTCCTCCGGGCATCCGTGCCTTCGCGGTGACCTACTCCCTGGCCGACACCCTGTCCGCCTTCGGCGGCGTGTCGCGCGGCCTGTGCGAAGAGCAGCCCGACGGCACGCTGCTCCGCATGACCGAGGGCCTCGACCTGCGCCTCGACGGCGCCGCGCAGCCGACGGGCGAAGGCGCCGATGCCTCCGCGGTCCGGCCCGACGTCGTCGGGTGCACGCCCTCCGGCGCGGCGATCCGCGTGGGCGCGGACAGCCAGGCGTGCATGGGCCTGTGGGGCTTCTTCCCCGATATCCTGCCGTTGCTGTCGCGGCGCTTCCGGAGTTTCCTCGCGGCCTCGCCCGGGATCGATGACGAGTTCTATCTGTCGGAAACCGTGAGCAACCTGGTGGTCGCCGAACGGACGCGGTGCGGCCTGGTGCCCGCGGGCAAGGGGTGGAAGGGCGTCACCTTCCCCGGAGACCACGAGGGCGTCGCCGTCTCGCTCCGGCAACTCACGGACGCGGGCGCGTACCCGGTCGACCTCTGGACGCCGCACGTTCACGCGGAGCCGGTCCGCTCGGCGCAGGCGTCACTCTTCGGTCCACCGCAGGCGTTGCCCGGTGGGGTCGCGACCGCTCCGGGGCGCATCAACCTGATCGGCGAGCACATCGACTACAACGGCCTGCCGGTGCTGCCGATGGCTCTGGACCGGCACATCCACCTGGAGTTCGAGGCGCTGGCGCACGCGACGGTCGAACTCGAGGGCGATTCCGCCCATGGTCCGTTCGCCTTTCGGCTGGACCGCGCCACGGAATCCGCACCCCCGGGACACTGGTCGAACTACGTGAGGGCCGCGGCCAGGGGGTTGCTCGACCACGGCGTGGAACTGAGGCGAGGCATCCGGGGCACGGTCACGGGTACCGTCCCGGTGGCGGAGGGGCTGTCGTCCTCCTCCGCCCTGGTGGTCGCGTCCGCGCTGGCGCTGTTGCACGCGAACGAAGAGCAGGTGGAGGCACTGGAATTGGCGGCGCTCCTCGCCCGGGCCGAGCGTCATGTCGGCGTGCAGGGCGGCGGGATGGACCAGGCCGCGTCTCTCTGCGGACAGGAGGGGCACGCGCTGCGGATCGACTTCGAACCGCTGCGCGTGACGCCGGTGCCGGTGCCGGAGGGATGGCGCTGGATCATCGCCTCGTCGTTGACGCGCGCGGAGAAGGCGGGCGCGGTCCGCGAGTTGTACAACGAACGGCGCGCCCAGTGCGCGGAGGCCCTCGAACGGGTGGGGCGAACCTCCTGGCTGGAGGTGATGGAAGCGGACCAGGCGGAGTTCGCCACCATCCTGGCCGGGGCGCAGAAGTCGCTGCCGCTCACGTTGTCGAGGCGCTTTCGGCATGTGGCCACGGAGGGCCGCCGGGTGATCGAGGCCGAGCGCGCCCTGCGCGGCGAGAACATGTCCGCCTTCGGCCGGCTGATGAACGCATCGCACGCCAGCCTGCGCGATGACTTCGGGGTGAGCACGCCGGCGCTGGACGAGATCGTGGGCGTGGCCCGCGACGCGGGCGCGGCCGGGGCGCGGCTCACGGGCGCGGGATTCGGCGGCTGCGCGGTCGCGCTCTGCGGCGCGGACGAGGCGAAGGCCGTGATCGAGGCCCTGATCGATGGTTTCTACGCCCCGCGCGGAGGGGTCGGACGCCGCGCCCTCTTCTTCGCCGACGCCTCCAACGGCGCCATCGTAACAAGCGAGTGAGGTGTGACGTGTTCCGATTGACGTTGCGGCAGTGGCGGATCGCCGCGCCGGCCTCCGCCATCCTGTGCGCCGCCTTGACTGCGGCCGCGTGCGAGGCTCCGGGGTCCCGCGCGCGGATCTCGGAGGAGGTGCGGGTGCTGGACACGTATCCGTTCTCGGATCCGAACCCCGTGCCGGTGCTCGCCACCGACCGGCGGCTGTACCCCTACCACACGTTCGAGGGGTACGCGGCGACGGCGGAGCCCCGGGAGTGGAAGGTCGTGACGATGGAGAACGACCTCATCGAGGTCTTCGTCCTTCCGGAAGTGGGCGGCAAGGTGTGGGGGGCCGTGGTGAAGGCGACCGGGCACGAGTTCATCTATCGGAACGAAGTGATGAAGTTCCGGGACATCGCGCTGCGCGGCCCGTGGACCTCGGGCGGCATCGAGTTCAACTTCGGCGTCATCGGGCACACGCCGGCCACCGCCACGCCCGTCGACTACGTCGTGCGGGAGAACCCGGACGGCAGCGTGAGCACGATCGTCGGCGCCATCGACCTCCCGGCGCGGACGCCGTGGCGCGTTGAGATCCGGCTTCCGCCGGACCGGGCCGCCTTCGAGACGCGCGTCCTGTGGTACAACCCGACCCCGCTGGAGCAGCCCTACTACAACTGGATGACGGCCGCGGCCTTCGCGCAGGACGACCTGGAACTGTTCGTGCCCGGCGATGCCTACCTGGAGCACTCCGGCCGGGCGCGCCCGTGGCCCGAGGACGAGGAGGGACGCTTCCTGCCCCTGTACCGCAACAACGCGTTCGGGGGACACAAGTCCTACCACGTCGTCGGGGCGCTGAACGACTTCTTCGGCGGCTACTACCACGACGAGGACTACGGCTGGGGGCACTGGGCTCCGCACGAGGAAATGCCGGGTCGCAAGATGTGGCTGTGGGCGCTCTCGCGGGCGGGGGGCATCTGGGAGGACCTGCTCACGGACACGGACGGGCAGTACGTCGAGTTCCAGGCGGGGCGGCTGCACGCGCAGTACCAACCCGGGGCGGACCGCAACCCGATCTCGCAGGCCGGGTTCGACCCGCTCTCGGCCAGCCGCTGGACGGAGTGGTGGTTCCCGCTCGAAGGCACGGGCGGCCTCACGGACGCTTCCCCGCACGGCGCCATGCACGTCGAACGGGTGAGCGACCGCCTGCGGGTCGTGGTCCAGGGGTTCGGGTCCGGGATCGACACGGTCAGGGTGTGGTCCGCCAGCGAGCAGGTCGCCGCCAGAGAGGTGGCGCTCGAAGCTCTGGATCCGGTGACGGTCGAGGTCGAGGTCGCGCCCGGGCGTCCGTGGCGCGTGTCACTCCCGCGGCTCCGCCTGGAAGCCTGCTCCCAGCCGGACGCGACCGGTCTCGCCGGGGTGTGCGGATTCGGCGGAGAGCCGTCGGTGTCCCGGCCGTTCGGGACGAACGCCGAGGCGTGGGACGCCCTCCCGGAGACGGATCGCCTGGTGTTCGAGGCGAGGGAGCTGGCGCGGGCCCGCCGCCCCGCCGACGCGCGGACGCTGTACGAACGGGCGCTCGCCGCCGAACCCTGGAACCGGGAGGCGCTGCTGGGTCTCGGTGCGCTGGCCCTGGGATCGGCCCGCCATGAGGAGGGTCTCGCCCACGCCCGGCGCGCGCTCCAGCTCGACACCTACGATCCGGAGGCCAACTTCCTCGCCGGCAACCTGTATCTCGCCCTCGGGCGCCGCGCCGATGCGCTCGACTCGTTCGGCTGGGCGGCCCGGTCGGTCTCCCACCGGGCCGCGGCGCGCACCCGGCTGGCGGAGTTGGCGCTGGAGGCGGGGGACATGGCCGAAACGCGCCGCCACGCCGCGCTGGCGCTCGACCACGATCGCGTGGGCATTCCCGCCCGCGAGGTGCTCGCGATCGCGGCGCGGCTGGAGGGCGACGAAGCCGGTGCGACGCGCGTGCAGGCGGAGCTTCTGGAACTGGACCCGCTGAACCACTTCGTGCTGGCCGAGCGCTATCTCGCGGCGCGGGCCGAGGGATCCGGCGGCGAGGCGACGACGGACGGAGCCGAAGCGGCGCGCCTCACCGCGTCGATGCGGAGCGAGTACCCGGGGCAGACGCTGCTGGAACTCGCCGTGGGCTACGCGAACCGGGGGCTGCCCGGCGATGCCGCGATCCTGCTGGAGCTGGCGGACGAAGTGGGCGGCGGTCCCGTGGGGACGGCCTGGCTCGCCTTCCTGCGCGGCGACGCCGAACGGCTGCGGGCGGGGGCCGATCCCGCCTTCGCCTTCCCCTACCGCCCCGAGACGCTGCCGATCCTGCGCTGGGCCGCCGGTGAAGACGCGCACTGGGGCTGGCGCTACCTGCTGGGCCTGAACCTGTGGGCGCTCGACCGCGACGCCGAGGCGGCCGAAGTGCTGGTGGCCCTGGGCGAGGAGCCCGACTACGGGCCCGCCTACGCGGCGCGCGCGCACCTCACGGGGGCGCTGGGCGGCGATCCCGGGGCCGACTTCCGACGCGCCGTCGCGGTGGATCCAGAGAGCCGCCTCCTCCACATCTCCCTCGTCCGGCACCTGCAGGAAACCGGACAGTGGGCCGAGGCGCGCGAGGCGTCCGGCCGGGGACGGGAACGCTTCCCGGACGACTTCAACCTCACCCTCATCCACGCGCGGGGGCTCATCCAGGCGGGCGAGTACCGCGAGGCCAACGGGATCCTCGCCGACACCCGCGTCCTACCCTCGGAGAACTCCGGCGAGGCTCACCGCCTGTACGAGTTCCTGCACATCGGGGCCGCGCTCGACGAACTGGAGGCCGGGAACCGCCCGGTCGCCCGCCGTCACCTGGAAGCGGCGCTGCTGTGGCCGGAATCGCTCGGCCAGGGCCGCCCCTTCGACCCCGACGACCGGCTGGTGCGGTTCCTGTTCGACGTGGCGGCGGAAAGCCCCGATGGCGGACCCGTCCCCGGAGCCTTCGAGACCGTCACCATCGCCTCCATGCGCGCCCGCGCCGATGCGCTCGCCGACGCGCCCTCCCCGACCGCGGCCATCGAGCGCGCCCTCCTGCTCCGCGCCCTCGCCGCGGCCAACCGCTTCTGAGACACGAGCGCCCCGCTGCAATCTGAACCGCGCAGCATCGGACCCTCATAGGCCGCTTCAGCCGGTAGCCTGGCGCCTCTTCCTGCCGTCACGCCTTTGTCCGACCCCCCCCATTTGGGTGGTTGTGGAGCGCCCGTAAGTGCCTATCGATTAGTGCCGTAGGCAGGAAGGGTGACCCACCGTCAGGCATGAGGGGTGACCCATGGGGTGACGGCGCTCTCTGGATCGTCCCCGGGCCGGCCATGGAGAGGTTCGCGTGTGCGGCCTGCCGGCTACGCCTACGCCTGCAAGCCGTTCGGTACCCCCCCCTGGGGGTTTTTCTCAACGCCGAGCCCCATCGGGGTAGAGGAAGGGCGTGGGGGGGGTTT
>VXOJ01000069.1 GCA_009840115.1 Gemmatimonadales bacterium | reverse complement strand
TCGACGCGGCCTGCAAGGTCGAGCCCTTCGTGGTCAGGAGCTGGAGTAGCCGCCGACGCACCGGATCGAGCCGCGCCGGGGCCGTCTTCCTTTTGTTTTTCATGGATTGAAATAGTCCCGATTCCGGGCGGCTTCGCAAGGCAGAGGGGGAAACCGCCGACCGACGGCCCGGCATCGCCTTCCACGTCCGGATACGTGACCCACCACTCGCTGGCCGGCGACGCCGAGTCCGCCGTTTCCGGGCCTACCGCACGGCCCACCTTCAGATCGTTTCGGGAGACTGCCCGCAAGCGTGCGCGGGGGTGCCTCACCGCCCCGCTGGCGGCGGAGTCCAGCGTCAACTCGACGGTATTGGACCTCCTCGACGTTATCGACACTTAGGCGATCTCCTAGCTGTTGACTCCCCTGCGGACAAGTCTTCACCGTTTTCGCCATGAAGACGCGAGAGCAGTACGGCCATGGAGACGTTGGAGCGGTATTTCAACGCGCGCGTCGCCGCGTTTCTCGACCGCACGGGCATGCCGCCGACGACGTTCGGCATGAGGGCCGTGGGCGACCCGAACCTGATGCGCCAGATCGCCGCCGGGCGCTCGCTGTCGCTACGGATGGCGGACCGGATTCTGGCCTTCATCGACGGCTACGACGCGGACTCGGACGGCACACGCGCTCCACCGCGCCGCCACCGGCCTCGGTGGTCGAAAGCAGCCGCGGGACGAACGAGAGGGAGTGGAGCGATGGCCGATAGGCCGAGCGAGAAGAGAACGGACGAGCCGATCCGCTTCATCCGGGCATCCGAGATCGCGGCCCGGCTGGGGGTGGCGCGGCCGACGATCTACGGCTGGGTGGAGGCGGGTCGCTTTCCCCCGCCGATCCACCTGGGTCCGCGCGCGGTCGGCTGGATCAGGTCGGAGTTCGACGCGTGGATCCACAATCGAATTGCCGAGACCCGGGGCGGTGGATAGTCCGTCGCCCCAATGACCCTTCAAGGAAAGGACAGAGAACGATGAGAACGTTGCTGACGACGATGCGGGGAGCCGCGTGGGCCGTGCTGCTCATGCTGACCCCCGGCGCGCTCCACGCGCAGGGCACGAGCCCGTGGGTGGACGCGGTGAACGAGCTTCAGACGCAGTTCACGGGACCGATCGCGCGCGGGCTGTCGCTGATCGCGATCGTGGTGGGCGGGCTGATGTTCGCGTTCGGCGAGGGCGGGAGCAAGCGCACGCTGGCCGGGATCATCTTCGGGATCGGGATGGCCGTGGGCGCGGTGAACTTCCTCGGCTGGCTGTTCTGATGCGGGATCTGACCCGCTGGGCGGGTTACGCGGCGCTCAACCGTCCGCTGACGGTGCTGGGCGTGGAGCGGCGGCTGTTCCTGTTGGGCGCGACGCTCGCGGTCGCGGTGTGGAACGCGACGGCCTCGCTTGTTGCGGGCGGCCTGGTGTTCGCCAGCTGCTACGGCGCGGGCTGGCTCGCGGGCCGGAGGGATCCGGCCATGCTGGCCGTGCTGCGGAACGCCGCGCGTTATCCGGCCCGGTTCGATCCGGGCAAGTGGGCCGACGAGCCGTGGCATCTCCGCATCCGGACGGACTCGAAGTGAGAGTCGCGGACGAACGCCGCGCCTACGAGGCGGCAGGCTCGCTGGCCGAGGAGCTGCCCTACTGGGGCTGGCTCGACGACGGCCGCACCTGCCTGACCCGTTCGGGCGAGTTGATGGCGGCGGGCCGGATCCGGCCCGCCGCGGTGGACGGCCGCACACCGAAGCAGATCGACCGGGTGCTCGGGCTCTGGCAACGGTTGATGTCGGGCCTGGGTTCCGACACGCGCCTCCAGTTCCACATGCTCCGGCGTCCCAGCCTCGCCGAGGGTCAAGAGACGAGCGGTTCGGAAATCGCGTCCCTGTCGGGCCGCAAGCGAAGCGCGTTCCTTGCCGGGCGCGTCCAGCGGCTCGACGCCTTCGTGGTCTGGTCGCACGACCCGGGCCTCCGCCCGGCGGGCGGGGGCTCGGGGCCGGGACCGCTGTCGCGGTTCAAGCGGTTGGGCAAGCGCGGCGGCAAGACGGCAACCACCTACCTGGCCTCGGACATCGAGGCGGCGGCGGGCCGGTTCCAAGCGATGATTGACGCGGGCCGCTCGCTGGTGTCCGAGCACACGCCCATCGAGATGCTGGATGCCTTGGAAGGCTCCCGCCTCCTCTCCGAACTCATCAACCGCCCCGGCACGTTCTGGGAGGGCGCGACGGGCAGCGGCATGAACTGGCGGCTCGCGCTCTCGGAACTTGAGGCGGAGCGCTCGCACCTTCGGCTCGACGGCGAGCCGGTGGTTCTCTACTCGCTGCTGTCGCCGCCCGGCCAGGCCCACGCGAACCTGCTCAAGGACCTCTACTGCCTGGACGCCGTGACGACGGTCTCGCTCGAATGGCGGCCGTGGACGGTCGAGGCGGCGCGGCGCCGGATCCGGAGCGCGCAGCGCCACTACTTCTCGCGGCGCTACTCGATGATGGCGCACGCGCAGGACGCGCAGGGCACGGCGGCGGCGATGGTCGATTC
>VXOJ01000041.1 GCA_009840115.1 Gemmatimonadales bacterium | reverse complement strand
CGCCTCGGAGACACGCGCGCGGTGGAGCGCCGCCAATCCCGCCCCCGCCGCGGCGGGGCTGGGGGCCGGCGATGTCCGCTCCGCGATCGAACTCGAACGGGCGGAGGCCGCGGCGGGGGCGGGATTGGCGGCGCTCCACCGCGCGCGTGTCTCCGAGGCGCTGGGGAACGCCGCCTCGCGCGGACTCCTGCCGGTTACCGGCTCGGGATGGAAGCGGCGGATTCGCCGTTCGGGCGTCGCCGTGGCCCTCATGCTGCTCGCGATCTCGGTCGCCGCGCTGCTGAGGCCGCAGCCCACGTTTTCCGCCGCCGCGGCGCTGGGTGCGCCGTGGCGCACCGCCTTTCCGGCGCCGCTCCCGCCCCTCGGCCTGACCGGCGCGGCGGGCGTACCGCGGGGAGACGCGGCGGTCGTGTCCATCTCGGCCACGGGACGCGAACGGGTCGACCTGGTGTGGCGCGCCGCGGGCCGGGCGCCGGAGCGGACCCTGCTCGACGTCTCGGCGGCCGGTTCGGCGCAGGGCCGCACCGGGCCGATCATCTCTCCCACGGCGGTGTGGGTCGAAGATGGGGAGGGTTTTACGAGCGACACCCTCCGCGTCCGCCCCCTGGAGCCCCTCCTGGTCCAGGATCTCCAGCTCACCGTCGAGTTCCCGGCCTATCTGGGGCGCGGATCCGAGCGCTACCGCGGCCGGATACCGCCGCTGGTGGCGCCGGAAGGTACGAGGTTGCGGCTGAGCGGAGAGACGAACCTCCCCCTCGATGGCGGGGCTCTCGCGTGGCAGCCCGGCGACGGTGAGACCGGCGAGGCGGCATCTCCGATCCCGCTCGAGATCGCGGGCTCGCAGTTCGCCGTTACGTGGATTCCCGAGCGGACGGGCTCCTGGGCGTGGGAACTGCGGGCGGAATCGTCGCTCGGCGCGCCCATACTCCCCGACCCGATCCGGGTGCTCGTCGTCCCCGATCTTCAGCCGCGCGTCCACCTCCTCTACCCGGCTCCGGACACGACGCTGGGCTACGAGCGTGTGATGCCGGTCATCGTGGACATCGAAGACGACATCGGTCTCCGCCGAGCCTTCGTTCGTAGCTGGCGCTCGGGCTTGGGCCGCGAGAACGCGGAGCGGCGGGAGGCGCTTTCCCCCGATCCGGGCGGGGCGGAGCGGGCGGTCTTCCGGCACCTGCTGGACCGCAGCGCGGAGTCCTTCCTCCCCGGCGACACGCTGTTCTACCGCTTCGAGGCCTTCGACGGGCATCCGGCCAGGGGTCCCGCGCTCTCCGACGTTTTTCTGCTTCGCGTCCCGACGTTTACGGAGATCCGGGATCGGCGCGCGGAGCAGACCGACGCCCTCTCCGAAGACGCGCAGGCCCTGGAAGAGAGGCTGGAGGCGCTGGCCGAGGCGGCGGCCGACGCGGCGCGGCAGACGGACGCGGAAGGGGACGACAGCGAGGACGTTCGGTTCGAGGCCACCGAAGAGGCGCGGAGCGTGCTCGACGAAGGGCAGCGCGCCGAGGAGGAACTCGCGGGGATCGAGGAACAGATCGAAGCCCTGCAGGAGGAACTCGAAGCCTCGCCGCTCTCCGACCCCGCGCTGCAGGAGCAGTTGGAGCGGCTGGCCGAACGCTACAGGGAACTGACCGAGAGCGGACTCGAGGAGCAGATCGAGGCGCTCGCGGAGGCGCTGCGGGAGCTCGATCCGGAAGCGGTTCGGGAAGCGCTCGAGCAGCTCTCCGAGGACTACGAGAGTCTGCGGGAGCAGGTGGACCAGACGCTCGGCATGCTCGAGCAGGCCGCGCTCGAACAGGCGATGAGGTCGGCGCAGGCCAACGCGGATGAACTGGCGCGGGAACAGAGGGAGGTCGCCGGGGAGGAGGACGCCGAGGCGTTCCGGGAAGGTCAGGAGTCGCTCGTCGAACAGGCCGAGGCGCTGGCGGAGCGCCTGGCGGAACTGGAGGCGGAACTCGCGGCGGCGGACCGCGAGGCGGCTGCGGATTCGGCCCGGGCCGCCGGAGAGCGCACGCAGGAGGCTCTGGGGAAGATGGCGGACGCGCAGACCGGAGCCGAGTCGTCGCCGTCCGGGGAAGCGGGGGAGGTCGGCGAAACGGAGCGGCAGGCGGCGGAGGAAGCCGCGGAGGCGCTCGAACAGGCGGCGGGCGCCCTCGGCTCGGCGCAGCAGGAGATGAGCGGAGAGCAAGGGGAGGCCGCCGTCGAGTCGCTGGCTCGCGCGCGCGGCGAGGCGCTCGCGCTCGCGGAAGAGGAGGGCCGCCTTTCGGAGGCGACCCGGGGCGAGAACGCGGCGGATCCGACATCCTGGCGTGCGCGGCAGGGGGCCGTGCGCCAGGGGCTCGAGAATCTGGTCGAGAGACTCTCGGAGGCCGGTAACGAAGCGGCCATGCTCGACCAGCGTACGGGGGCGGCGGCGGGCGAAGCGGCGGAGCGCATGGACCAGTTGCTCGACCGGCTCGCGGGGGATGGGGCGCGGCGTCTCCCGTCCCGGGCGGAGGTCGAGGGCATCCAGGAGTCGCTGAACTCGCTGGCCCGTCACCTGCTGGCGAGCGAGGAGGCGGCGCGGGCCGCCGGAGAGCAGTCCGCCGGCCAGGACGCGGCGGATCAGATGAATCAGCTCGCGCAGCAGCAGCAGGCGGTAACGCAAGAGACGAGTTCGCTCCTCATGCCCGGTCCGCGGCCGTCGGGAGAGGAGCGGCGGCGCGAGGAAATCGCGCGGCGGCAGGAGGAGGTCGCCGAAGAACTCGGAGAGCTGGAAGACCCGGAGGGAGATCTCCTGGGACGTCCCGAGGAAATGGCGGAGGAGGCCGCCGAACTCGCACGGCAGCTGGAGTTGGAGGGGCCCACCCAGGAGACGCTCGAACGACAGCGGCAGCTCTTCCGGCGCATGCTCGATGCGGGACGCTCGCTGGAGGACGAGGATCTCGATCCAAACGAACGGGAATCGCGCGAGGCCACGGCCCCGCCGGGGACTCCGCCGCCGATCGATCCGGAGTTGCTGCGGGGACGCCGCTACCCGGCGCCGTCGGAGGTGTTGCTCCGGGAACTTCCGCTCTTCTATCGATCGCTGATCTTCGAGTACTTCGACCGGCTGAACCGGGTGCCTCCGGCGGGCGCCGGGGCCCGGCGGGAGCCCTGACGTGGGCCGTCCCCGGTTCCGATTCCCGGCGGGAGGGACCCGCCGAGCCACGCGGATCGTCGCGCTCCTCGCGGCGGTTTGCGGCGCCCAGTTGACGATGAGCGCCGACGTGGCCGGTCAGGCATCCGCGGCCTCGGAGCAGCGCACGGTGGCGCGCGCGGAGCGCCTCCGCGCGAGCGGCCGCGCCGCGGAAGCCGCATCCGCCCTGCGCGAGCACCTGGTGCGGGCGCCCGCGTCGCCGGGCGCGCTCGCGCTGCTCGGCGAACTGGCGCTGGAATCGGGTGAGGCGGCCGCCTTCGTGCCCTATGCCGAAGCCGCCGTCGCCGCGGCCCCGGACGAGGAGGTCGCCCGGCTGTGGTGGGTGCGGGGCCTGACCGGTGCGGGGCGGCTTGATTCGGCCCTCGCCGTGAGCGACCGCTGGCTGAAGGAGGCACCCGGACTTTCCGCGGCGCGGCTGGCCCGCGCCGATGCCCAGGTCGCCGCGGGGGACTCCGCGGAGGCGGTGCGCACCCTCGGCGACGCGGCGGACCCCGACGGGGAACTCCTCACGCGCTTCGCCGACCTCCTTCTCGCCGTCGGTGACCGCGATCGCCTGGCCGCGGCCTGGGTCGGGCTTCTCGCCCTCACGCCGCCGGCGACGGACGAAGTGGAAACGGGCCTTCGCACCGCCGAGGCCGACGGCTCCGGCGTCCGTGCGGCCTCTTTCGAGGGGCTGCGCGCACTTCTGGCCGGCCGGCGGGACGGGGCAGCCCGGGCAGGGGCCATCGTCGCGCTGCGGCTGGGACGCGGGGAGGCGGCCCGGACATTGGCGGAGGCCGCGCCGCCGCCGGACGATCCCGACGCGGCCGCATTCCTGCGGGAGTACGTGCGCGAAGCGGAGGCGGCGGCGCTGCCCGGGGAGGTCGCATGGTCCGCGCGGCGGCTCGCCGGACTGAGCGCTCGGCCGGCGGACCGTCTGCGCTGGCTCGCGCTCTCGGGCGAACAGGCGCTGGCGGCGGGAGATACCGCGTCGGCGCGTCGGGTGTTCGAGGATCTGATTCGCGAGAGCACTCCGGGTGACGGTCCCCACCAACTGGCGTCGCGCCGTCTGTTCGAACTCCTCGCGGCCCACCCCGCTTCGCTCGCCGAGGCGGCCTCGGTGCTCGACCGGTACGTGAGACAGTATCCGGACTCCGCCGCGGTCGAGGCCGGGTTGCGGGGGGACCTCGCCCTCGGCCACGCCCGAGCGGGCGACCTCGGCGCGGCGGAGGCGCTGGTGACCGACGCGCGGAGCCGGATTCGCATCGCCGCGTCGGGTCGGCTCGACGCCGCGGCGGCCCGGCTGGCGCTGTACGCGGGCCGGCCCGATTCCGCGCGGGAGCGGGCGAGCCGGAGCGTGCGCGAGGTGGAGATCGGGGCGGCGGAACGGACGCGCCGCCTCCGGCTGCTGACGCTGGTGCAGGCGGCGGACACGGCGGAGATCCGCATCGCGGGCGCCGCCGCGCTCGAGCTCCTCACGGCTCCGGAGGCGTTCGATCCCGGTCCGGCACTCCGCGACCTGGCCGGCCGTCCGGCGTCGAGCGGCCGTTCCGTCGTGCTGGGCTTCCTCGCGGACGCGGCCGCCGAAGCCGGCCGGGCCCGCATCGCCGACGCCCTGCGGCGCCGGATCGTCCTCCAGTACCCGGGAAGCCCCGAGGCCCCGGCCGCTCTGCTGGATCTCGCCCGCGCGTCCGGTCCCGCCGATGCCGCTTCGTGGCTGGAACAACTGATCGTGGGGTATCCGCGGAGCGCCCTGGCGCCGGTCGCGCGCCGCATGCTCGCCGAACTCGACGGAGGAGGCCGATGAAGGCCGAGACGAAACGACGCGGCGTTCCGCGCCGCCTCACGCGCCGCCTTCTGCTGGCGGTGCTTGCCTCGCTGGCGGGCGCATCGGGGCTGGATGCTCAGCTTCTCGTCCCCATGGACCGCGAACAGGAGAACCACCTCAAGGCCTACGGATATGCGTTCGGCATCCTCTCCGAGGGTCAGTCCGCGGAGTGGCTCCTGAATTACCGGGCGGGGTCCTTTCTCGTGTCGGACGTACCGTCCAACCGTCGGCGAGCCGCGCTGATGGGCGTGACCGTGGAGACGCTCGACGGTTCCGACGTGGCGAGGATCCGCCGCGAGATCGAGACGCGGAACATGGAAACCGTGCCGCTGGAGAAGGCGCCCACGATTGCGGTCTACACGCCGCCCAACAGCTCCCCGTGGGACGATGCCGTGACGATGGCGCTCGAATACGCCGAGATCCCCTATGAGCGGATCTGGGACCGGGAAGTGCTTTCCGAGGAACTCGAGAACTTCGACTGGCTGCACCTCCACCACGAGGATTTCACGGGGCAGTATTCGAAGTTCTATCTGACCTACGCTTCGGCGGCCTGGCTCCAGGAGGAAGTCGCCCGCAACGAGGCGATCGCCCGCGAACTCGGGTACCCGAACGTCCCGGCCCTGAAGAAGGCCGTCGCGGCCCGGCTCCGGAGCTACATCGAGGGCGGCGGTTTCCTGTTCGCGATGTGCACCGCGACGGAAACTCTGGAGCTGGCCCTCGCCGCGGCGGACACCGACATCGCGGCGTCGTTCGCGGATGGCTCGCCCCCCGACGCCGCGGCGAGCGACAAGCTCCACTGGTCGGAGGCACTCGCCTTCCGCGATGCCGTGCTCGTGACGGACCCCACGCTCAGCGCTTTCAGCGACATCGACGGGCACCAGGTGAACACGCCGTGGAGGGTCGACCTCGGCAGCTTCTCGCTGTTCGAGTTCAGCGCCAAGTTCGATCCCGTTCCCGCGATGCTCACCCAGAACCATCGGCGCGTGCTGCCGGACTTCTACGGCCTCACGACGACGTTCCGGAAGGAACGCCTTCAGCCCGGGGTCACCGTGCTTGCGGAGGAGGATGCGCGCGGACGCGTGAAGTACCTCCACGGGAGCTTCGGCGAGGGCACCTTCACGTACCTCGGGGGACACGACCCGGAAGACCCCCGCCACCTGATCGGTGACGCCCCGACGGATCTGGACCTCCATCGACACTCCGCCGGTTATCGGCTGATCCTCAACAACGTCCTCTTCCCGGCCGCGAAGAAGAAGAAGCTGATCACATGAGGGCTCCGCCCCGGGCGGCCGGCCGGTCCGCCGGCCACGACGCGAGACCCGTCAGGCGCGGGACTTCGGCCGGCAGGTAGATTCGGTGTCCCGTACCGGATACGCGGGCTTCGCCGAGCGGAGACGCGAACGCGAGCGCTTCCAGCGCCGGACGTTGGCGATGGGCCTGCTCGCCTCGGTGCTCCTCCATGTCCTTCTCCTGGTTGCGGCGGGCGGCGTCCGGGTCGAGTCGCTCCCCTTCACGCTCCCCTCCGTCGAAACCGTGCCCGCGCCCGACGCCCTCGTCGTGGTCGAGATTGCGCCCTCCCTGCCGGAGGATCTGCCCGAGGATCCCCGCCCGGAGCCGCTTCCGCCGCCCGAGGAGGAGCCCCCGGAACTCGAGCCCGAGCCGGAGGAGGAAGAGGAGGAAGAAGAGGAAGCGGGGGAAGAAGAAGCGGAGGAGGCGGGAGATCCGATCCCGGGAGCCCCGGGCCTGATCGTGGCGGGCCAGCCGACGCCGCCCGAGGGACCGCGGGGCCGGACCAACGCCTCGCGGCTCCGGCTCCGGTTCAGCGACGCGCGGCTGTGGTTCGACCCGCAGTCTCCCCGTCTCATCGGGGAGAGGCTGGTCCAGTTCGCCCGGGCGGACAGCGCCGTGAGGGCGATCCTGCGCGACTGGCTCGACAGCCTCCAGCTCGAAGAAGATGTGCGGCAACGCGCGCGCGACTGGACGTTCGAGCGCGACGGGAAACGGTGGGGGTTCTCCGAGCAGGGGATCCACCTGGGCGACGTCACCATCCCCATCCCGATCGGGTTCGCTCCAACGGGGCCCCAGAGGCGGGCGTACGAACAGGCGATCCGCGACCTGACGGCCATCCAGATCCAGAACCTTCGGGATGACGTGGAGGCCGCGGCGGCGGAGGCGCGGGCCCGCATGCGCGAGCGCTCCGAGGAGGAGGCCCGCCGCCGGCGCGGTGACACCCTCCGCGTTCGCGGGCCGCCGTAGTGTAGTGTCGCCACGCCGTGCGGTTCCGAACCTGCGGCGGCTCCGTTAGACTGAGCCGCAGCCGGACGCCGGGGGCTCTCCCCGTCGCACCGACGTTTCTCCCGACACCGCGAAACCGCCAGTCAGGAGCCGCCCCTTGGGTGACGCTCAACCATCCACCGAGCTTTCCTCCCGTTACGATCCCGCCGGGCTCGAACAGCCGATGTACGAGCGCTGGGTCGACGCGGGCCTGTTTCACGTTCCGGCCGCCGGGGTCGAACGGCCGTGGGTGATCGTGATCCCCCCGCCCAACGTCACCGCCGCGCTGCACATGGGGCACGGGCTCAACAACACTCTGCAGGACGTCCTCATCCGTCGGCGGCGGATGCAGGGGTACGACGCCCTGTGGGTGCCGGGCACGGATCACGCCGGCATCGCCACGCAGAACGTCGTCGAGCGGCAGTTGCGCGGCGATGGGCTCACCCGCTTCGATCTCGGACGGGACGCGTTCGTCGAGCGCGTCTGGGAATGGGTCGACGAGTACGGGGGACGGATCATCGACCAGCTGCGCACCATCGGGTGTTCCTGCGACTGGGAGCGGACCCGGTTCACGCTCGACGAGGGACTCTCCAACGCGGTGCGCGAGGTGTTCGTCCGTCTCTACGAGAAGGACCTCATCTATCGCGGCCGTTACATCATCAACTGGTGTCCCCGCTGCCGCACCGCGCTCTCGAACGAGGAAGCGGAGCACCGCGACCTGGATGGCAAGCTCTACCGCCTCAGGTACCCTCTGGCGGACGGCGGTCATGTGGAGGTCGCGACGACGCGGCCGGAGACGATGCTCGGCGACACGGGGCTCGCGGTGTCTCCGGATGACGCGCGATACACGGACCTCGTCGGCCGGGAGGCCGAACTGCCGCTGGTCGGACGGCGCCTCCCGATCGTGGCGGACGAGCACGTGGATCCGGAGTTCGGGTCGGGCGTGGTGAAGGTCACGCCCGCACACGACCCGAACGATTTCGAGATCGGGGGGCGCCACGGATTCGAAGCGCTCGATGTGATGACGGATCGGGGGGCGATGAACGACGCCGTCCCGGAGGCCTATCGCGGCCTCGACCGCTTCGAGGCGCGCCGCCGGGTCGTAGCGGACCTCGAAGCGGGTGGCTGGCTGGTGGGGGTGGAGGACCATACCCACGCCGTCGGTCGCTGCTATCGCTGCGACACCGTCGTCGAGCCGCGCCTGAGCCTCCAGTGGTTCGTGCGCATGAAGCCCCTCGCGGAGCCGGGGCTGGCGGCGTACGAGAGCGGGGAACTCCGCTTCCACCCCGCGCGATTCGGTCGCGTGTACCGCAACTGGATGGAGAACATCCGCGACTGGTGCATCAGCCGGCAGCTGTGGTGGGGACACCGGATCCCGGTCTGGTATTGCGACGCCGCCGACTGCGGCGAGCTGGTCGTCTCCACCGAGGACCCGGACGACTGCCCCGCCTGCGGAGGCGAACTGCGCCAGGATGAGGATGTGCTGGATACCTGGTTCAGTTCGTGGCTGTGGCCCTTCTCGACGCTGGGCTGGCCGGAACAGACCGGGGACCTCCGGTCGTTCTATCCCACGGCGACACTCGTCACGGCGCCCGAGATCCTCTTCTTCTGGGTGGCCCGCATGATCATGGCGGGCTTCGAGTTCATGGGAGAGCTGCCGTTTACGGATGTCCTGCTGAACGGAACGGTCCGGGACCACCTCGGACGCCGCATGTCGAAATCTCTCGGGAACGGCATCGACCCACTGGAAGTTGTTGAATTGTATGGTGCTGATGCCATGCGTTTCACGCTTGTTCGAGGGTCTCCGCTCGGAACGGACATCCAGCTGGACAACGAGAACCTGGAGGCCGCGTTCCGCCCGGGGCGCAACTTCGCGAACAAGATGTGGAACGCGGCACGGTTCGCCCTGCCGCACGCGCGCCGAGCCGGAGCCGGGGACGTGCCCGAACCGACGGTGCTCGCGGATCGGTGGATCCGGAGCCGGCTCACGCGGGTAGCGCACGAGATGGACGCCGCATACGAGAGCTATCGTCTCCACGAGGCGGCCGAGGCCGGGCATTCGTTCGTGTGGGGAGATTTCTGCGACTGGTACCTGGAACTGGCGAAGCACCGGCTGACCGCGGGCGGCGGGTCGGCTCGGGAGGTCGGACGTACGCTGACGGTCGTGATGCGCGGCTGGCTGTCGCTCCTCCATCCGATCATGCCCTTCGTCACGGAGGCGATCGCGGCGAGGTTGCCCGACGCGGACGCCGCGGGATCGCTCGTCACGGGACCGTGGCCGGACTTTCCCCACGACTGGATCGATCCCGATGCGGAAGCGGGAATCGAGGCGCTCCGGGAGTTCGTCGGGGCCGTTCGGACGCTGCGAGGGGAATATGGCGTGGCGCCGGGAACCCGTGTCAGGGTCCGCGTGGCGGGTGCTTCGCCGGCCCTGCTGTCGGCTCTGGCCGAGGAGGAAGGCAGCATCGCGCGCCTGGCCGGGCTGTCGGGGATCGAACGGGTCGCGGAGGGTGCGGGCGCGGCGTCCACGGACGGCGCCGGGGCGCACGCCGTGCTCCGCTCGGGCGGAGAACTCTTCCTCCCGCTGGAAGGGGTCATCGACCTGGAGGCGGAACGCCGGCGCATCCGCGCGGAACTGGAACGCACGGCGGACCTGCTCGCGCGGAGCCGCGGCAAGCTCGGCAACGCGGGTTTCCTCGGTAACGCACCCGAGGAGGTCATCGCGCGGGAGCGGGAGAAAGTGACGTCGCTGGGAGAACAGCGGACGCGCCTCGAGGAGAAACTCCGATCGCTGCGGGCGGGGGTCTGACGCGCGCCGGGCCCGGAACTTACGGGCGGGGGCCGGGTGCCCGCGAGCGGCTGGTCGCCCTCGTCGGCGATGGGCGGCTGCTCTCGGCGGCGATGGCCGTCCTCATCATGCTGGGGTGCGCGAGGGAGATGCCTCCGCCGGGTGCGCGGCCCGACGAAGTCCCGCCCTCCATCGTCCGCATCCGTCCCGCGCCGGATTCGACGGTCGTCGACTTCGACGGCGCCCTCGAAATCCGTTTCAGCGAGCCCGTGCGGATACCGAACGGTCTTGCCAGGGAGATGTTCGTCAGCCCGATGGAAACGTACGAGGCACAGACGGGATTCGCCGACCTGCGTCTCCGGCCGGAGGACGGGTGGCGGGACAGCGTCGCCTACTGCTTCACGATTCCGACGGATGGGATCAACGACCTCCTGCGCAACGGGATGGAAGAACCGGTCGAGTTCTGCTTCTCCACGGGAGGGGAGATCCCGGACACCAGCGTCGAGGGAGAAATCATCGACGCACTCACGGGGCAGCCGCTGGAGGAGGCGCGGGTCATCTTCTGGGCCGGAACGGATTCCATCCCGTACGGCGCGATCTCGGACAGCGTCGGAAGGTTCACGGCGCGCGGGTTGCCATCGGGCGAATATCAGGCCTTCGGGTTCGTCGACCGCAATCGCAACATGATTCCCGATCGCGAGCTGGAGTCCTACGACAGCGCGTCGGTGGCGGCATCGCCGGAGACGCCGACGGAATTGAGGTTTGTCGTCGTGGCGCCGGATACCACGCCGCCGCTGCTGGCTCGCGCGCTTGTCGTGGGAAACGAGACCGTGCAGCTCGAATTCGATGACTACCTCCTCAATCCTCAACCGGAGGCGCCCGGCATCGCGATTCGGGACTCGGCGACGAACGAAACGCTGGAGATCGTGGGCAGCCTCATCGGCTCGGCCGACGAGGTGACGTTCCCGCTCGACTCCGCGGCGCTGGCGGATTCCGTCGCGGCGGCGGACTCTGCGGCCGTAGCCGATTCGGCGGCGGTCGGCGACTCCGCGGCGGTCGAAGCGCCGAGCCCGGATTCCGCCGGTGCCGCGGTCTCCGACTCGACCGGGGAAGAGGATCCCGTGCTTCCGTCGAGGTTCATCACCGTACGGCTCGCGGCGGCGCTCGACTCCGGGACATACCGGGTTTCGGTCACGGGCGTGGTGAACCTGCGCCGTCTCGCGGGAGGCGGCGATACGACCTTTGTGGCCGAGCCGGAACCCCCGTCCGGCGACTCGGCCGCCGCGGCGGACACGGCTGCGGCGGACCCGGCTGCGGTGGCGGACTCGACGGCTGTCGAGGGCGATTCCGTCGCGGTGGAGCAGGATTCGGTGCCGCCGGCACCCGAGACTCTCGACCTCCCGGGAGTCCCGCCGGACACGGCCGGGGCGCCGCCGGACACGGCCCGAAGGCGCACATGACGGATCCGCGCCGCCGGCTCCCCTCCATGGACGCGCTTCTCAAGGCGTCCCAGGTCCCCGCCTGGATCGACCGCTATGGCCGCGAAACGGTGAAGGACTCGCTCCGCCGGGCCCTGGACCGCATTCGAGCGGAGGCCGGCCCGGAGGCGTCCGGTCCGGTCGATGTCCTCCGGGCCGCATCACGCGACCTGGAGGCCAGATCCCGGCCCTCCCTGCGGCGAGCGCTGAACGGAACCGGCGTCGTGCTCCACACGAACCTCGGCCGAGCACCGCTCGCCGACGAGGCGGGTCGCGCCCAGGCGGAGGCCGGCGGATACGGGAACGTGGAACTCTCCCTCGCGACGGGCCGGCGCGGCTCGCGATACGACCACTGCGGCGAAGTCGTCTGCGAACTGACGGGTGCGGGCGCGGCGATCATCGCGAACAACAATGCGGCGGCCGTGGCGCTCGTCGTGAACGAGCTGGCGCGGGGCCGCGAGGTGCTCGTGTCGCGCGGAGAACTGGTCGAAATCGGAGGTACGTTCAGGATCCCCGATGTCGTGAAACGGAGCGGCGGCCGGTTGAGGGAGGTCGGCACGACGAACCGGACGAGCGTGTCCGACTACGCCGCCGCCATCGACGAATCGACCGGACTCATCCTGCGGGTCCACCCCTCCAACTACCGGGTCGAAGGCTTTGCGGCCCGCCCTCCTCTCGCGGCGTTGGTGTCCCTCGCGCGGGAGCGGGGCATCCCTCTGGCACACGACCTCGGCTCCGGGTTGCTCGATGCGGAGCTCCTGCCGGGATTCCCGGAGGGGCCGACCGCCCGCGGGTCGCTGGCCGCGGGCGTCGACCTCGCGACCTGGAGCGGCGATAAGCTCCTCGGGGGTCCGCAGGCCGGAATCATCGCGGGCGACGCGGCGTTGATCGGGCGGTTGCGCCGGAATCCTCTGCTGCGGGCGTTCCGGGTGGACAAGACCACGCTCGCCGCCCTCGAAGCCACGCTGATGCTGTACCGCGATCCGGACCTCGCCGTCCGGCGCGTACCGGCCCTGCGGATGCTGCGCGAGCCGGCGGAGGCCGTCGAAGCCCGCGCGGCCGCCGCGCGCCCCGATCCTCCGCGGCGAAGCGGCGCGGGCGTGGACGTGGTCCGGACCGAGGCCATGGTCGGAGGGGGTGCCTTTCCCGGGTTCGCGATTCCTTCGGCGGGCTGGGCCGTGACGGGGATCGATGTCGAGCGGCTCGCGGCGGAGTGCCGCGCCGGCCCGGCCCCGCTCATCGGCCGCATCGAGCGTGCGGCGTTCATCGTGGACGTGCGGACGCTGCCGGGCGAGGAAGCGGCCCGCGCCGCGGAAGTCCTCGCCTCGGCGCTCGACCGCCTCGCCGATGCCTGACGCCGTTCGGATCGCGGTCCTCGCGTCGGGGGGTGGTTCCAACTTCCAGGCGCTCGTCGACCGCTTCCAGCCCGCGGACGTTCCCGATCGCGTTATCGTCGGCGTGATCGCCAGCCGCGAGGGAGCGGGCGTCCTGGAGCGGGCGCGCCGGGCAGGCGTGGCATCGGCGGTCTCACCGCCGTCAGCGACGGGTGACGAGATGGAGATGTTCCTCCGCCGCACGCTTGACGAATGGCGAAGCGACCTCGTGGTCCTGGCCGGCTACATGAAGTTGGTGCCCGAGACCGTCGTGCGGGCCTGGTGGGGGCGGATTCTGAACATCCATCCCGCGCTGCTGCCTTCGTTCGGAGGCCGGGGCATGTACGGCGCCCGCGTGCACCGGGCGGTCATCGAGGCCGGCGTCCGCGTCACCGGAGCGACCGTCCACTTCGTCGACGAGGCGTACGACCGGGGACCGATCCTGTGCCAGTGGCCGGTACCCGTGCTCGCGGGCGATACTCCGGAGTCCGTCGCGGCCCGCGTGCTGACGGTGGAGCACCGGATCCTGCCCGCGGCCGTTGAAGCGCTGGCGTCGGGGGCGGTGCGGCTGGACGCGGACCGTCGGGTCCGCTGGGTTCGCGAGTGGTTCGATACAGAGACGTTCACCAACCGGGAAGGATGAGTGGGGATGCCGACTGCGCTCGTGAGCGTTTCGGACAAGACGGGGATCGAGGAATTCTGTGCGGGCCTGATCGCCAGGGGCTGGGAGATCGCGTCGACGGGAGGGACGATGCGGGCCCTGCGGGAGGCGGGGCTGGAGGTCCGCGGCGTGAGCGACCTGACCGGCCATCCGGAGATGCTCGACGGCCGGGTGAAGACGCTCCACCCGAGGGTGCACGGGGGGATCCTGGCGCGGCGCGAGGTGGCGGACGACCTGGATCAACTCGCCGCGCACGGGATGGTTCCCATCGATCTCGTGGCGGTGAACCTGTACCCCTTCCGTGAGACCGTGGCCGGCGGCGACGTCACGCTTCGGGAAGCGCTGGAGCAGATCGACATCGGCGGTCCGACGATGCTCCGGGCATCGGCGAAGAACCATCCGTCCGTCTGGTCGGTCTGCGATCCGGCCGACTACGGGCGCGTGCTCGAGGCCATCGATGCCGCGGACGCGCCGGAAACGGCGGAGCTGAGGCGGGAGCTGGCGGTGAAGGTGTTCGGGCACACCGCGGCCTACGATGCGGCGATCACGCGCTACCTGACCCGGCCGGACGGTGCGGAGGGTTCGCCCGACCTCCCGGCGGGGGAGACCGTCATCCCGCTCATCCGCGTGCAGCCGCTCCGGTACGGGGAGAACCCGGACCAGCAGGCCGCCTTCTTCCGCGACGGATCCGGTCCGCCGCGGGGGATTCCCGCGCTCACCCAACTCCACGGCCGGGAACTCTCGTTCAACAATATTCTCGACGTGGACGGGGCCCTCACGGCGATCGCGCCCTTCGTGTCCGGGGAACGCGCCGCCTGCGCGATCCTCAAGCACTCGACGCCGTGCGGTCTCGCCGTCGGCGCATCCCCCCTGGAGGCGTACGAGAAGGCGCTCGCGTGCGATCCCGTTTCGGCGTTCGGCTCGGTCATCGCCTTCACGGACCCGCTCACGGAGCCCGTCGCGGAAGCCCTCTCGCGGAACTTCGTGGAGTGCGTCGTAGCGCCGGGCTACTCGGAGGATGCGCTCGGTCTCCTGCGGGCGAAGAAGAACATCCGGATTCTGAAGCCCGAGGCGGGCGCCGCGCTGGATGCGGGCGGCCATCTGCGGGAGGGGGTCGAAGTGCGCGGCGTGCGCGGCGGGGTTCTGATGCAGGCGGCCCCGCGACCGGCACGTGACGTGAATCCGGAGGCGCGCGTCCCCACGGCGCGGGCCCCGAGCGACGCGGAATGGGACGATCTCTCGTTCGCCTGGTCCGCGGTGCAGAGCGTGAAGTCGAACGCGATCCTGCTCGCGCGCGATGGGGCGTCGATCGGGATCGGCGCGGGGCAGATGAGCCGCGTCGACTCGGTGGAGATCTCGATCCGCAAGGCCCGGGCACAGGGGTTCGACGTGGCGGGCGCCGTCCTCGGGTCGGACGCGTTCTTCCCCTTCCGCGACGGCGTCGATGCGGCGGCGGCCGCCGGGGTGACGGCGATCGCGCAGCCGGGCGGATCGAAGCGCGATGCGGAGGTCATCGAGGCCGCGAACGAGCACGGCATGGCGATGGTCTTCACCGGACGGCGGCTCTTCCGGCACTAGCGTCCGCCGTGCGGGCAGCGCCCGCGGCGGGGGAAGGGTTGCGAAACACGCGGCGCCGGAGCGGTTATACTGGAGCATGTAACGCGGCAGGTGAGGCCGCCGGCGAAGGCCGGAGGCCGAACGTAAGGGAGAATCCAATGGCGAACATCCATATTCCGCCCGGATGGCGGCTCAGGGAGAGCGAAGCGACGCCGGAGTCGGTGTACCTCGACCGGCGGCAGTTCGTGGCCCGCATGGGCGGGGGCGCGGTCCTTGCCGCCGCCTCGCTCGCATGCCGGCCGGGCGGGGCGGCGGAAGCCCAGCAGCGCGGCCCCCTCGACAACATCCCGGACACCCCGACCGCGGATCTCTATCCCGTGGCCGTGAACGATCCGCGCTTCACGCCGGGCGACCGCCACAAGGAAGTTTCGCCCGAGGAGATCGTGGCCACGTACAACAACTTCTACGAGTTCGGCACGGACAAGGACGGGGTGTGGCGCAACGTCGGCCCGTTCGAGGCCCGCCCGTGGGAACTGGAGGTCACGGGCCTCGTCGAGAACCCGGGCGTCTACGATCTCGTGGAACTGGAACGCGCCTTCCCGCTCGAGGAACGGATCTACCGGCACCGCTGCGTGGAGCGGTGGTCCGTCGTCGTGCCCTGGATCGGCTTCCCGCTCGCCCGGCTGCTGGAGCGCGTACAGCCGCGGAACGATGCCCGCTACGTCGGCTTCGTGACCTTCGACCGTCCCGAGCAGGCCTTCGGCCAGAAGACGCAGAGCTGGTACAAGTGGCCCTACTACGAAGGGCTTCGCATGGACGAGGCGATGAACGAACTCTCGTTCGTCGTGACGGGCATGTACGGCCATCCGCTGCAGAAGCAGAACGGCGCGCCGGTCCGCATCCATGTGCCCTGGAAGTACGGGTACAAGAGCCCGAAGAGCATCGTCCGCATCGATGTCACCGACGAGATGCCGATGACCTTCTGGAACGACCTGCAGCCGTCCGAGTACGGCTTCTATTCGAACGTGGACCCGGACGTGCCGCACCCCCGCTGGTCCCAGGCCCAGGAGGAAATCGTCGGCACCGGACAACGGGTTCCGACGCTCCCGTTCAACGGATACGGCGAGTGGGTGGCGGAGCTCTACGGCGGCCGAGTGACGCCGGTCGGAGACGTGCCGCACGCCCGCTGACCCTCCGGCGGGCGGCGCTCCTTGACCCGCCCGCCGTCCTCGGATAGTGTCCCGCGGGCTCCGTCGAGGCGGAGTCGGCCCTGTATTCGAGACTTTCCCCGAAACGCATATAGATAAGCCCTTGAGACGACGCGCGATCGCAGCGCTCGTGCTTTTTCTGGGGGTTCTGATCAGCCAGGGTTGCGGCGGAGAATATCCGCAATCCGCACTGCACCCCAGTTCAGATTCCGCCACGATTCTCGACCGGCTCTTCGACCAGATCTTCTGGTGGGCGGTCGGCGTGTTCGTCGTGGTGGAGGGCATCCTCGTCTACGTCTTCGTGCGCTTTCGCGAGCGCCCGGGCGACACGCGGCCGAAGCAGGTCCATGGCCACCTCCTCCTCGAAGTGGGCTGGACGCTGGCACCGGCGCTCATCCTCGTGGCCATCGCGATTCCGACCATCCGCGCCATCTTCATCATCGACCGGTCGACGCCGGATCCGGAGGCGCTCGTCGTCGAAGTCATCGGCAAGCAGTGGTGGTGGGAATTCCGCTATCCGGAACTCGGGATCGTGACGGCGAACGAGGCGCACGTCCCGCTGGGCCGCACCGTTGACCTCAGGCTCCGCTCCGCCGACGTCCTGCATTCGTTCTGGATTCCGCGCCTGGCCGGAAAGCGGGACCTCGTCCCGGGGATCGAGAACCAGCTCTGGTTCCGGCCGGATTCGGTCGGCGTGTACCACGGGCAGTGCGCGGAGTTCTGCGGCACGGCGCACGCGCTCATGGGAATGCGCCTGATCGTCGACGAACCCGACGACTTCGAGCGCTGGGTCCGGGCGAACGCGGCGCCCGCGTCGACCCCCGGCGACGCGGAGGCGCGGGCGGGGCAGGGCGTGTTCATGGCGAACGCGTGCGTGAGCTGTCACGCGGTGAGGGGGACGCAGGCGACCGGACAGTTCGGACCCGATCTCACGCACTTCGGGAGCCGGCTCACGATCGCTTCGGGCGTGTTGGAGAACACCCCCGCGAACCTGGCGCGCTGGCTGGACTCCACCCAGCACGTGAAGCCCGGGAACCTGATGCCCGAGGTGGAACTGAGCGACGCGCAGGTTCGGCAACTCGTCGCCTACCTCGGGTCGCTCCGCTAGCGCCATGGCCATGACCGGCGGGTATTCCACGGGGATCCGGAGCTGGCTGACGACGGTCGATCACAAGCGGATCGCGATCATGTACTTCGTGGTCGGGTTCGTCTTCCTCCTCATCGCGGGCGTCGAGGGACAGCTCATCCGGCTCCAGCTCGCCGCCCCGGAGCGCAGCTTCCTCGATCCGGACCTGTACAACCAGCTGTTCACGATGCACGGCACGACGATGGTGTTCTTCGCCGGCATGCCCCTCGTCGTCGCCTTCTTCAACTTCGTCGTGCCCCTGCAGATCGGGGCGCGCGACGTTGCCTTCCCGCGCCTGAACGCGTTCTCCTTCTGGGTCTTCCTCTTCGGCGGCCTCTTCCTGTACTCGAGCGTCCCCCTCCGGGTGATGCCGGACGGAGGCTGGTTCGCGTACATGCCGCTGACGAACCCCGAGTATTCGCCGGGTCCGGGCATCGACTTTTACGTCCTCGCCCTCCTGATTTCCGGCGTGGGGTCGATCGCGGGCGGGCTGAACTTCCTCGTCACGATCCTCAACATGAGGGCGCCGGGGATGACGTTCATGCGGATGCCGCTCTTCACCTGGATGGCGCTCATCGTCTCCGCGCTCATCCTGCTCGCCTTCCCGCCCTTCACGGTCGGCCTGATCTTCATGCTCTTCGACCGCAGTTTCGGAACGCACTTCTTCGATGCGGCGGCGGGCGCGGACCCCGTCCTCTGGCAGCACCTGTTCTGGGTCTTCGGGCACCCCGAGGTCTACATCCTCATCCTGCCGGCCTTCGGCATCGTGTCCGACGTGATCCCGACGTTCTCGCGGAAGATCCTGTTCGGGTATCCCGTCGTCGTGTTCTCGGGCGTCCTCATCGCCTTCCTCGGCTTCGGCGTCTGGGTCCACCACATGTTCTCGGTCGGCCTCGGGCCGGTGGTGAACGCGGTCTTCGGCGGGGCGACGATGCTCATCGCGATCCCCACCGGGATCAAGATCTTCAACTGGATCGCGACGATGTGGGGAGGTCGCTTACGCTTTCGAACGGCGATGCTCTTTGCCGCCGGGCTCGTGGCGACGTTCACGATCGGCGGCCTGAGCGGCGTCATGCACAGTTCGCCGCCGGCGGACCTGCAGCAGACGGACACGTACTTCGTCGTGGCGCACTTCCACTACGTGCTCATCGGCGGGACCGTGTTCGGCCTCTTCTGCGGCTTCTACTACTGGTTCCCGAAGGCGACGGGGCGGATGCTGCACGAGGGCCTCGGGAAGGCCCACTTCTGGCTCTCCTTCCTCGCGCTGAACGTGACCTTCTTCCCGATGCACTTCTCCGGGCTGCTGGGGATGCCGAGGCGGACCTACACGTACGCGGAGGGGCTGGGCCTGGATGTGTTCAACCTGATCTCGACCATCGGGGCCTTCATCTTCACCCTCTCCTTCGTGCCGCTGGTCTGGAACCTGTGGCGCACGTGGCGGCGCGGAGAGGCGGCGGGACACAACCCGTGGGACGCGTCGACGCTCGAGTGGACGATGGCCTCCCCGCCGCCGCACTACAACTTCGCCGAGATCCCGGTCGTCGACCGGCGGGACCCGCTCTGGCATCCCTACATCGAGCCGGAATCGCGCGGGGAGGGGGATGAGCCCGGGGGCGCCGTGCCGCGGCGGCAGCCGGAGGAGCCGCCGGCGCCCGTCGTGATGCCGAATCCGTCGTACTGGCCGCTCGTGCTCGCCGTGGGGATGCTCCTCATGACGATCGGCGGGCTCGGGTCGCTGGGGCTGACGCTCTTCGGCCTGCTCGTGACGGCGGTGGGGCTCTTCGCGTGGGCCTTCGAGCCCGCGTTCGGCGACGAGGCGCACTGATGGAGGGGCCGACCTCGACGGGCATCCCGAACCGCAAGCTCGCGATGTGGACCTTCATCGGGTCCGAATGCATGCTCTTCGGCACCCTGATCGCCACGTACATGATCTATCGCGGCCGGAACCTGGTGCCGCCCTATCCGCACGATCTGCTGAACATCCCGTTCATCACCGTCACGACCTTCGTGCTCCTGATGAGCAGCCTCATGATGGTGCTCGCGCTCGCGGCGGTGCAGAGGAACGATCTGCGGGCGACGAAGCTGTGGCTCGGCCTGACGGCGCTGTTCGGCCTCATCTTCCTCGGCGGCCAGTACTACGAGTTCAGCCACTTCGTCCACGAGGGGCTGCCGCTGTCGCGGAACCTGTTCTCATCGACCTTCTTCGTCCTCACCGGGACGCACGGCGCCCACGTCGCCGGAGGCGTGATCTGGCTGAGCACGCTCCTCGTGAGGACGGTGCAGGGGAAGCTCGACGCCCGCCATGCGGAGACGGTGGAGATCGCCGGACTCTACTGGCACTTCGTGGACATCGTGTGGATTATCCTCTTCACCCTCATCTACCTGCTGGTGTGAGGCACACGTGAGCCATTCCGCCGAATCGCACCCGAGCACGCGCCTCTACGTCGCCGTCGCGGTGATCCTTGCCGCACTGACGGCGCTCGAGGTGATGGTGTTCTACATCGAGGCGCTCGCTCCGGTCCTCATCCCGATCCTGCTCGTGATGATGGCGGCGAAGTTCGCGCTCGTCGCGATGTTCTTCATGCACCTGAAGTCCGATGGCCCCGTCCTCAACGCGATCTTCGCCTGGGGGGCGTTCATTGCCACGGCCATCGTGGTCGCACTGATGGCGATCTACGGCAAGTTCGGCGCCTGACCACCGGACCTGGCGTCGGGGCAGCGGCCGGTATCAGCCTGACGGGGTCGCGGAGAGTGCGTAGAGGAAGAGGTTCACGCCCATCCTGATCGCGGACTCCCGCACCTCGGGCGCGTCCCCGTGCACGCCCTCGTCCTCCCAGCCGTCCCCCAGGTCGGACTCGAAGCTGTAGTAGACCGCGAGGCGGCCATCGAGGAAGATGCCGAATCCCTGGGCGGGATTCCCGTCGTGCTCGTGAATCTTGGGCAGGCCGTCCGGCATCTCGTAGAAGATGCGGTAGATGCTGTGTTCGAGCGGCACCTCGGCGAGCGGCAGGTCCGGGAAGAGGCGGGCGATCTCCCGGCGAAAGGACTCGTCCAGGCCGTAGTTGTCATCCACGTGCAGGAAGCCGCCCCCGTACAGGTAGGCCCGCAGGCGTTCGATCTCGAGCGCGGTGAAGGACATGTTGCCGTGTCCCGTCGCGTACAGGAACGGATGGTCGGCGAGGTCGGGATCCGCGGCGCCCACTTCCGCGGGCCGGTCGGCCACCGGGATCCCGGTCCGGAGCCGGACCTGCTCGAGGAGGTTGTCTAGGCTCGAGGGATTTGCGTACCAGTCGCCCCCCCCGTCGTAGCGCAGGCGCGCGATCGTCGGCGGTTCCATCCGCTCCGACCCGCCGGGCGGCTGGCCGGCGAGGCTCGGACAGGACCCGAGCGCGGCCAGCGCGGCGGCGGCGACCGTGACGAACCCGAGGACCATCTGCGGCGTGCGGTCGCCGCGCCGCTGCGTGGCCCGGCAGTGCGGACAGATTCGCGTCGCGTCCGGCACGTTGCACTTGCAGCGTCGGCAGGGCTTCATTTGCCTGCGTTCATCGTGGCGCCTCGGTGGCGTGGAGCGGCGCGCTCGCCGCACCGTGTCTCACCCGTCTTCCCGCCGATCCGGCCACGGGCGCGGGTCGACGATGGGTACGTAGCTTATCGGTTCGCGCACCCCGTGGCGAAGGCTTAGGATGTGCGCGCGACGGGCCGCTTTCCGGCCTGCCGGACCACGAGGACCTGGACGATGCGTCGATACTCGGCCTACGACCCCCCTGAGTACGTCTCCTGGCAGCCGGACCCCGAACTCCTGGAGGAGTACAGGTCGCGCATCCGGGTGGACGACGCCCGCGCGCGGGAAATCGCCGCGTTGCCTCCCGACGCGCACATCGCGCTGTACCGCGGACTCCTCCGCTTCCGCCTGGGCGACATCGCCCTCACGAGGTGGGTGAAACAGGGCGTGATCTCGAAGGCGTGGCTCGGGACCGGCGAGGAAGCCGTGACCGTGGGGGCCGTGAACGCGCTCGACCGTCGCGGTTCCGACGGAGACATCGTGGGGCCGATGATCCGCAATCAGGGCGCGAACCACGAGATGGGCATGCCGATGGCCGAGGTGTTTCGCACCTACCTCGGCACGGCGGACGCCCCCGCGGGGGGGCGGGATCTGCACCTCGGAGACCTGCGCTACGGCGTCTGTCCGCCCATCAGCATGGTCGCGACGCTGTCGACGGTCATGAACGGGTTCGCCCTCGCTTTCCGGATCCGCGGAGAACCGCGGGTGGCGCTGACCTGGGTCGGGGACGGTGCGACGAAACACGGAGAGGCGCACGAGGCGTTCGCCTTCGCCGCATCGCTCAGGCTGCCGATCGTCTTCATCATCCAGAACAACCAGGTGGCGCTGGGGACGCGGCTGGACCAGCACCACGTGCCGTCCGACTTCTCGGACTGGGGCGCGGCGTACGGGATTCCCTCCGAATCTGTGGACGGGAACCATGTACTCGAGGTCTATGCGGCCACGCGGGTGGCGGCCGAACGCTGCCGGCGGGGGCAGGGCCCGCAACTCATCGAGGCGCGCACGTTCCGCATGGGAGGGCACGCGACGCACGACGTGCGCGAGGCCCGGGCCACCTTTTCGCGCGAGTTGTTTCAGTACTGGGGGCGGCGCGATCCGATCGGCCTCTATGAGGAGTACCTGGCGGGGGTCGACCTGGGAGTCGCCGGCACCGGAAACCTGCGAGAGCGGAACCTCCGCAAGCTCGCATCGGTGGAGCGGGAAGTGGAGGCGGAGATCGAACAGGCCGCAAGCGAGGCGCTGGCGAGCCGCGAGACCGCCGCTCCCCGCGCCGAGACGGTGACGCGGGGCGTGTACGGCGGGGGGCCGGCATGACCGGCGGCGGCGCCCGCCCGCGGCGGTCGGGCCGGATCGATGGCGCCTCGTGGACGTTGTACGACGCGGCCCGGGCGCCGTCCGGCCTCGGTCTCGGCTACTTCGTTTGCGACGACCCGGAGGTGGCGGACCGGCGGGCGGTGCTCCCCGCCGGGCTGGCCCTGCCGGATCTCGATGACGAGGCCTTCCGCGCGTTGTGGGAGGCGGGACGACCCCTCACGGCGACCGAACGCCGGGTCGTCGACGAGAGCGGAGCGATCTGGCTCGCCCAGGGCATGGGGCCGGTCTGGGCGGAGGGGGGGAGCGCGGCGGGTACCACAGGCCTTCGCCTGCGCTGCATCAGCGCGCGTCGTCCCGCGGTGGAGTTGAACGGGGCCACGCTCTCCGGGATGTCGGACGCGGAACTGATCGCGCGCGTCGGCGCGCCCGAAGGAGTCGCGCCATCCTCCGACTGACGTTTCTCGGAACGGCTTCGTCGCGGCCGACGGTGTCGCGGAACGTTTCGTCGCTCGCGCTGAAGCGTGAGGGGCGGTTGTTTCTCCTCGACTGCGGCGAGGGGACGCAGCGGCAGATGATGCGCTACGGGGTGGGTTTTTCCCTCGGAGACATCCTCATCACGCACCTCCACTCCGACCACTACCTCGGGTTGCCGGGCCTGCTCCGCACGATGAGCCTCCAGGGGCGCGAGGAGGCGCTCCGGATCTGGGCGCCATGCGGCGCGGGCGAGACGCTCCGCGCGCTCCGGGATCTGGGAGGGGACCGCCTGGCGTTCGATGCGAGGGTGCATGAACTCCGGGCGGGCGAGGCAGTCGAAGGGGAGGGCTTCCGAGTAGCGGCGTTCGCGACCGAGCACACGCGGCGCTCGCTCGGATACGCCCTCATCGAGGATGATCGCCCCGGGAGGTTCGATGTGGCGGCCGCCCGCGAACTGGGCGTCCCGGAAGGCCCGCTCTTCGGCCGCCTCCACCGCGGCGAGAGCGTGGACCTCGAGGACGGCCGCCGCGTGCGCCCCGCGGAACTCGTGGGTCCTCCGCGGCCGGGCAGGAAGGTCGTGTACACGGGGGATACGCGCCCCTGTCCCGAAACGGTCCGGATCTCGCGCGGCGCCGACCTCCTCGTGCACGAGGCCACGTTCACGGAGGAGGAACGGGGTCGGGCGCGGGATACCGGCCACTCCCCCGCCGCGGCCGCGGCCCGGGTCGCGCGCAAGGCGGGCGTGCGGCGGCTCGCGCTGACGCACGTCAGCGCGCGCTACGCCGAGCGGCCGGCGCAACTGCTCGAGGAGGCGCGGGCCGTCTTCCCCGGGGCGGAACTCGCGCGCGACGGATGGTCCACCGAGGTCTCCTTCGATGACGCGGACGCGGGGGATCCCGACCCTTGATCCGCGTGCGCGTACCCGGGGACAAGTCGATCTCCCACCGCGCCGCGCTCATCGCGCCCCTCGCCTCGTCGGCATCCGTCGTCCGCGGGCTTTCGGACGGCGTCGACGTGCGGGCCAGCGTGCGGGCGATGCAGCGGCTCGGCGCCGCGGTGGAGTGCACGGAGGAAGCGCGCGGTCTCACGATCCGTTGCGCGGGCGGTGGCCTCGACCCCGGCCCGGCTCCGCGGCTCGACTGCGGGAACAGCGGGACGACGGCGCGCCTGCTCGCCGGGATCCTGGCGGGTTCCGGCGTCGCGGCGGTCCTGGATGGCGATCCGTCGCTTCGCAGCCGCCCCATGCGCCGCGTCATCTATCCGCTGCAGGCCATGGGGGCGCGGATCGAGTACGACGGGGAGCCGGGGCGGCTTCCCGTGCGGCTCCGCGGGCGAGCGACGGGGACCTTGCGGACGCTCCGACACCGCGGCCGCGTCGCCAGCGCCCAGGTCAAGTCGGCCGTGCTGCTGGCCGGCGTGCTGGCCCGCGTGCGGGTCGAGGTCAGCGAGCCCGCCCTCTCCCGTGACCACACCGAACGCATGCTGGCGGGAATGGGCGTGCCGCTCGCGTTCGATCCGGAGCGGATGGGAGCGGGAGAGGTGCGCTTCGACCCGTCCGGCTGGGATGGCCGGCTCGACGGTCTCCGCATGACGGTGCCCGGCGACCCTTCGTCGGCCGCCTTCCTCATCGGGGCGTCGCTGCTCGGCGGCCGCACGGTGAGCGTGGAAGCCGTGGCGGCCAACCCCGGGCGGATCGGTTTTCTCTCCGTGCTCGAGGAGATGGGGGCGCGGGTCGACCGGGACCCCGCGCCGGCCGAGGCGGGCGAACCCCTGGAGACGTGGACCGTCCAGCCTCCCGACGGCCTGCGGGCGTTCTCGATCGGCGGCGACGTGGTCCCGCGGGTGATCGACGAGATTCCGCTCCTCGCCGTCCTCGCCGCCCGCGCGCGGGGCCGTTCCGAGATCCGCGATGCCGCCGAACTGCGCGTGAAGGAGAGCGACCGCCTTGCGGTACTGGCCCGGACCCTCGGGAAGCTCGGGGTCGCCGTGGAGGAAAGGCCGGACGGTCTCACGATCCGGGGCCGCACCGGCCGGTTGCGCGGCGACGTCGAGACGCGCGGCGACCACCGGATCGCCATGGCGTTCGGCGTCCTCGACGCGGCGGGCGATGCCGACCTGGGGATCGACGACCGCGCGTGCGCGGACATCTCGTATCCCGACTTCTGGGAGGCGATCGAGCCGTTCCGCCGGGGGGGGCGCCGGGG
>VXOJ01000034.1 GCA_009840115.1 Gemmatimonadales bacterium | reverse complement strand
GATCGCGGTAGGAGACCGCGCCGAAGACGCCGATGTCGGTCAGCGCCCCGGCACAACGGTCTTCATAGGAGATGGACCCGCGCGCCCGTCTCGCGGCGTATTCTCGGCGGTGGCCGTCCCGCATCGAAGAGCGATTGCGGCTGGGTGGCGCGGCGGGGCGCGGGTCCGGTTCGGCCGTGCGGCCGAACATCTCCCTTCCTCTCATCGGTCAGCGGCTCGGCCCGAAGCCGCGCTCGGGGACCGGGATCCTCGGCACGGGGACGACGATCCTCTGCGGTCCCTGCGCGGGCGTCCGGACGGCCGCCACGGCGACGGGGTCGCGTGCGGCCACGCGCTCGCGGTGCCGGTCGAGCACGAAGTCGGAGATCTTCTGCGCGTCGGCGGCCGCGCGCCGGATCTCGCGCGGATCCTCCTCAAGCGCCTGGATCCAGCCCTCGACGTATGCCGCGCCCCGCGCCGGGTCGTGCCCGACGCCGACGCGCTCCCCGGTCATCATGGCGCTGATCTCGGCCCTGAGCTCCTCCCTCGCGTAGGCGGGCGAGCGGAACCCGCCGTCGATTCCCTCGATGAGGGTCTCGCGGTTCATCCGGCTCTCGTGGCCGGTGCTGTGCCCCAGCTCGTGGAGCGCCGTCTGGTAGTAGTGGTTGGCCGACGGGAACTGCCCGCGCTCGGGCAGCACGATCTCGTCGCGCTTCATGTGGTAGTAGGCGCGGTCGCCCTGGACGTGGCGGACCGGGACGCCAACGTCCTCCATGACCCGCTCGGCCTCCTGGTGCACCTTCCAGAGCGGCTCGGGCGTCGGGTTCGAGCGCTCGGGCAGCCCGTCGGCCTGCTCGGCGTTGAACACCGTGTACTGGCGCACGAACGGCGCCTTGAGCTTCTCGTAGCGGTAGACCTTCTTGCCCTCGGCGTCCCGCCTGGGCTTGCCGTGCGCGTCGGTCACGGCGATCCGCTTCTTGTCCTGGAAGGAGAGGATGCGGGTGCCGCGCTCGCCCTTCCTGACCTGCCCGCCCCGGGCCTGGATCTGGCGGTAGGTGCCCCAGCGCACGTCGCCGTAGCCCATCTCCTGCTGCACGGAGGCGAGGTGCAGGCTGTTGCCGCCCCGGTAGGAGCGGTCGGTGTCCACGTTCATGGGCATCACGCGCTCGCCCGGCGCCCACGGCTTCTGCCACGGCGCGGTGCCCTGCCGGATCTGCTCGATGATCGCGTCGGCGAACTTGCGGTGATATTCGTCGTGGTTCATCCGACCACCTCCTCGCCGTGCGGGTCGTCCCAGGCGGCGGCGATCTCGTCCTCACTCCCAACATCCTCGGGGAAGAGGCCGTACTCCTTGGCCAGTTCGGCCTCGACTTCGAGCGTCTCACCGCCATCGCGGGCGAGTTCGCGGTCGAAGTCCTCGAACGTCTCGACCCGGATGGTCGTATCGTCGCACTTCATGCGTTCACCTCCTTGGTGTGTGGGTGGGTGTCTCTTCACGGGGTTCGGCGGCCCTGCCCCAAACGGGCACGGTGTTCCAGCGGCCGGTGGCCGCGTCGTAGCCGCGCACTTCGAGCGCCTCCTCGACGAACCGGCGGCCGTCGCGGCGGGTCGTGTGCAGCACGAGCGCGATTCCGTCCACGACGCCCCGGCAGGTGACCTCCCAGGGCAGCGCGTCCCCGGCCTGCATGGCGCAACTGGCGAGGCGCGAGAGCGCGGAGCGGGCATTGTTGGCGTGGACGGTCGTGAGCGACCCGCCGTGTCCAGTGTTGAGGGCCTGGAGCAGATCGGCGGCCTCGGCCCCGCGCACCTCGCCGACGACGATGTGGTCGGGCCGGTGGCGGAGAGCATGGCGCACCAGATCGCGGATCTCGACCGGCGTCTCCGAGAGGGTGGCTCCGGCCTCGAACCGGAGGCAGTTGGCGCGGTCGATCCGGAGTTCGAGCGTGTCCTCGATGGCGACGATCCGCTCGTCTTCGGGCAGCAGTTCGATCAGCGCGTTGAGGAGCGTCGTTTTGCCCGATCCGGTGCCGCCGGATACGAGCACGTTGCGGCGGGCGAGCAGCGTCCGGCGGGCGGCTTCGAGGACCGGCTCCGGCAGCGAGCCCATGCGCACGAGGTCCTCGGCGGAGAATGCCCTTCCCCCGAACCGGCGTATGGTGATGGCGACCTCGGGCGCGGCGGGCGGCGTGCAGATCGCGACCCGCGACCCGTCACCGAGCCGGGCGTCCAGAACCGGCCTCGTAGCCGGATCGAGCCCGAGCGGCCGGGCGATGTGGATCGCCGCGCGGTGGAGCCAGGCGCCGGTGAGTCCGGGCGCCTCGTGGGGCTCCAGCTTCCCGGCCCGCTCGACCCAGACGTTCGCGGGTCCGTTGATCATGATCTCGGAGACCTCCGGGTCTTCGAGCAGGGACTCCAACCCCGGAAGGAACGGGGTCAGGTGGCCGACGCCGCTGGCGCGCTTCATATCCGGCCCTCCGCCCGGAGCCGCCAGTAGCCCGTCCCCCTCGGCAGGTAGTGCGGCTTCAGGTACACGCGGCGGGCGGGGAGCGACTCGACCCCGTCGTAGGGCAGGCAGATGGCCTGGTAGTTGGCGAGCAGCCCGAACTCGCGCGGCGTGAACACCGGCTCGCTCTGCCGGCGGAAGGACTTGCTCGCGCCGATGGTGCCGCGCCCGCCCCCCGCGCGTCCGGACAGGAGCGAGAACTCGGGCCTGCCCGTGGTCTCGGTGAACGTGTAGGAGGCCCGAGTCTTCATGACGCTGCCGCACATCTCGGACGCGATCTTGGCCGACGCCTCGTCGGACAGCGACAGGAAGATCCGGGTGCGGAGCGTCTGGACGAGCGTGCGCC
>VXOJ01000068.1 GCA_009840115.1 Gemmatimonadales bacterium | reverse complement strand
AGTCTAAGGGGCGGTAGACAGCGCTGCGGGGGGGGGGGGGGGGGGGGGGGGGGGGCGCCCCCCCCCCCCCCCCCCCCCTCGCATCGGTGGTTCGGTGACCTCCTCTCCGCTCGCGGGCCAGCATGTACTGGTCACGCGGCCGGCCGGACAGGCCGAAGGCTTCCGCGCCCTCCTGGAGGCCGCGGGGGCGACCGTGACGACGGCGCCCACCATCCGCCTGGTCCCGCCATCCGAGCCGGGGGCGCTGGGACGAGCGGCGGCACGGCTGGCCGAATACGACTGGATCGTGCCGACCAGCGTGAACGCGGTCCGCCGTCTGGCGGCGGCCGCATCGGAGGCGGACTCGATGGGCGCGCTGGCGACGGGCCGGCTCGCAGCCGTAGGCCCGGCGACCGCGGACGCGCTGCGCGGCGTCGGAGTCGCGGAGTGCCTCGTACCGCCGGCCTATCGCGGCGAAGCGCTCGCGGACGAGATTGTGGCGGCGACCGATCCGGAGAGTCTTCCGGACTCGCGCATCCTGCTCGTGCAGGCCGAGCGGGCGCGTCCGGTGCTGCGGGAACGACTGATCGCCGCCGGGGCGCGGGTCGACGTCGCCCCGGCCTACGCGGTGGAGGTCAACCGCGACGTGCGAGGCGCGCTCCGCAAGTTCATCGAGCTGGGTCGCGGGGACTGGCTGACCTTCACGGCCTCATCGGCCGCCCGCGCCTTCGTGCAGCTCGTCGGCGCGCAGACCGGCGGCGCGCTCGTGGCCGCCATCAGTCCCGTGACCGCGGCGACGCTCTCCGGGCTCGGCCTGCCCGTCCATGTCGTGGCGGCGACGCACTCCATGCCCGGGCTGGTGGACGCGCTGGTCGCGTCCGCCGCCCGCCCCGGCCGTTTCGCCGCGACGCACGGCCATGCCTGACGCGTCGTTCCCCACCTCCCGGCCACGCCGACTGCGTCGTACGGCTGCCCTGCGCGAACTGGTGCGGGAGACTCGGCTTGAGGCTTCCGACCTCGTCTACCCCATGTTCATCGATGACCGGGGACCGCGCCGGCAGCCGATCCCTTCGATGCCCGGCATCGACCGCCTGAGCGTCGAGGCGGCCATCGAAGAAGCGGGCGCCGCGTTCGAGGAGGGGATCCGTGCGGTGCTCCTGTTCGGCCTGCCCGCCAGCAAGGATGCGCGGGGCTCGCGCGCGGACCGGCCGGATGGCGTGATCCAGCGCTCGTTGCGGGCGCTTCGCGGCGCGCTTCCCGACCTCGTCCTGATCACGGACGTGTGCCTGTGCGAATACACGGATCACGGCCACTGCGGGATCCTCGACGGCGACCGCGTCGCGAACGACCCGACGCTCGAGCGGCTCGCCGCCCAGGCCGTGAGTCACGGGGCCGCCGGGGCGGACATCGTCGCGCCATCGGACATGATGGACGGCCGGGTCGGAGCGATTCGCGCCTCCCTGGACGAAGCGCACCTCGAGGACGTGGCCATCCTGTCCTACGCCGTCAAGTACGCGAGCGCCTTCTACGGCCCCTTCCGCGACGCGGCGGATTCCGCCCCCGCCTTCGGGGATCGGCGCGGGTATCAGATGGACGTGCGGAACGCGGATGAGGCGATCCGCGAGGTCCGCTTCGACATCGCCGAGGGGGCGGACCTGGTCATGGTGAAACCGGCGCTGCCCAATCTCGACATCCTCCGACGAGTGAAGGATGAGTTCAGGATGCCCACCGCCGCGTATCAGGTGAGCGGGGAATACGCGATGATCGAAGCCGCGGGCGCCAACGGTTGGCTCGACGCGGACGCGGCCAGCCTGGAGGCGGTCCGCGCCATCCGGCGGGCGGGGGCGGACCTCATCGTCACGTATGCCGCGCGGCGCCTCGCGCGTGTGCTCTGCCTCCGGTGAGGGTCCTGGTAACGGGCGGCGACGGGTTCATCGGACAGCACCTGGTCGAGCATCTGCTGGGCCGCGGATACGAGGTGACGGCGACGATGCTCGGGGAGGCTCCTTCCGACGGGACCCTGTCCCGGGCCGACCGCGCGGCGGCCGAATGGACACGCCTCGATGTGCGGGACGCCGACGCGGTCGCCTCGGTCGTGAACGCCGCCCGTCCGCGCCGAGTCTTCCACCTGGCCGGCTTTTCGTCCGGGGCCGAGGCCCGCCTGCGGTCCCGCGATGCGCTCGCGGTGAACGGAGCGGGCACGCTGGGCCTCGTCGAAGCGGTCGCGGGGGCCTCCGCCGACGTCCAGGCCGTGGTCGTGGCGGGGTCCGCCGACGCGTACGGCCGCGGCGGTGGCGGACCGGTGGGAGAGCGCACGCCGCTTCGGCCGCTGAGCGTGTACGGCGCGACCAAGGCCGCCCAGGACGTCCTCGCCCGCGGAGTCGGCGTGGCTCTGGGCGTACCCGTGGTCGTCGCGCGGCTCTTCCCGCTCCTCGGACCCGGACAGCGCCCCGTGTTCGCGCTCCCGAGCTTCTGTCGCCGCGCCCTCGCGATCCGGCGGGGGACCGCGGAGCCGCGGCTCGCCGTGGGCAATCTCGACGTGGCACGCGACTTCACGGACGTCCGCGACGGTGTCCGGGCGCTCGCGGACATCGCCGACCTCGACGGGACGCCGCATATGGCGTACAACGTGTGCTCCGGGGTCGCGACGAAGGTTCGCCGCCTCCTCGAATGGGTTCTCGAGAGGGCGGAGATCAAGCCCGAGGTCGTGCGCGATCCGGCGCTGGTCCGGCACGGAGAACCTGAAGTCGTGGTCGGCGATTCCGCGCGATTGCGGGCCGCAACCGGGTGGCGCGCGGAGCGCGACCTGCGGGCCTGCGCGCACGCCACGATGGATTGGGTCGCGGGTTCCGGCGCCGCCTGATGGTCGAGCCGCGACACCGGACCCCTGGACCGGGAGCGACGGAGACGTCAATGGAAATCACCGTGATTGGCGCCGGATACGTCGGCCTCGTGGCGGGATGCTGCCTGGCCGGGTCCGGGAACCGCGTCACCTGCGCCGACGTGGACGAGGAAAAGGTCCGGCTCCTGAACTCCGGAGATGTCCCGATCTACGAGTCCGGGATCGAGCGCCTGATTTCGGAGGGCCTGGCCGCCGGACGGCTTCGATTCACGACGGACGCCGCCGAGGGTGTCCGGACGGCAGACGTCATCTTCGTCGCGGTGGGTACACCGCCCGGAGAGGACGGGCGGGCGGATCTCGACTTTGTGCTGGACGCGGCCCGCACGATCGGCGACCATCTGCGCCCCGGCGCGGTCGTCGTCATGAAAAGCACCGTACCCGTGGGGACGACCGAACTCGTGCGGGCCGAGATCGCCCGACGGACCGATCTGCCCTTCCACATGTGTTCCAACCCCGAGTTCCTGAAGGAAGGCGACGCGGTCGCGGACTTCCTTTACCCCGACCGCGTCGTCTGCGGTGTGGACTCGGACCGAGCCCGGCGGTGCATGGAGGAGTTGTACGAGCCCTTCATCCGTTCGGGGAACCCGCTGATCTTCATGGATATCGCCTCGGCCGAACTGACCAAGTACGCCGCGAACGCCATGCTGGCCGCCAGAATCAGCATGATGAACCAGTTCGCCGACCTCTGCGAGCAAACCGGGGCCGACATCGAACGCGTCCGCCGCGGCGTGGGCTCGGACCCTCGCATCGGATCGGCCTTTCTCTACGCCGGCACGGGGTATGGCGGCAGCTGTCTCCCCAAGGATGTGCGGGCGATCATCCGGTCCGCGGAAGCGCAGGGCGTCGACCTCGGCATCCTGCGCTCCGTGGCCGAGGCGAACGATCGCCAGACCACCGTCCTTGTCCGGAAGATCCTCAAACGGTTCGGCGACGATCTCACGGGCCTGCGCTTCGCGCTCTGGGGGCTTGCGTTCAAGCCGCGCACCGACGACATGCGCGAGGCGCCCTCACGGGCGATCGCCGAGGCGCTGCGTGGACGGGGGGCGTCGGTCGTGGCGCACGACCCCGCCGCCATGGAACAGTCGCGCGAGTTCTATCTCGGGGACGCCGTGGACTACGCGGAGAACGAGTACGAGGCGCTCGACGGGGCGGACGCGCTCGTCGTCGTGACGGAGTGGCTCCAGTACCGGCGTCCCGACTGGTCGCAGCTCGCGCGGCGCATGGCCCGCCCCATCGTGTTCGACGGGCGCAACGTGTTCGAACCGGACCGCATGGCATCGCGGGGGTTCGAGCACTACCCGGTCGGGCGCAGGCAGATCGGTCCGGCGGAGACGGCGTGAAGCTGGTCGTCACCGGCGCCGCCGGCTTCCTCGGTTCGCACCTCACCGATCGCCTCCTCGCCGAGGGGCACTCGGTCGTCGGGATCGACAACCTGATCACGGGGCGCCGTCGGAATCTCGCCCATCTGCGGGACGAGCCGAGGTTCGCGTTTCTCGAACGGGACGTGTCGGAGCCCATCGAGGTCGAAGGGGAGATCGAGGGGGTTTTCCACTTCGCCTCGCCGGCCAGCCCGGTCGACTACCTTCGTTTCCCGATCCAGACGCTGAAGGCGGGCGCCCTCGGCACGCGCAACGCCCTCGGTCTGGCCAGGGCGAACGGCTCCCGGTTGCTGCTCGCGTCCACGTCGGAGGTCTACGGAGACCCGCTCGTCCATCCTCAACCCGAAACGTACTGGGGCAACGTGAACCCGGTCGGCCCGCGCTCCGTGTACGACGAGGCGAAGCGTTTCGCCGAGGCCCTCACGATGGCCTACCACCGCGAACACGGCGTGGACACCCGCATCGTGCGGATCTTCAACACCTACGGCCCGCGCATGCGTCCCGACGATGGCCGCGTGGTGTCGAATTTCGTCGTCCAGGCGCTCCGGGGAGCACCGCTCACGATCTACGGGGACGGCTCCCAGTCGAGGAGTTTCTGTTACGTGTCCGACCTCGTGGAGGGGATCTGGCGTCTCTTCAACGCGGATATCCACGAACCTGTCAACCTGGGCAATCCCGGCGAGTATACGATCCGCGCGTTGTCCGATCTCGTGCTCGCGACCACGGGCTCCGCGTCCACCGTCGAGGTGCGTCCGCTGCCCACGGACGACCCGAGAATGCGCTCTCCGGACATCTCGCTCGCCTCCGCGCGGCTGGACTGGACGCCCCGAATCCCGCTCGAGGTAGGGCTGAAACGGACGGTGGAGTACTTTAGGGGAATGCAGCCGCCCGGCGGGCCCGGGGCAGCACTCGAATGATCGCACGAGAGGGAGTCGGGGAGGAGATGGGGCGAGCCCGGGTCTCGGTGGTCATGCCCGTGTACAACGAAGAAGCGACGCTCGAGGCGATCGTCCGGCGCGTGAAGAAGATGGCCCCGGATGTGGAACTCGTCGCGGTCGACGACGGCTCTGCCGACGCGTCCGCCTCGATCCTGGGCCGGCTGGAAACGGAAGGGTTGGTCGACCGGATCTTCGTTCACGAGCGGAACCGGGGTAAGGGCGCCGCGCTCTCGACCGGGTTCCGGGGTGTCAGCGGCGATATCATCATTGTCCAGGACGCCGATCTCGAATACGACCCCGCCGAGTATCCGCGCCTCCTGGAGCCGATCCTCGCCGGCCGGGCGGACGTCGTCTACGGGTCGCGATTCATGGGCGGCCAGCCGCACCGCGTCCTCTACTACTGGCATTACGTGGGGAACCGGTGGCTGACTCGGCTGTCGAACATGGTGACGAACCTCAACCTCACGGACATGGAGACGTGCTACAAGTGCTTCCGCCGGGAAGTGATCGAACAGCTCACGATCGAGGAGCGGGCCTTCGGCGTCGAACCGGAAATCACGGCGAAGATCGCCATGGGCGGCTGGCGCGTGTATGAGGTGGGGATCTCGTACGCGGGACGGACGTATGCGGAGGGGAAGAAGATCGGCTGGCGCGATGGCGTTTCCGCGCTGCGCTGTATCTTGCTGTATGGCCTCGTGCGGCGCTGGACGCGCAAGGGCGGGCCGCGGGCCGCGCGCGAGGCAACGGGCGGCGACCGTGGCGGCGTCGAACGCGGGGAGAGTTGAGATGCCAGGGGGGCGAAGGCCGGCGGGGGCGCCGATGATGACCGTCCGACAGTGGGTCGTGCAGGGGATCGCCGGGGTTCTCGCGGTGCTCGCGATGGCGGGGTGCGAGGATCCGGTGGACCGGTCCGTCGTGCGCGGAGACCGGTACCTGGCCGTCGGGGATTCGGACAAGGCGATCGCGGAGTACCTCCTCGCCCGGCGCGTCAGCGGGGACACGGACGACCTCCTGCTTCGGCTCGGGCAGGCCTACGCGGTGCGCGGCGATGTCGACGAGGCGCTCACCGTCTACGAGACGCTTGCGGAGCGCGACCCCCGGCTGCGGCACCAGGCCGCGGCCTCCCTTGCGGGGCTCGCGTGGGCCGCCCGGGAGCGGGGCGCGGCGGAGAACATGTCCCGCGCGCTCCAGCCGCTCGTCGACTGGGGACTGGGCTATCTTCCCGCCGACCTCCAGCGCTCGCTGGCCGCCTATCATGCGGCGGAGGGCGATTACGCCCGCGCCCTCTCGCTGCGCCTCGCGCTCCTCGCCGCGGAAGGGGATCCGGAGCCGGGGGTGCTGTACGACGTCGGTCTCGCATATGAACAACTCGGCGCGTGCACGCGCGCGCTGCCCTTCTATCGGGATTTTCTCGAGGCGATGGAGGAACGCCGGTCGAGTCCGGGGGACGCCCGCTACCGATACGGGAACTGTCTCTATGTGTCCGCCGATGAAGACCGGGCGGAGGGCCGCCCCGCCGCCGCCCTCGAGAAGCTGGCCGAAATGGTCGAACTCGGTGAGCCGCGGACGCACATGGTCGAGGCCCATTTCCTCATCGGCGAACTTCACCTCGCACTCGGCCAGACGGATGAAGCACTCGTCAACTACGCCCGCGTACTGGAACTGAACCCGACGCGCACCCACGCGCTGGTCCGGCGTGCGGAGGAGCGGATGCGACAGATCCGCTTCGGCTTCCAATGAGGCTCCCGGCCGGGATGGCGCCCGGCTGCGTGCTCCGTGGCGTGCTCGCGGCAACGGTCCTCCTGCTCGCGGGCTGTTCGAGTTCCGGGCCGCCCGGCGACCTCGAGCCGCCGGATCTCTTCCAGTGGGCGCAGGACCGGTTCGACGCCGAGGAGTATCGCCGCGCGGCCGAGGGTTTCCTCGCCTTCATGGTCCGCGATCCGCTGAATCCGCTCGTCGACAGCGCGCAGTACCTCGCGGCCGAAGGCCAGCTCCGGGCGGGCAACGAACTCGACGCCGTGGAGGAGTTCCGGCGCATGGCGACGAACCGGCCCAACAGTCCCCTCGCGGACGACGCGCAACTGGGGCTGTGCCGCGCCTACCTCGCGGCCTCGCCCCGGGTCACCCTCTCCCAGGAGTTCACCCGGCGAGCCCTCGAGGAGTGCGAGCGGCTGCTCCAGTTCTTCCCGACGACCCCCTTCCGCGAGCAGGTGGAAGACCTGATGGCGGAAGCGCGGGCGAAGCTGGCCGAGAAGAGCTACGAGATCGGGAAGTACTACCAGGACCGCATGAGACTGCCGGAATCCGCGATCGTCTACTTCGAAAAATCGCTGGCCGAGGAGCCGACCGGGGACTTCCTGCCGGATCTGCTGTTGCGGTTGTATCGCAATTACAATTTCGTGGGATACGAAACCGAGGCCGGTACCATCCGGGAGCGGCTGCTGTCGGAGTTCCCCGACTCGGAGGAAGCCCGGTTGCTCCTGGCGGAGGAAGACCCGGCGGCGGAGGAGGATTCGGCGGCGGATGTCGGATCCCTCCGCTGAAGTCCCGGCGGGCGGCCGCCGAACGGGCATCCTCGGGGGGAGCTTCGACCCTCCGCACGTGGGCCACGTCTCGGTGGCGGGCGAGCTCATCGAAGCGCTGCAGCTGGATCGGCTGCTCGTGATTCCCGCGCGCGATCCGCCACACCGCGAGGTCACGCTTCCCGCGGACGTTCGCCTCGACCTCACGCGCCGGGCCTTCGCGGACGTCCCCGGCATCGAGGTCAGCCCGATGGAGATCGAGCGGGCCGGCCCCTCCTACACGGTGGACACGCTGGAGGCCCTCGCGCGCCGCTTTCCGACGGATCGGCTCGTCCTCGCGATGGGCGCGGACCAGTTCGCGTCGATCCACCGCTGGGAACGGTGGCGCCGGCTCCCGGAACTGGCGCGAATCGCGGTGATGCCGCGGGACGGCCGAGACCCGGCACCCTCCCCGGAATCGCTGCCGATCGAGTATGTTGTGGCCAGCGTCACGCGAGTGGATATCTCGGCGAGCCGGATCCGGCAGCGCCTCGAGGAGGGGCATTCGGTCCACCTCCTCGTTCCGGAAACGATCCGACACGATGTCGAGCGCGCCTGGGCCGTACGCCGGGCGCGCCATGTAACCCAGTGAGCCCCGGATGTTGAAGAACGTTGTAACGCAGGTCTTCGGAACGCGCTTCACGCGCGAGATGAAGCGCATGCGGCCGATCATCTCACAGATCAAGGAATACGAGTCGCGGCTCGCGGATTTCCCGGAAGAAGCCCTGAAGGAGCAGACGGGGAAGTTCCGGGCGATCATCGCGGAGCGGACCGCCGAGTTCGAGCAGGCGGTCGAGGCGCTGCGGGAAAAGCGTCGTTTCACCGAGAATCCGGCGCGCCGCGCCGACCTCACCGAACGCATCGCGGCCACGGAGGGCGACCTCAACGAGGCGCTGCAGGGCGTGCTCGATGAGATTCTGCCCGAGGCGTTCGCGACCGTGCGCGAGGCGTGCCGGCGACTCCTCGGGTCGGAGATCGAAGTCACCGGCAACGAGATGACGTGGGACATGGTCCCCTACGATGTGCAGCTCATCGGAGGGATCGTCCTCCACGAAGGGAAGATCGCCGAAATGGCCACGGGCGAGGGGAAGACGCTCGTGGCCACGATGCCGCTGTACCTCAACGCCCTCCCGGGCCGCGGCGTCCACCTCGTCACCGTGAACGACTATCTCGCCAGGCGCGACGCCCAGTGGATGGGCACGGTCTTCGACTACCTCGGTCTCACGGTGGGCGTGCTCGAAGATACGGCGCCGGGAAGCGTCGAGCGGCGGGCCGCCTACCAGGCCGACCTCACCTACGGGACGAACAACGAATTCGGATTCGACTACCTGCGCGACAACATGGTGATCGAACTCCGGCATCGCGTGCAGCGCGGACATGCGTACGCGATCATCGACGAGGTCGACTCGGTGCTCATCGACGAGGCCCGCACCCCGCTCATCATCTCCGGGCCCGCCGGTCGCGACGAACGCGACGTGTATCAGAAGCACAACGCCCAGGTGGCCGCGATCGCCCGCAAGCAGACGCGGATCGTGAACCGTCTCGTGGCCGAGAGCACGAAACTGCTCGACGAGACCGAGGCCGACGAGGACACGGAGCAGCGCCGGGACGCGGGTCTCAAGCTGCTCGCGGCGCAACGCGGCGCGCCGAAGAACAAGCGGCTGCTCAAGCTGAAGACGCGCTCCGGCGTGAAGCAGCTCATTCAGCGAACGGAAGCCGACCTCATGCGGGAGAAGCGGCTCCCCGAGATCGACGAGATGCTCCTCTTTTCGATGGACGAGAAGGGGCAGACCATCCAGATCTCCGAGCAGGGTCTCGATGTGCTCGCACCCGACGACCCGGAGACGTTCGTCGTCCCGGACATCTCGGAAGACGTCCAGCACGTCGAGGATGATGAGTCGCTGACCACCGACGAGAAGCGTGGCGAGATCGAACGGCTCGAACGCGAATACGCGGAGAAGTCCGAGAAGATTCACGTCATCCATCAGCTCGTGAAGGCGTACTCCCTGTACGAGAAGGACGTGGAGTACGTGGTGGAGAACGGCGATGTTCTGATCGTCGACGAACACACCGGCCGCAAGATGCACGGGCGGCGCTGGTCGGACGGGCTCCACCAGGCGGTCGAGGCGAAGGAGAAGGTCAAGGTGCGCGGCGAGACGCAGACGCTCGCCACGATCACGATCCAGAACTACTTCCGGATGTACGACAAGGCGGCCGGGATGACCGGGACCGCCGAGACCGAGGAGGGCGAGTTCCACGCGATCTACGGCCTCGAGGTCGTCGTCATCCCGACGAACCGGCCGGTGCGGCGACTCGATCACGACGACGTGATCTTCCAGACGAAGAAGGAAAAATACGCCGCGCTGATCGACGAGATCGAACGCATCAACGGCGAAGGTCTTCCGATCCTCGTCGGGACGACGAGCGTGGAGGTGTCGGAGGTCATCGCCCGCATGCTCAAGCGGCGGGGCCTCGCCCACGAGGTGCTGAACGCGAAGCAGCACGCCCGGGAAGCGGAGATCGTGCGCAACGCGGGCCAGCCGGGCGCGATCACGATCGCGACGAACATGGCCGGGCGTGGCACCGACATCAAACTCGCCTCCCCGTGCGTGCAGTGCGACGTGTGCGGGATCCGCTCCGAAACCCCGGCGTTCGGCCGCACCGACGAGGCACCGGACCTGTCGCGAGCCGAGATCAAGGAGCGGGGGTGCGAGGAGGAGCCGCCCTGCGGACTCCAGATCCTGGGGACGGAGCGCCACCAGTCGCGCCGCATCGACCGCCAGCTTCGAGGCCGCTCCGGACGCCAGGGGGATCCCGGGGCGAGCCTCTTCTTCCTCTCGCTCGAAGACGACCTCATGCGGCTCTTCATGCACGAGCGCGTGGCGAAGATCATGGATCGCCTGGGCGTGCAGGAGGGCGAGGTCATCAGCCATCCGTGGATCACGAAGTCCGTCGAGCGCGCGCAGAAGCGGGTCGAGACCCAGAACTTCGACGCCCGCAAGCGGCTGCTGGACTACGACGACGTGATGAACCAGCAGCGCGAGGTCGTCTACGATCTGCGCCTCTATGCGCTCGAGGGCGGGGAAGACCTGAAGGGCGAGACGTGGGAGATGGTCGAGGAGGCGCTCCGCGAGGAGATGGACGCCTACGTGCCGGAGGAGAGCTCGCACGACCGGTGGAACCTCCCCGGACTGCGGGAGCACCTGCTGATCGAGTACTTCCTGCACAACGAGTTCCTGCCCCGGGTCGGAGCGGACCGCGGGGAGGCGTCCGAGGCGGAGAAGGACGCGAGCGCCGACAACTGGGCGGGGACCGAAGAGTTGTACGACGCGGTGATCGAGAGCGCCCACGAACAGTTCCGCGCCAAGCTGGAGAGTTTCGGCGAAGACTGGGAGCAGGTGCTGCGCTTCGTCGTGCTGTCGGTGCTGGACGAGAAGTGGAAGGACCACCTCTACGACCTCGACCACCTGCGCTCCTCGATCCAGTTCCGGTCGTGGGGGCAGAAGGATCCGCTCGTCGAGTACAAGAAGGAGGCGTACGAGATGTTCGTGAGCCTGATCACGGACATCCGGAAGACGGTGGCGAATCGCTTCTTCCGCGTGCGCATCGAGCGCCGGCCGCCGATCCGGCCGAGGGCGCCGCAGATTACCGGCATGAGCGGCCCGGTGGAGCCGGGCGCCGGCGCCGCGGGTGGCATGGCGCCCGGCGGGGGAGCGGCGCCCGGGCCGGACGGCGCGTCCGGCGAGCCTCGCGCGGCCGAGCCGGCGTTCTCGGCCACCGGCGTCGCGGCCTCCGCCGCGGTGCAGGAACTGGCCCCCGATGACACCGCGGCCCGCGCGGCTCTCAGCGCCGGCCAGCGGCCCCGCCGGACGGGCGCTCCGGCGACGGCCACGAAGACCCCGGGGCGGAACGAGCCGTGTCCCTGCGGCAGCGGCCGGAAGTACAAGAAGTGCTGCGGCCGTCCCGGCTGAGCCCGCCGGCCACGCGGCGGATCGCGCCGCCCGCCGCGTGTCGTCGCGGCATGCCCATCGCCGCCGCGCTGCTTGCGTTGGGCTGCGGCGGAGAAGGGGGAGCCGCGAACGCGGCGGCCAACCCGGCCCGTGCGGCCGCCGCACCGGAAGCGGCCGCTTCCGCCCCGGAGCCGGACCTGTCGGCCGTATACGCGGCCGACGCGGTCGACGTGGCCCTGCTCGAGTACGCGATCGGCATGCCGTCGCGGCTGCCGGCAGGCCCCACGGTGCTCCGCCTCAGCAACCAGGGCTTCGAGATGCACAACCTGAAGCTCGTGGACCCCGCGAGCGGGGAGGTTCTCTGGGAGACGGAGGCGGACGTGAACACGGGCGAGGTTCGTCTCGTCGAACTCGACCTCTCTCCCGGGAGCTACACGGTCGTGTGCGACGTGGCCGGCCACGACAGCCGCGGGATGCTCATGACGCTCACCGTGGAGGCATCACCGGCCCCCTGACCAACCCCTGACCGCCCGGCCAGCCCCGAGGCCCGCCACAGCTTGTCCAACCGGAAGGAGCGACCGGCTTGTATCTGAGATACGTGCCCCCGATGGGGATCTACGAGACCCTCTACGCCTTCCTGGGGGCGTTCGGTACCTACATGGGCGAACCCGGCACGAACCCGTGGAGCCAGGGCTTCCCGCGGACGGTCGCGCTGCCGGACGGCCCGGCGCTTCCGTCGACGGTGACCGTGACCTCCGAACACCGCAAATATCCCAAGGCGTGGGGGCTCCCGGCGCTGAGGGAGGCGATCGCCGCCTACTACCGGCAGTCGTACGGCGTCGACATCGGGGCGGAGAACGTGATGGTATTCGCGGGCGGGCGTCCCGCGATCGTGGCGCTCCTTCTCTTCCTCGAACCCGATATCGAGGTTCGCCTCGCGTCCACCGAATACACCCCCTACTACGACGTCCTCGAGCGGCTGCGACGCCCCTACCACCTCGTGCACAGCGGCGTGGACAACGCGTTCCGGCCCCCGGTCTCCGCCTATACGGCTCCGCGAGAGGGGCGCACCCTGATGCTGCTGAGCAATCCGTGCAACCCGACGGGCGTGACGCGGACCGGGGAAGAACTCGCGGCGCTCGTGGCCGCCAGCGCGCAGGACGGCCTCGGGCTCCTCGTCGACGAGGCCTACGAGCTTCTCCACGACGAGCCGGTGAGCGCCCTCGCGCACGTGGACGATATCGAGCGCGGCAACCTGTTCGTCGTCGGCGCCGCCACGAAGGGCCTGCAGGCCCCCGGCATCCGCATCGGATGGGCCGTGGCGGCGAAGCGGCACATCGACGTGCTCGCGAACTTCTCCTCGTTCGGGATGGGCGGCGTGTCCCACCCGTCACAGTGCTACGCGGTCGAACTCCTGGACCCCGAGCGCATGCTACACGTCCGGGAAGCCGTCCCCGCCTTCTATGCCATGCAGCGCGAGCGCTACGGGCGGGCCTTCGAGGATCTCGGCCTCGACCTCTTCTCGGGCAATGGTGGCTTCTACCACTGGTGCCGGCTCCCGAACGGCCGGACCGCCGAGCAGTTGAACGAGCGCCTCTTCACGCGCGGGGCCGCGATCCTCAAGGGCACCGACTGCGACATGGAGCGCCTCGAGGACGACTCGCCGCTGGCGAGCTTCTTCCGCTTCTCCTTCGGCCCCCTCGCCCCGGAGTCGTTCGAGGCGGACATCGCCCTTCTTGGCGAGACGCTAAGCGAGATGCGATCCTGAGAGCCGGAGACCGGAAACAGGAGGACGTTCGATGACGATGACGCGACGTGAATTCACGGGGACCTCGCTCGTGGCGGCGGGGGCGGCGGCGCTCCCCGCTGGAGGGGCTGCGGCAAGCACCCGCGAGACGCGACCCTCGCCGGGTGCCGATGGCGCCTCCGCCGGACGCGCCGCCCGGGCCGGGCGGCTGCTCATCCTGGGCGGCACCGGCTTCATCGGCCCGCACATGGTGCGCCACGCCCTCGCGCGGGGACACGAGGTGACGCTCTTCAACCGCGGACGTTCGAACCCCGGGCTCTTTCCCGGCGTCGAGACCCTGATCGGGGACCGCGACGGGGCGCTCGACGCGCTGCGGGGGAAGGAGTGGGACTACGTCATCGACAACAGCGGCTACGTCCCGCGCCTCGTGCGCGACTCCGCCAACCTCCTGCGCGACGCCGTCGGCCGGTACCTGTTCACCTCCACCGGTTCGGTGTACGACTTCGACCAGGACGAACTGCCGGAAGACGCCCGGCTGCTCGAAGTGACCGACCCGGAGAGCGAAGACGTGGGACGCTACTACGGGGAGTTGAAGGTGATGTGCGAGGAGGCGGTGCAGGAGATCTACGGCGACCGCGGCACGGTCGCCCGCCTGCACGTCGTCGCGGGCCCGGGGGATCCCACGGACCGCTTCACCTACTGGCCCGCCCGGATCCACCGCGGAGGCGAGGTGATCGCGCCCGGCGACATGGACAACCCGGTGCAGTTCATCGACGTGCGCGACCTGGCCGAGTTCTGCATGCACCTGCTGGAGGAGGACACCGGCGGGATCTTCAACGTGGCGGGCCCGACGCTCGACGGGACGCGCATGGACGAGTTCCTGTACGGGATCCGCGCGACCGTCACGACTCCCGTGTCGTTCACGTGGGTGGACGAGGACTTCCTCCGGAACCGCGAGCCGCCCGCGCGCTTCCCCCTCTGGTACTCGCACCGCGGTCCCACGCGGGGGTTGGCGCAGGTCCGCTCGCACCGGGGCGTCGCGGCCGGGCTGCGCTTCCGCCCGCTCGCGGTCACGGCGCGCGAGACGCTCGACTGGTTCCTCGGCGAACCGGAGGAACGCCGCGCGCAACTGCGGCTGAACCTCGACCGTGACGCGCAGGTGCTGGCGGACTGGAAGAGCCGGTAACAGCCTCGACCCCAGACACGAGGACGTTCCATGACGATGGCGCATGGCCAGCCCGGGAGCGTGGACCAGTCGGACCGGATCGTTCCCATCAACCTGAGGCAGAGCGGGCGGACGCCGGTCGAACTGCTCATCTCGACCCGGGTCCGGAAGTCGCCGTACTGGCACCTGTCGCACGAGGCGGGCTGCTGGCGGGCCACCATCTACAACCGCGTGTACCATCCCCGGGGCTACGCGCCGCCTGACGAGGGGGGCGCGGCGGCGGAACACGAGGCGCTCACCCACCGGGTTACGCTGTGGAACGTCGCCGTGGAGCGGCAGATCCGCGTCCGGGGACCCGACGCGGAGGCTTTCGCCGACTACGTGATCACGCGCGACGCGACCCGGATCGAGCCGATGCGCGCGCGGTACGTCATCCTCTGCAACGAGCGCGGCGGCATCCTCAACGACCCGGTGCTGCTGCGGCTCGCCGAGGACGAGTTCTGGTTCTCGCTCGCCGACTCCGATCTCCTCTACTGGCTCCAGGGAGTGAACGTCGGCCTCGGGATGCGGGTGGAGATCGACGAGATCGACGTTTGTCCGCTTCAGATCCAGGGGCCGCGGTCGCTCGATCTCATGGTCGACCTCGTGGGCGAGGCGGTCCGGGACATCCCCTACTACGGGCTCATGGAGGCGGAGATCGCGGGCTGCCCGATCGTGATCTCGCAGTCCGGGTTCTCGGGAGAGAAGGGGTACGAAATCTACCTGCGGGACGCGACGCTGCGCGCGGAGACGCTGTGGCGGGCCGTGCTCGAGGCGGGGGAGGCGCACGAACTGATGGTCACGGCCCCCGGGCACCAGCGTCGCATCCAGGCCGGGATCCTGTCGTGGGGACAGGACATCGACCACGAGACGAGTCCCTTCCAGTGCCACCTCGCCTACCAGGTGCCGCGCGAGAAGCCGGGCGACTACATCGGGCGGATCGCGCTGGAGCGCCAGAGGGCCGAGATCGAGGCCGGACGCTCTCCGTTCGCCCTCGTGCTGGTGGGGATGAAGCTGGGCGGCCGGCCGATCGACGACTACGCCCCCGACTTCTGGCTCGTGTCGCGCGCGGATGGCGGCGACCCGGTGGGATACCTCACGTCTCCGTGGCACGCCCCGGAGTTGGGGAGCAACATCGCGCTCGGGTACGTGCCGCCCGCCGACTCAACCATCGGCACGGAACTCGCCGTGTGGCTCCCGGACGAGTACGCGAGCGAGCCAGGCCAGCCCGATGCCGCCCGCGTGTGCGAGGTTCCCTTCCGCCCCTCGGCGAACCCGAGCACCCGCGAGGTCGCACGGGCGGAGGGTCGCGATACGGCCATGTAGCACGACTCCCGGAGGCGGGCACGCCGTGGCCGGCCCGGACTACGATCTCATGCGGGCGCCGGACGGATCGAAGAGAGCGGTGTCCGCCTCTACGGTCACCGGGAAGGCCTCGTTCATGTAGAGGACGTGGAGTCGCGTTCCGGGGGCGGCGAGTTCCGGCGGCAGGTACGCCATGAGGAGGTACTTCCCCACGGAGGGGCCCATCCCCGCCGACGTCACGCGGGACTCTCTTCCTCGGGTGTCGACGATGCGCGCGCCGTCCGGCCCCAGCAGCGGCTCGTTGCCTCCGGTGGGGAAGCGGGGGAGGCCGGAAGCGTCCGCGTGGTCGTCCATGGTGAGCGTGCGGAGGATCGCCGCGGGCCCCGCCTCCCGGGCCTCCAGGTAGGCGGCTCGGCCGATGAAGTCCGCCCGCTTCACGCGCGGCCGCGCCAGGCCCGCCTCCACCGGCGAGTACTCCGAGGTGAGTTCGGCTCCCATGAGGGCATAGCCCTTCTCCATGCGGCCCGTCGTGCCGTAGACTCCGGCGCCCACGGGCCGCACGCCGGACGCCCGGCCCGCCTCCCGCACGGCGTCCCACACCCGCGTCGCGAGCGCGGCCTCCACGTAGATTTCCCACCCGCGCTCCCCGACATACGAGATCCGGCACATCGTGGCGGGAATCCCATCCAGCGCGATGTCGCGCACGGAGGCGTACGGGAACGCGGCCTGCGAGAGGGTCGCCCCGGAGATCGTCCCCAGGAGCGCCTCCGCCCGGGGGCCCCAGACGCCGAGCGCGCAGATCTCCGCCGACCGATCCTCGAAGCGGACGGAGCCCCCCTCCGGCAGGTGTTTGCGGAACCACGCCGCGTCCCGTGCCCCGTCGAAGGCGCCGGTCACGACGCGGAAACGGTCCCGTGCCAGCCTCTGGATCGTGAGGTCGGCCCGGAAGCCGCCGTCCGGCGTCAGCAGCGGCGTGTAGATGGACGTCCCGGGCGGCCGGTCGCACGCGTTGACCGCCAACCCCTCCAGGAAGGCGAGCGCGCCGGGGCCCGTCACATCGAAGATCTGAAAGGCGCCCAGGTCGACAACGCCGACCTTCTCCCGCAGGTGCAGGTGCTCCGCCTCGATGATGGGAGACCACCAGCGGCGATCCCATTCGTGGGGCCGGTCGGCGACGCCGTAGCGCTCGACCAGGTCGGCGTTCGACTCATACCACTGCGGACGCTCCCAGCCGCGCGCCTCGTAGTACACGGCCCCGAGAGCCTCGGTGCGGGCGTGGAGCGCCGAGCGCCACGCGTCGCGGCGGGACTCCCACTGCTCCCGCGGATGGACGATCCCGTACGTCTTGTTGAAGTGCTCCCGGGCGCGGGCCCGCACATGCCCCCGGGCGCGCTCGTGCGGCTGGAAGCGCGTGACGTCCGATTCGTGAGGGTCGCACAGACGGGGATGCCCGTGCGTGATCCACTCCGCGAGGAGCCGCGCCGCTCCGGGACCCTCCTTGATCCAGACCGCCGCCGCAGACCACAGGTTGGCCACCTCGGCCGTCTCCCCCAGCACTGGATGCGCGTCCGGCGTGAGCGAGAGGAGGCCGTTGATCGCGTACCCGATCTCGGCGCCTTCGAGCAGTTCTCCCATGATCTCCCGCGCCTGCGCGAGCTGGGGCGCGAAGTCATCTCCCGTGAACGGCAGCTCCGTGGGGGAGCGTTCGGACGCCTCGTGCTCGGGGATGTCCTCCGGACGCACGAGGATGGGGCGGTGCGCGTAGGATCCGACCTCCATTGCAGCGTACTTCTGGCGCTCGTACATGAAGGCGTCCATGTCGCGGACGATGGGGTGGCCGATCTCGTTGCCGGTGGCACGGAGGACAGCGACCGTACCGAGGTCCGCCATCTGGTGGACCGCCGGCGTGAGCGGAATCGAGGCACCGGCCAGCTCCGCGATGCGGGGGCTCCACACGCCGCAGGCGATGACCGCGTGCTCGACGTCGATCCTGCCCCGGGAGGTGACGACGGCCCGCAGGCGGGGCCGCCCGGACGACCTCGGTTCGACCTCCAGCCCGATCACCTCGGTGTGGTCGAGGATGGTGAGCGCTCCCCGGGACAGGGCCCGTTCCCGCATCAGCGTCCCGGCCCGCACGGAGTCGACGACGGACACCGACGACATCCAGAAGCCGCCCAGGATGACGTCGGGGTTCACGAACGGGATCCGCTCGGCCACCTCCGCCGGCGTGAGGAGCTCGGCGTCGATGCCCCACGCGCGCGCCGAGGTCATGCGCCGGCGCAGTTCTTCCATCCGGGCCTCCGTGCGGGCGACCTCGACGCCGCCGCACGTCGTCTGGACCCCGAGCGCCTCGTACTGCCGCTGGCTCTCCAGCGTCAGCATCGCGACCTCGCGGCTGTGATCCGTCGGGAAGATGAAATTCGATGCGTGGCCGGTGGAGCCGCCGGGGTCGGGCAGGGGGCCCTTGTCGATGAGGACGAGGTCGTCCCAGCCCCGCTGCGCGAGGTGTTCAACGAGGCAGCTGCCGACGATGCCGGCCCCGATGACGGCGATGCTCGCCGCGGCCGGCTGTGGCGCGCGTTCGCTCACGGCGCGGAGTGCGTGCGGCTGAGAAGCCTCATGCGCGGCGCGGCGGCGGGCCCCCGTCCACGACCCGCCGCCCCGGACGGTCCGGCGTCAGCGGCGCGGCGGGATGCGGATCGGGTCGCCAAGATCCGGCATCACGCCAAGGTCGCCCAGCAGCGCCTCCAGAGCCGGCATGCTCCCGGCCAGAAGGGCGTTGATGCCCTCCGCGACCGCCGGCAACGCCTCCCACGCCTGGTCGATCCGGTACATCTGATCCGCCGTGGGCTCGCCGGACCACCCCTCCATCTGTCCGATCCCGGCGCCTCCGGCGACATCGCCGAGGTCGTCACCGATCTCCTCGAGTTCGTCGGAGATCTCCTCCGCCATGGCCTCGATCCGTTCGCGGTCGGCATCCCCCATCTCGGCGTCGTCGACCAGTGCCCGAATCTCGGCCAGGCGGTCGTTCATCGCGCCGATCCTCTCTCGCGCGTCGCGCGCCGGGCCCGCCAGTGCGTGGGCCCGCAGCATCGCGTCCTGCCGCGCCACGAGGGCTGCCCGACTCGCCTCGCGCCGCGGATCGAGCCGCACGCCGACCTCGGTTTCCTGACTCTCGTCCCCGACGCTGAGCCGGACCGTGTACGTGCCCGGCAGCACGCGCGGTCCCGCGCCCTGCGGCGGTCCACGCGAGAAGCCTCCCCCACCGCCTGCCGCATCGAAGGCCGGGTCCACCCGGAAGTCCCACAGCACTTCATTCACCCCCGCCTCGCCGCCCACCTCCATCGTGCGCAGCACGTCGTCTCCGTCGAGCACCTCGAGGCTCGCCCCGCTCGCGTCCACGCCGTCGCCGACGTAGTAACGGAGCGGGATCCCGGCCGGCGGGTTGGGCGCGATGAACGTCGCTGGCTGGAACGGCCAGTCCATCCCCATCGACCACATCGTGCCGCGCCGCGCGCCGAAGAGGCGGAAGTCGGAGGCGAACACATCCGCGGACATCTCCTCCAGCGGCGCGATGTCGTCCAGGATCCAGATGCTGCGCCCGTGCGTCCCCACGACGAGGTCGTTCTCGCGCGGGTGGATCGCGATGTCGTCCACGGCGGCCACGGGGAGGTTGTTCACCATCCGCGCCCACGACTCGCCACGGTCGATCGACATATAGATGCCGATCTCGTTCCCGACGAAGAGGAGGTTCGGGTTCCGCGGATGCTCCCGGATCACGTTGACGGACCAGCCGTCCGGGAGGCCCGCCGTGATCCGCCGCCAGCTCGCGCCGTGGTCCTCGCTCGCGTAGGCGTAGGGCGCGTAGTCGTCGTTCCGGTGGCCGTCGAACGTCACGTACACCCGTCCGTCCGCCGCGTACGACGTTTCGAGGCGGCTCACGTAGGTTCGCGGCGGCACGCCCGGAACCTCGTCGATGACGTTCGTCCACGTCGCGCCACCATCGAGCGTCACCTGCAGGTTTCCGTCATCCGTCCCCACGTAGAGGGCGTCCGGAGAGTGTTTCGATTCGGCGAGCGCCGTGATGTTTCCGTATGAGGCGATGCCGTCGTTGTCCGAGAGCGTCTCGTCCGTTACCACCCGGCCCATGATCTCCAGCGTGTCGCGGTCGATCTGCTTCGTGAGATCCGGGCTCGCCTCCTCCCAGTTCAGCCCCCGATCCCTCGACCGGAACAGGTGGTTGCCGCCCAGGTAGATCGTCGCCCGGTCGTGCCGGGAGATCGCGAACGGCGAGTCCCAGTTGAACCGGTAGCGGCGCGGCTCCGCGTCCTCCGTTTCATCTCCCGTCGGGCGCGGCACGGGCCGAATCGACTGCCCCTCGCGCGTGGCCACGTCGATGCGCGCCATGTTCCCGCCCTGCGACTCCGAGAACATGATGTTCGGGTCCTCGGGGTCGGAGTGGTTGTGGAACCCGTCGCCGAACCACATGTGCGTCCATTCGCGGTTGCGGACGCCCCAGGTGGACTGCGTCCGGTGCGGCGCGCACCAGTTCCCGTTGTCCTGCAGCCCGCCGCACACGTTGTACGGGTCGCTCATGTCGACGTCGATCTCGTAGAACTGGCCGATCGCCATGTTCCGGATCGAGCGCCAGGTGACGGACCCGTCGCGCGAGAAGGCGAGCCCGCCGTCGTTGCCGTTGATGAGATGGTTCGAGTTGTGGGGATTGATCCAGAGGGCGTGGTGGTCGGAGTGGATCTGGTCCGTCGCGTTCCCCGGCCACCAGGTGCGCCCGCCATCGTCCGAGGCCGATGACTGGACGCCGCCCAGGTAGATCCGCTCCGGGTTGTTGGGGTCGATCCGGATGAGAGAGAAGTACATGGGACGCGGGTTGCGGTCGCTCATGAACTCCCACGTCTCGCCACGGTCCGTGGAGCGATACACGCCCTGGCCCTCGTGCGCCTCGACGATCGCGTACACGAGGTTGCCGTCGCGCCGGTAGATGTCCAGCCCGATGCGGCCGAGCTCGCCCTCCGGAAGCCCCTCCTCGAGGCGGGTCCAGTTCTCCCCGCCGTCCGTCGTGCGCCAGAGGCCCGACCCGCCGCCGCCCGCCGCGAACCCGAATCCCGTGCGCTGCCGCTGGTACATGGCCGCGAAGAGGGTGTTCGGGTCGTTGTGGTCCATGACGAGGTCGATGATCCCGGTGTGCTCGTCGATGTAGAGGATGTTCTCCCACGTTGCCCCGCCATCGGTCGTCTTGAAGAGGCCGCGCTCCTCGTTCGGTCCCCACAGGTGGCCGACGGCCCCCACGTACACGACGTCGGGATCCCGCGGATCGATCTTGATCCTGCTGATGTGGCGCGTGTCCTCGAGCCCCACGTGCGTCCACGTCCCGCCCGCGTCCGTCGACTTGAAGACCCCGACCCCCCACGGCGAACTCTGGCGGTTCGCGGGCTCGCCGGTCCCGACCCACACGTGGTTGGGGTTCGAGGGCGCGACGCTGATGGCACCGACCGAGGAGGTGGGCTGGTCGTCGAACACGGGGTCCCAAGTCATGCCGTCATTCGTCGTCTTCCACACCCCGCCCGCGCCGAGGCCGACGTAGAAGATGCGCGGGTCGCTCTCCACGACCGCGAGGTCGGACACCCGCCCGCCCATGATCGCCGGCCCCAGTTCGCGGAACTCCAGCCCGGACGCCGCGGCGACCGCTCGTTCCGAAGCCGTCTGGGCGGCCGCGTTGGCCGGGAACAGCGCTCCCGCGGCGAGCGACAGGGGCAAAAGAAGGGTGAGGAAACGGGTGACGGAGAAGCGCACGGACCGTGGGGACTTCGACTGGAACGCCATCGGAACCTCCGGAGTGACGGCGAAAACTGCGGAAAACGGAACATCAGAACAGTGATTCCCGCGAAGCCCGCCGCGCAAGGCAATGCCGCGATGCCGCGACGCCCCACTTGTCCCGCCACGAGGGGGCGGCTTACTTGGCCGGCATGTGCTTCGGGACCACACAAGAGCCGCCGGTAAGGCGGGGCCGGGAGCGGCTTCGCCGGGTACTTGCCGTCGCCTTCCTTGCCACGCTCCTCGCCGCGCCGGTCTTGGCGGAGGCCCCGCGCGCCCCGACGGTCGATCCGGACTCCGTTCTGCGCATCACGTTCCTCGATGTCGGACAGGCGGATGCCGTCCTCATCCAGGCGCCGGGTGGCCGGACCGCGCTCGTGGACGCGGGGCGCGACAACATCGTCCCGCTCCTGCGGCGGTTCGGCGTGAGCGAGATCGATCTGCTCGTCGCGACGCACCCGCACGCGGACCACATCGGCGGCATGGCCGGCGTCATCGCGGCGTTCCCGGTACGCTTCTACATGGACAACGGGGAGCCGCACACGACGCAGACCTACCGGCGGCTCCTCGCTGCCCTCGACGCGCGGCCGGAGATCACCTACCTGGAGGCCTCGCCTCGCACGCTCACGCTCGGCGAGGTCGAGATCGACGTGCTGCCGCTGCTCCCGCGGGGGACCGCGGACCACAACGACCGCTCCGTCACCCTGCTCGTGCGGTTCGGAGAGTTCCGGGCCTTCCTCAGCGGTGATTCGGAAGTACGGCAGTTGACTCACCTGATGAACCAGGGGGCCGTCCGCGAGGTGGCGCTGCTCAAGGCGCCGCACCACGGCAGCGACAACGGCTTCACGCGGGAGTTTCTGAACGCCGCTCGACCTCGGGTCGTCGTCATCTCGGTGGGCCGCAACAGTTACGGCCATCCGCGGCCGGCCGCCCTTCGGGCCTACGAAGCGTCGGGCGCGACCGTGTTCCGCACGGATTGGCACGGCCACGTTTCCGTGCAGGGGCGCGAGAGCGGCGACTACGACGTTTCGTTCGGCCGCGAAGTCGGGGCCGTCGTCGTGTTCGACGATTGAGCCGGCCAGCGGAGCACCTCTGGGTCGTCGACCGCGTGGAGGGGTCCGCCGCCGTTCTCATCCGCGACGGGGACGAACGCACCGAGGACGTGCCCATTGCGACGCTCCCCGCCGGGAGCCGCGAAGGAGCCGTGCTGCGCGTGCCGGAGACGGACGGTCGGCCGGACTGGACTGCGGCGACGCGGGACGAGGAAGCGCGCCGCGCCCGCCTGAGGGAGGCGGAAGACGTGCTCCGGCGTCTGAGACGGCGGGACCCCGGCGGCGACATCAAGCTGTAGGCGTCTTGAACGATCGGCCGGCGCGGATCTAGGATCGAAGTCTGCGATCCCCCCGCAAGGAGCCGTCCGATGAAACGCCGAGACTTCCTCGCCACCTCCGCCGCGGCCGCCGCCGGATCGGGCCTCGTCGCCTGCCGTGCCCCCGAGACGTCCGCCGCCCCGCCCCTCACCTCCGGGCAGTGGGGCTCCGGCGACTACGCGCATGTCCCCGGCCTGGCCGGGCCCGCGCACGGCACCGTGTGGGGCCGCACCGGCGTGACGGCCTGCTCCGACTACTACGCGTCCCTCGCCGGCACGCAGACCATGATGCGGGGAGGGAACGCGATCGACGCGATGGTCGCCGCGTGCGCCACGCTGAACGTGTCGGATCCCTACATGTCCGGGATCGGCGGCTTCGGCGGCTACATGCTCATCTACCTGGCCGAGGAGAACCGCGTCGTCGGTTTGGACGCGCTCGGCAGGTCGCCTGCCGCCTCATCGCCGGAGACGATGACGCTCGACGACTTCGCGCTGGGCTACAAGGCGCCGATCGTGCCCGGGGCCTTCAAGGGGTGGGCCGCCGCGCTGGAGCGCTACGGCACGATGAGCCTCGGCGACCTGCTCGAGCCCGCGATCCAGCTCGCCGAGGACGGCTTCGTGTTCTCGAAGTTCGACGAGCGGTACACGCAGTCGAGCGCGGACAAGCTGAGCCGCTTCCCGTCGACGACGCGCGTGTTCTTCCCCAACGGCCGCCCGCCGCGCATGGGCGAGATCATCCGGCAGCCGGAGCTCGCGGCGAGCATGCGACACCTCGCCCGCGCGGGAGCGGACGACCTCTACAGGGGCGAACTCGCGGACCGCATCGTTGCCTTCCTGGCCGAGAACGGCGGCCACCTCACGAAGGCGGATCTGGAATCGTACGAGGTCGAGTGGAGGGAGCCGATCCGCACGACGTTCCAGGGATACGATCTGCACGCCATGCCCCCGGGCTCCTGCGGGATGTCGATGTTCCAGGCGCTGAACATCATGGACGGGTTCGACCTCGCGAACATGGACCTGTACGGATCGGAGTTCGTCCATCTCTGGCTCGAAGCGATGAAGCTCGCCCTCGCCGACGACGACCGCTACAACACCGGGAAGGAGGACGCGGACATTCCCGTGGACATGATCATCTCCCGGGAGTACGCCGACGAACAGCGCACGAAGATCGATCCCGTGCGCGTCGCCTCCTTCTCCGGGGCCCCGCTTCCGTTCTACGGAACGACGAGCCTGTCCACCGTCGACCGCTGGGGGAACGCGGTTGCCTTCACACAGTCGCTCGTGAGCGCGTACGGGAGCGGCGTGATCGCCGGCGACACCGGGATCTTCCTCAACAACGGCCACATGTTCGGTTTCGTGCTGGAGGAGGGACACGTGAACCACCTGGAGGGCGGGAAGCGCGCCAAGGGGGTGATGACGCCGTGCATCATGATGCGGGACGGCGACCTCTTCGCGGCGGTCGGCGCGCAGGGCGGCTACACGATCCCGCAGACGGTGGGTCAGGTCATCACAAAGCTCGCGGTGGCGGGCATGGACATGCAGCTCGCGATCGCCTCGCCGCGCATGTGCGTGAACCGGGGCGGGGGGCGGACACCGATCCCGGAGGACTCCGTGACTTACCTGGAAGCGGGGTTCCCGCCCCGGGTCTACGAGGAACTGGTGGAACGCGGCCACTACCTCGGGGAACCCGGCAATCTGGGCGGCGTGCAGGCGGTGCACCGCGACGCCGAGACGGGCGCCCTCTCCGGGGGGTCGGACCCGCGACGCGACGGCCACGCCATCGCCTGGTAGTCCTCTAGGTCCTCGCAGTGGCCGGGTCCATGACCACCTCGAAGTCCTCCTCGAAGCCTGTCCGGGTGGGGGAAGGGAGGTAGCCGGAGAGGTCGAGCCGGGCTCCTTCGAGTTCGCGGTCGAAGGCGGCCATGTCTCGTCGCGAGGCCTCCGCGGCGGTGTCGGAGGTTGCGTAGACGATGGGGCCGAGACGCTGATCCTGGAGCTTCAGCCGGCGCCGCATGAACTCCGCCTCGACGAAGGTCGCGCGTATCGCGGGGAAGCGATACGTGAATCCTTCATCCCCTGCCTCCACCTCCGCGCCGAACTCGGCGGCGAGGCGCTCCAGCTCCGCCAGGATCAGCTTCGGCGGCACCTGCCGCTCCTCGAGCGTGCGCGTCACGTGGCGGATCGCGTCGCCGGCCGCGACCCACCGGACGGTCCCGACGCTGCGGGCGTAGACCAGGCCCACGAGCAGGCGCCGCACGTTGCGTCGCATGCGCGCGCGATTCTCTCCTCTCAGTGCCAGCGAGCGGGCGATGGGGATCGCGAAGAAGAGGCTGCTGAACGTGAAAGGTATCACGCCGAGTCCGTAGAACATGACCGGATCGAACGACGAGGGAAGCCCGAGCACGCTCGCCATCGCCAGGTTGAAGCCGTTCATGGCGCCGATGCCGACGTTGGCCCCGCCGCTGTTGCCCGTCAGCTTCTTCGGGTATTCCAGCCGCATCCATGCCGGTTTGGGCTCGCGCGCGCGGACCTTCCCGTGGGCGCTTCGCATGAGTTCGGGGAAGGCGTACACGACCTCGCCCGCGTCAGACACCCTGGGGTCGCCTCCGTAGGCGCCGGTGAGGCGTCCCATTTCTTCGACGGCGTCGTCGATCGGCAGGCCGGTGTGCTCGATCAGTTCCGAAGATGTCAGGACGCCCTTCCGCGCCTGGATCAACTGGATAACCGTGCGATCCTTCTGCAGTTGCGTCGGCCTGGGCTCCTCCGGGCCGAAGATGAAGGCGAAGACCTTCTTGTAGAAGGGCGGACGGGCGTCTTTCGGGAGCCGCCTGGCGTGGCTGTCGCCGTAGTAGAGGCCCCTCCGGTCCCACCCGCGTCCCCCGAGAAGCCAGTGGAGGATGAAGAAGTCCCCCAGGCTGAAGCCCCGGCGCCCGCCGGAGCCGCGGCCGTCGCGGTTGGCGGTCAGCAGCGCGATCAGGAGCAGGACGAAGACGACGAAGTAGGCGACCAGCATGACCGCCGTCCAGATCTTGAAGCCGACCTTGAAGGCCGACCAGGCGACTCTGCGGAAGCGCGCCCGGAACGGTTCCGCGTCACGCGCGATGAGCCGGGGATCGAACCGGTAGAGGAGGTCGCCCGAATCGGAGACCTCGAGGTGGCCGCGGCGCGTCTCGAGGAGAGACCTCAGGGCGACCTCGGCCTCGTGGTCCGGCAATCCGGTGGCGGAGACGACATCGCCCAGGGTGGCGCGTCCCTGAAGGCCACGGAGGGCGGAGATGACCGCACTCTCGGGGCGGTGGGGGGAAGCTGTGACTGGATCGAGCACGCGTGATGGCCCTTTCTCCGAGGAGGCTGCGGTCTACGATAGCCCATACGCGGGAGTCCCGCGGCTATTTCGGGGTTCCTGCCGCCGTGTGCCGGGTCTTGAGCGGCGAGCGACCCGCAGCCTAGCAGGCCGTGGATAAACGGGTTCTCGGGGAAAGTCGCTTGTGCGTGGCGGA
>VXOJ01000022.1 GCA_009840115.1 Gemmatimonadales bacterium | reverse complement strand
TATTAAAGATCCCCCCCCCACCGCACTCCACCGGTCCTGTAGCGGCCCTGGTGTCCCCTCTCGCCGCGCGCCCCCCCCCCCCCGCCCGGGGCCCGGCCCGGCGGGGGGGGGGCTCCGGAGCCCGCCGAGTTGCCGGAACTCGACGTCATCTTTCCCGTCCTGCACGGCCCCTTCGGCGAGGACGGCACCGTGCAGGGACTGCTGCGGCTCGCGCACCTCCCGTTCGTGGGGCCCGGGGTGCTTGGCTCGGCCGTGTGCATGGACAAGGACGTGGCCAAGCGGCTGCTGCGCGACGCCGGCGTGCCCGTCGCGCCCTTCATCACCGTCCTCTCCCGGCACGAGGCCCCCTCGTGGGAGGAGGCCGTGGCCGCCCTCGACGCCCCGATCTTCGTGAAGCCGGCGAACATGGGGTCGTCCGTCGGCGTGTCGAAGGTCGAGACGGACCCCGACTACCGGCGGGCGCTCGACGAGGCCTTCTCCTTCGACACCAAGGTGCTCCTCGAGCGGACGATCCGGGGCCGTGAGATCGAACTCTCCGTGCTCGGGAACGAGACCCCCGAAGCCTCGGTCCCGGGGGAGATCGCCCCCACGCACGCCTTCTACTCCTACGAGGCGAAATACCTGGATCACGATGGCGCGGACCTGATCATCCCCGCGGACCTCGATGCCGAGACCACGGCGCGGGCCCGCGAGATCGCCGTGCGCGCCTTCCGCGTGCTATGCTGCGAGGGGATGGCGCGGGTCGACCTCTTCCTCGCGACGGAGGCTTGCGGCCCGATCCCGGCGGGTTCAGTGGTGGTGAACGAGATCAACACGCTTCCGGGCTTCACCCGGATCAGCATGTACCCCAAGCTCTGGGAGGCGAGCGGCGTGTCCTATCCCGAACTCATCGACCGTCTCCTGCGGCTGGCGATCGAGCGCGCGGAGCGCGACGAGCGGCTGGCCTCCGCCATCGACCTCCAGGGCGGCGGCGAGGTGGGGGCGTGATGATGAGACGGCCCGCCTACCGGACCGGTGGGATCCGCTTCGGCCACGGCTTCCCGATGAGCCGCTGGGTGATGCGCCTCATGATCGCGAACTTCGCGATCTTCCTCCTCATGGCGATGCGGATCGTGCCCGTCGGAGCCGTCGACTGGCTCGGCTTCGCCGTCCCCGGCTTCCTCACGCGCCCGTGGACCATCGTCACCTACATGTTCGTGCACGGCGGCTTCATGCACGTGTTCATGAACATGCTCGCCCTCTTCTTCTTCGGGCCGCCGCTCGAACAGAAGTGGGGCAGCCGGTTCTTCCTCCGCTTCTATCTCGTGACCGGGCTCGGGGCGGCGGCCTTCTCCGTCCTGCTCTACTCGCTCACGGGGCCGACGATCATGGTCGGCGCGTCGGGCGCCATCTTCGGCATCCTCGTGGCCTTCGCCCTCAACTGGCCGGACGCGAAGATCTACCTCTACTTCGTCTTTCCCGTGCCGGCGAAGTGGTTCGTGGCCGCGCTCGGGGCCTTCACCCTCCTCTCGACCGTACAGGGGTCGGCGGACGGGGTGGCGCACTGGGCGCACCTCGGCGGACTCGTGACCGGGTTCGTCCATCTCCGCTACGGAGACCGCATCGGCCGCCTCGCCAACCGCTTCCTCTACAAGGAACGGCCGGTGGCCCCGCGCGGGAGGAAGCGCCGCGCCGCGCCGCCGCCGGACCCCACCCCGCGCCGCCGCCGCCGGGCGGACGGGGACTCCCTGGATGAGGTGGACCGGATCCTCGACAAGATCCGCGCCAGCGGCATGGACTCGCTCTCGGCCCGCGAACGCGCCTTCCTCGACGAGGTGAGCCGGCAGTACCAGCAGACACAGGGCACGCGCAAGAAGACCCGCACCCACTAGAGTTTTTCGCCGCCGGTTTCTACAATGTCCGCCCCGCGCGACCCCCCGGCCGGGGGCGTCACGCACGGAGCGGCCCGTGGCCGTAGCAAAGCGCCTGTCGCGGGCCGCCAGTCCCGGTGTCATCCCAGGCGGAAGAGTACGGGAGGTATACATGGCGTCTGCCGCCTCTGAATATGAAACGCGGAACCTTCGCAACGTCGTCTTCTTCGGGCACGGAGGAGCCGGAAAGACGACGCTCGTGGACGCGATGTGCTACATCGCCGGCGGGACCACCCGGAAGGGCGATGTCCAGAAGGGGAACGCGCTCACCGACTTCACGCCGGAAGAGACGGGCCAGAAGATCTCGATCAACCTCGCCGTCGCCCACGCCGTCCGGAACGGCGCGCGGATCAACCTCATCGACACCCCCGGCTACCTGGACTTCCTGGGCGAGGTCGTGGCGGGAATTCGCGTGGCGGACGCCGGCATCTGCGTCATCGACGCGATCTCCGGCGTCGAAGTCGGGACGGAGAAGACGTGGGCCGCCGCGGACGCCGCGAGCCTGCCGCGCGCCGTCTTCGTCTCGATGATGGACCGGGACAACGCGGACTTCCGCAGCACGCTCGCCCAGATCCGGGAGGAACTCTCCTCGGCGGCGATGCCGGTCCACGTCCCCATCGGGGCGGGCGCCGACTTCAGCGGCTTCGTTGACCTCCTCACGATGCAGGCCCACGCCTCCAAGGGAGGGGACAAGGGGGCGGCCACCGCGGCCGATGCGCCCGCCGACGTCGCGTCGGAGGTGGAGGACCTCAGGGAGGAACTCATCGAGGCGATCGTGTCGGGGGACGACGACCTGCTCGAGGCCTACTTCGAGGGAGAGGACCTCGACCCCGGCCGGCTCGGCGAAGTGTTCGCGGAGGCGATGCGCTCCGGCGACATCGTCCCCGTGTTCTGCGGTTCGTGCCAGACGAGCGCGGGAGTGCCGGCCCTCATGGACCGCATCGTGGAACTCTTCCCGTCGCCCGATCGGGCCGCCCCGCGGACCGCGCGCGACGGAGACGGCGAAGTGTCGCTGGAGCCGGGAGCCGCGTCTCCCACGGCGGCGCTCGTCTTCAAGACGACGTCCGAACCCCACGTCGGCGACCTGAGCTATTTCCGCGTCTTCTCCGGCCGGATCACGAACGGCGTCACGCTCGCGAACCCCGACCGTTCCGCGAGCGAGCGCATCGCGCACCTCGCGATTCCGCACGGGGAGCGCCGCATCGACGTGGAGGCGCTGAACCCCGGCGACATCGGGGTCGTGACCAAGCTCAAGGACACGCACACCGGGGACACGCTCTGCGACAGCGGGAGCCGGCTCTCGTTCGGCGGCATCGAATGGCCCCAACCCGATCTCTCCCTCGCCGTCACCGCCCGCACGCGGGCCGACGAGGACAAGATCGGCGCCGGCCTCGCGAAGCTGCACGAGGAGGACCCGACCTTCTCCTCCGGGTACGACCCGGAGCGCGGACAGACGATCATCCGCGGGCTCGGGGAGATCCACCTCAACATCTCGCTGGCGAAGTTGACCCGGAAGTACGGGGTCAACGTGGACACGCACCAGCCGAACATCGCCTACCGCGAGACGATCACGAGGACGGCGGAGGGGCAGGGGCGCCACAAGAAGCAGTCGGGCGGGCGCGGACAGTTCGGCGACTGCCACATCCGGCTCAGCCCGCTGCCGCGCGGGGAAGGATACAAGTTCGTCGACTCGATCAAGGGCGGCGTGATCCCGACGAAGTTCGTCCCGGCCGTGGGGAAGGGGATCGGGGAGGCCTCGAACCGGGGCGTCCTCGCCGGCTACCCGCTCGTCGACTTCCAGGCCGAGTGCTACGACGGCTCGCATCACTCCGTCGACAGCTCGGACATCGCCTTCCAGATCGCGGGATCCATCGCCTTCCAGAAGGTGGCGAGGGACGCGAACCCCGTGATCCTCGAGCCGATCATGGAAATCGAGGTCGAGACGCCCGAGGAATACATGGGCGAGGTGATGGGAGACCTCAACCAGCGGCGGGGCCGCGTGCTCGGCATGGACTCGAAGGGGCGGCGGCAGGTCGTGAAGGCCCACGTGCCCCAGGCCGAACTCTACAAGTACTCCGCCGCGCTGCGCTCCCTGACGCACGGAAAGGCGACGCACACGCGCAGCCTGGCTGCGTACGAGCAGGTTCCTCCGCATGTTCAGGAGAAGGTGATCGCCGAGTCGCAGCGCGACGACGACTAGCGGACGAGGACCAGGACACGAGCGGGCGGTAGCCGGTGGCGGGCCATTCGAAGTGGTCGAAGATCAAGCGCCAGAAGGCGGTGACCGACCAGGCCAGGGGGAAGCTCTTCTCCAAGCTCGGTCGCGAGATCGCCGTGGCGGCGCGGGAAGGCGGGGGAGACCCGGACTTCAATCCGCGCCTGCGGACCGCGATCGACAACGCGAAGAGCCAGCGGATGCCGGCCGACAACATCGACCGCGCGGTGCGGCGCGGGACGGGGGACCTGCCGGGCGCGAGCTTCGAGGAGGTCACGCACGAGGGCTACGCCCCGGGCGGCGCGGCGCTCTACCTCGAGTGCCTGACGGACAACCCCCGCCGCACGCTGGCCGAACTCCGGCACCTGCTCGACAAGCGGGGCGGCAACCTGGGCCAGAGCGGTTCCGTCGCGTGGATGTTCGAACGCAAGGGCCAGATCCTCGTGTCCGCCGACGAGTGCGACGAGGACGCGGCGCTCGACGCGGCGCTCGAGGCGGGGGCGGAGAACTTCGAGTCCGAGGACGGGACGTACGTGGTGACGACGACGGCGCCCGACTTCCACGACGTCCTCGGTTCGTTGCGCGACGCCGGCCTTCCGGTCGAGGAGGCGGAACTCGCGATGGTGCCCAGCAACACGGTGAAGCTGGCGGGGCGCGACGCGGAGAAGGTGCTCGCCGTTCTGCACGCGCTCGACGAGCATGACGACGTGCTGAAGGTGAACACGAACGTGGATCTGGAGGAGGCGGAGGGGGCGGGCTGAGCGGCTCCCTGAAGGTGCTGGGCGTCGACCCGGGCACGCGGGCGACCGGATACGGCTTCGTCGAAGGGCGCCGCCCGGAAGGGCCCGCGCATCGCCTCATCGAATGCGGCGTCGTGCGGCCGCGCGGAGAGGATCTTCCCCGGCGCCTCGTGGAGATCCATACGGCGGCGCTCGAACTCATCGACCGGCTCGAGCCGACGTGCGTCGCGGTCGAGAGCGCCTTTCACGGACGGAACGCGCGCACGGCGCTCGTGCTCGGGCACGCCCGCGGCGTGCTCGTGCTCGCGGCGGCGCTGCGGGGTCTGCCGGTGCACGAGTACGCGCCGCGCGAGGTCAAGAAGCGCGTCGTGGGGACGGGCGCCGCGAGCAAGGAGCAGGTCGGCTTCATGGTCAAGCACCATCTGCGGCTCGGCGAGCCACCGCGTCCGGCGGATGCGGCGGACGGCTGCGCGGTCGCGCTCTGCCACCTCCTCGGCGGGCCCATCCGGTGATCCGGCGGCTCCGGGGCGAACTCATCGGGCGCGCGGAGGGCGTCGTCGAGGTCCTCACGGGCGACGGCGTCGGCTACGAGATCGGCGTGCCGCTCGGGCTCGCCGGACGCCTTCCGCCCGAGGGATCCGAGGTCGAACTGCACACCGTCCTCGTCGTGCGCGACGACGCCTTCGAGCTGTTCGGGTTCGAGACCGCCCGCGACCGCGAACTCTTCCAGCGGCTCCGCGTCCCGAGCGGCGTGGGCCCGCGGCTCGCTCTCGCGATCCTCGGGGCGCTCCGGCCCGAACGCGTCGTGCGCGCGATCCGGGCCAAGGACCACCGCACGCTCCAGACCGTGAGCGGCGTGGGCAAGAAGACCGCCGAGCGCATCGTGATCGAACTCGCGGACAAGCTCGACGACCTCGGCGACGTGGGTGACGACCCCGTGTCCGGCGATGGGGTCGCCGCGGCGGCCGTGCAGGCCCTGCGCGGCCTCGGCTACCCGCGCTCCCAGAGCGAGAAGGCCGTCAGCCGCGCCCTGCAGGGGCTCGCGCAGGCCGGGGACCCGGACGTCGGCGCCGAGGAACTCGTGCGCCGCGCGCTGAGGCACGTATGACGGCGCCGGGGCCGCCGGGCCGGTCCGGCGACACGCGGAACCAGGGCGACGCGGGCGACGCCGGCGGCGGGACCCCTCCGCGTACGGAGATCACGACGCCCGAGACCCTCGAGAGCGACGAGCGTCCGGACGCCTCGCTGCGCCCGCAGCGGCTCGACGAGTTCATCGGCCAGGCGCGGGTCAAGGAGAGCCTCTCCGTCTTCGTGGAGGCGGCGCTCGGCCGCGAGGAAGCGCTCGACCACACCCTCTTCTACGGCCCGCCGGGCCTCGGGAAGACGACGCTCGCGCTCCTCCTCGCCGGCGAACTCGGCGTCGGGATCAAGCTCACGTCCGGCCCCGTGCTCGAGAAGCCGGGCGACCTCGCGGGCCTGCTCACGAACCTCCCGCCGCGCGGGATCCTCTTCATCGACGAGATCCATCGCCTCCGGCCCGTGATCGAGGAGTTCCTCTATCCGGCGATGGAGGACTACCGCATCGAGATCCGACTCGGCGACGGACCTCGCGTGGAGACCTTCTCGATGAAGCTCGAGCGCTTCACGCTCGTGGGCGCGACGACCCGTTTCGGGCTCCTGACCGCCCCGATGCGCGCCCGCTTCGGCGTCGTCGAGCGCCTCGGCTACTACCCGCCGGAGGAGCTCACGCGCATCGTCACCCGCTCGTCGAGCCTCCTCGACATCCCGATCACGCCCGGCGGCGCCGTGGAGATCGCCCGCCGCGCGCGCGGCACCCCCCGCATCGCGAACCGCCTCCTGCGCCGCGTCCGCGACTACGCGCAGGTGCGGAGCGAGGGCACGATCGATTCCGCGACGGCGGAGAAGGGCCTCACGCTGCTCAACGTCGACGAGTACGGCCTCGATGAGATGGATGCGCGCGTGCTGAAGGCGATCATCGAGACCTTCGAGGGGGGGCCGGTCGGGCTCGCCTCCCTCGCGGTCGCGGTGGGCGAAGACGCGGGGACGCTCGAGGAGGTCTACGAGCCGTACCTGATCCAGAACGGATACATGCAGCGCACGTCGCGCGGCCGCGTGGCCACCCGGAAGGCGTACGAGCGCTTCGGTTACGCCCTCCCGAGCGAACGGGAGGGGCCGGAGGGCGGGGCACAGGGTGCGCTGTTCGGCGATGACGGATGAGCGGGCGGGCCGGACGGAGGCGTACGACTACGAGTTGCCCGCCGAGCTGATCGCGGCCCGCCCGGCCGCGCGGCGCGACGGCAGCCGCCTCCTCGTGCTCGACCGCGCGCGCGGCCGCTTCACGGACGCGGCCTTTCCCGCGCTGCTCGAGCGGCTCTCCGCCGGCGATGCCGTCGTCGTCAACGACAGCCGCGTCTTCCCGGCCCGGCTGCTGGGCCGCAAGCCGACCGGCGCCCGCGCCGAGGTCCTCCTCGTCCGCCCCGAGTCCGACCAGCTCCCGCCCTTCGCCCCCTTCGACGAGGCGGACACCCGCCTCTGGCGCGCGATGGTCCGCCCCGGCGGCAAGCTCAAGCCCGGCCGCACCGTGGACATCGCGGACGGATTCGCCGTCGAGATCCTCGACTCCGCGCCCGACGGCACCCGCCTCGTGCGGCTGGCCGGCGACGGCGACCCGTGGAGCCTGATCCAGCGCCACGGCCGCGTCCCCCTGCCCCCGTACATCGTCCGCGACGACACGGGCGGCGAGCGGGAGACGCGCGACGACGCCGAGGATCGGGAGCGCTACCAGACCGTGTACTCGGCGCCGTCCGGGAGCGTCGCCGCGCCGACGGCGGGGCTCCACTTCACGCGGGAGATGCTCGCGGCGATCGAGGCGCGCGGGGTCCGCCTCGTATCCCTCACGCTCCACGTCGGGTTCGGCACCTTCCGTCCCGTGACCGCGGACCGGATCGACGAGCACGAGGTGGCGCGCGAGGCGTACAGCTTCTCCCCCTCCGCGGCGGAGGCGCTGAACGCGACGCGGGCGGCGGGCGGGCGCGTGTTCGCCGTCGGCACGACCTCCTGCCGCGTGCTGGAGACCGTCGCCGCGGGCGGCCCCTTCGAGCCGGGGCGGGGGTGGACGGACCTCTTCATCCGTCCCCCGTACACCTTCCGCGCGGTGGACGCGCTCGTGACGAACTTCCACCTTCCGCGCTCCAGCCTGCTCATGCTCGTCGCGGCGTTCGCGGGCCGGGAACTCACGCTCGCGGCCTACGCCCACGCGATCCGCGAGCGATACCGCTTCTACTCCTACGGCGACGCGATGCTCATCGCATGAAACCGATTCCCGAGGCGGATTCGGCGACCGGACCCGCGGACCGCGGGCGCTTCAGCGTCGACGGCACGAGCGGGCGGGCGCGCGCCGCGACGCTCCGCCTGGCGCGCGGCACGATCCACACCCCGTGCTTCATGCCGGTCGGGACGCTGGGGACGGTGAAGTCGCTCACCCCGGACGAACTCCGCGAAGCGGGGGTCGAGGTCCTCCTGGGGAACGCCTATCACCTCTACCTGAGGCCGGGCACGCGCGTCCTCGAAGGACTCGGCGGACTCCACCGGTTCATGGGATGGGAGGGTCCCATCCTCACCGATTCGGGCGGGTACCAGGTCTTCTCCCTCGCCCGCATCAACCGGATCGACGACGAGGGCGTCACCTTCCGCAGCCACCTCGATGGGAGCCTGCACCGGCTCACGCCGGAACTCTCGATGGAGATCCAGGCCGCGATCGGCTCCGACATCCGCATGGCGTTCGACGAATGTCCCCCCGGCGAGTCCTCCCCCGAGGCCGCGCGGACCGCGGTCGAACGCACGCTCGCCTGGCTCGCGCGGTGCCGGGCGAGTCACGAAGCGCTGAGGGATGCGCATCGGGACGCCCATCGGGATGCGGATCCCGCAGGGGACGGGCTCCTCTTTCCCATCGTCCAGGGCGCCTCCTTCGCGGACCTTCGCCTCGAATCCGTCGAACGCACGCTCGCCCTGGGCGAGTGGCCGGGCGTCGGGATCGGCGGACTCTCGGTGGGCGAGGAGAAGGAGGTGACGCACCGCGTGCTCGACACCATCGAACCCGCGCTTCCCCCCGACCGGCCGCGCTACCTGATGGGCGTCGGCTATCCCGACGACGTCCTCGAGGCGGTGCGGCGCGGCGTGGACATGTTCGACTGCGTGGCGCCGACCCGGAACGGGCGCAACGGCACCGCGTTCACGGCCGAGGGCCGCCTCAACATCAAGGGCGCCCGCTTCGCGTCCGATCCCGCCCCGCTCGACGAGACGTGCGATGCCCCCTGCTGCACCGACTACAGCCGCGCCTACCTGCGGCACCTCTTCGTGAGCAACGAACTGCTCGGCCTGCGGCTCCTCTCGCTGCACAACGTGCGCTTCCTGATCCGATTGACTTCACAGGCGCGCGCGGCGATCCTCCGGGGCGAATACGACCGCTGGGCCGACGACTGGCTCTCCACCTACCGGCGCGGTTCCCCGCGCCCCGCGACCGAACAGACCGAACAGGAAGGTGAGGACGGACCATGCTGATCCTGAACCTCATGGCCTCCCCCGAGGGAGGGACGGCGAATCCGGCCGCCACCATGATGATGATGTTCGGATTCATCGCCATCTTCTACTTCATCTTCTTCCGTCCGCAGCGGAAGCAGCAGAAGGAGCACCAGGAGATGGTCAAGAACCTCAAGCGGGGGGACAAGGTCTCGACGATCGGCGGCATCGTGGGCGAGATCGTCCACCTCACGAACGACATCGTGACGATCAAGAGCGGCGACACCCGGGTCGAAGTCGAGCGCTCCAAGATCGGAAGAGTCAACTAGCGGTCCACGTTCGACGCGTGGCCCGGCCGTGATCCTCGACATCCGCCTCTACGGAGACCCCGTCCTGCGGGAGAAATGCGCCCCCGTGACGGAGATCGACGATGAGGTCCGCCGGCTCGCCGCCGACATGCAGGAGACGATGTACGACGCGGACGGCATCGGCCTCGCGGCGCCCCAGGTGGGGGTGCCGATCCGCCTCTTCGTGTACGACGTGCGCCAGGAGGGGATCTCGCCCGGCGTTCTCGTGAACCCCGAGATCGTCGAGGAGGAGGGCGCGGTGAAGGAGGAGGAGGGGTGCCTGAGCATCCCCGGACTGGCGGAGACCGTCGAGCGTAGCGAGTCCATCGTCGCCCGCGGCCTCGGACTCGACGGAGAGCCGGTGGAGGTCCGCGCCGAAGGCATTCTGAGCCGCTGCATCCAGCACGAGAAGGACCACCTGGACGGGATCCTCTTCCTGGACCGCGTGAGTCCGCTCAAGCGCAAGATCCTGCTCGCGAAGTGGCGGAAACAGGAGCGGGACTGAAGCGGGTCGGGGCGGCATGAGGGCGGCATGAGGGTTCTCTTCTGGGGTACGCCGGATTTCGGGCTCCCCTCGCTGGAAGCGATGCGGGGGGCGGGGCACGACATCGCGGGCGTCGTCACGAACCCGGACCGGCCCGCCGGCCGGGGGAGGCGTCCGCGGACAAGTGCCGTGAAGGCGTGGGCGCTCGAGGCCGGCGTGCCCATCCTCCAGCCCGAACGTCCCTGCGAGGAGGCCTTCCTCGCCGCCGCCCGCCGCCTGCGTCCCGACATCTCCGTCGTCGCGGCGTACGGCCGTCTCCTCCCGCCGGCGGCGCTGGACCTGCCGCCGCTCGGGTCGCTGAACGTGCACGCGTCGCTCCTGCCGGAGCTGCGCGGCGCGGCGCCCATCAACTGGGCCATTATCCGGGGGCACCGCGAGTCCGGGGTCAGCATCCAGCGCATGGTCGCGGCGCTCGACGCCGGCCCCGTGCTCGGACAGACCCGCATCCCCATCCCGGCGGCGATGACGGCCGGGGAACTGTACGCGGAGGCCGCGGAGGCGGGGGGCGCGCGGCTCGTCGCCGTGCTCGAGGACCTGGCCTCGGGGCGGGCGGTGGAGAAGCCGCAGGACGACGCGTGCGCGACATGGGCGCCGAAGCTCGACCGCGAGACCGCGCGCATCGACTGGTCCCGCCCCGCGGCCGAAGTCGCGAACTGGCTCCGGGGCTGCGACCCCTGGCCCGCCGCGTGGACCTCGCTGGCCGCGCCCGCCGCCCTCGCCGGGCGGACCCTGCAGTGCTTCGAGCCGGGCGTGGGCGGTGACCGCGCGGACGGCGGCGAGCCGGGAACGGTCGTCCGGGCCGATCCCGCGCGGGGGCTGCGCGTCGCGACCGGGTCGGGCACGCTCACCGTGGGCGCCGTGAAGCCGGCAGGCCGCCGCCGCATGAGCGCGGCCGAGTGGGTGCGGGGCCTCCCGGATGCGAGGGAGGTCCGCTTCGACTGAGCCACGCCTCCCGCGATTGCACGTCCTCGTCTCCGAGCGCGAACTGGGCGGCCCGCACGGCCCGGCCGAGCTGACGGCGGTCGAACGCCTGCTGGAGCGGGCGGCCCCCGTCGCGGTCCATCTGCGGGCCCGGATCGGCACTCGCCGCCTGTTCGAAATCGCGGACCGGCTCGCCCCGATCGCGTCGCGCGCCGGGAGCTGGCTCGTCGTGAACGGGCGGCCGGATGTGGCGCTGGCGGCGGGTGCGCGGGCCGTACAACTTGGGCGCACGGCGCTCGGGGTGGAGGAGACGCGCCGGGTGATCCGGGCGTGCGCGGGGAGCCTCGCGATCGGGGCCTCCGTGCACGACGCGGAGGGCGCGCTGCGGGCCGCCCGGGAGGGCGCCGACTACCTCGTGCTCGGCACGATCTACGCGACGCCCTCGCACCCGGGGGTCGAGGGAAGCGGTCCCGCCGCCGTGTCCGCGGTCCGCCGCCGACTCGCCGCCCACCGCCTTGCCGTTCACCGGCCGTCCGCCCGGCGTCCGCCCCCGATCCTCGCGATCGGAGGCGTGAACGCGGATCGGGTCGAGGAGGTGACGGAGGCCGGCGCGCACGGCATCGTGGTGGGGCGGGCCGTGTGGTCCGCGGCCGACCCGGAGCGAGCCGCGCTCGACCTTCGCGGACGGCTGGACATGCTGGACCGGAACCGGACCTGATGGAGATCATGGAGATACGGATACAGGTGAACGGACGGGAGCGAGACGTTCCCGCGGGAACGTCCGTCGCGACGCTGCTCCGGGACCTCGACCTCGATGGGCGCACGCTCGTCGTCGAACTCAACCGGCGCATCGTCCGGCCGCCCGAGACCGAGAGCGCGCGGCTCGAAGCGGGGGACCGCGTCGAACTCGTCCATTTCGTGGGAGGCGGATGAGATGGCGCCGCTCGAAATCGCCGGCCGCACGTTCGCTTCGCGGCTCATCGTCGGAACGGGGAAGTATCCGAGTCCCGAAATCATGCTCGAAGCGATCCGGGCCTCCGGCGCCGACATGGTGACGGTCGCGGTGCGCCGGGTCGACATCGAGAACCCGGATCGCGACGACATCCTCCGCACGCTGAGCCCGGACGAGTTCAGCCTCCTGCCGAACACCGCCGCCTGCTACAGCGCCGAGGAGGCGATCCGCGCCGCGCGGCTGGGGCGGGCGTCGGGAATGAGCGACTGGGTGAAGCTCGAAGTCATCGGCGACCCCGACACGCTCCTCCCGCACACCGAGGAGCTGATCGAGGCCACGCGCGTGCTCGTGGCGGAGGGGTTCGTCGTGCTCCCGTACACGAACGACGACCTCATCACGGCGCTGCGGCTCGAGGAGGCCGGGGCGGCCGCGGTGATGCCGCTCGCCTCGCCCATCGGGAGCGGTCTCGGGCTCCTGAACCCGCTCAACATCCGCATCATCAAGTCGCGCCTGTCCGTTCCGGTCATCGTCGACGCCGGCGTGGGCACCGCGTCCGACGCCTGCGCGACGATGGAGCAGGGGGTGGACGGGATCCTCATGAACACGGCGATCGCCGAGGCGGAGGATCCGGTGGAGATGGCCCGCGCCATGCGGCTGGCGGTCGAGGCCGGCCGGCGCGCCTGGGTCGCCGGCCGCATGCCCCGACGCGAATGGGCGGTGCCTTCGAGCCCGCTCGAGGGCGTGCCGCCGCCGGCTTGAACCCCCGCGCGGCGGCCCACCGGATTCTGGGCGAGGTGCGGCGCGGGACGCGCTCCGACCGCGCGGCGTCGCGCATCCTCCCGGACGTGGACCCGGCCGACCGCGGACTCGCGCTGGACATCGCCTTCGGCTGCCTCCGCCTGCGCGCCCGTCTCGACGCCTGGATCCGGGCGTGCGCGGACCGGCCGCCCTCCCGCATGGACCGCGCGGTGCGCGACTGGCTTCGCGTCGGCGCGTACCAGTTGACGGAGTTGCGGACGCCGGACCACGCCGCGGTGGGCGAGACCGTCGGCGCGGCGCGTGCGGCGCTGGGGCGCGGCCGCGCGGGGTACGTGAACGCCGTGCTCCGCGCGCTCGCGAGGCGCCGCGCCGCCGGTCCCTTCCCCGATCCGGACGAGGATCCGGTGGGGCACCTGTGCTCCTGGGGCTCGCATCCGGAGTGGCTCGTCCGGCGGTGGCTGGCGCGCTGGGATCTGGGGGATGTGCGGCGGCTCGTCGAGCACCAGAACCGCCCGCCGGACGTCGTCGTCCGCATGCTGAGCGGGGAGGAGCCGGCGCCGCCCGATGGCGTGGAACTCGAGCCCGTCCCCGGCTGGCCGCGCTCCTTCCGGCTCCAAAGCGGGCTGCCGCAGGCGGCGCTGGCCGGCCTGCGGGCCGTGATTCAGGACCCTGCGGCCTCCGCCGTGGTAGATTACACAGGCGGCCGGCTCGGCGAGCCGGTGCTCGACGTGTGCGCGGCCCCGGGCACGAAGGCCCTCGGGCTCGCCGCGGCGGGCGGCGTGCCCGTCGTGGCGCTCGACATCTCGCCCCGGCGGCTGGCCCGCCTCGGCGCGCCGGCCCGCCGGCTCGGGTTGCCGGTGAGCCTGGCGGTCGCCGACGCGCGGCGGCTTCCGGTCGCCGAGGCCGGGACCGTGCTGGCCGACGTGCCCTGCACCGGCACCGGGGTCCTGCGGCGGCGGGCCGACGCCCGCTGGCGGCTCGGGCAGCGAGGCCTCGACGACCTCGTGGCCCTGCAGCGCGAGATCGTGGACGCGTGCGCCGCGGCCGTGCGGCCCGGCGGGCTGCTCGTGTACAGCACGTGCTCGCTCGAACGCGAGGAGAACGAAGAACAGGTGGACGCCTTTCTGGACCGCAGGCCCGACTACCGGCGCGAGCCGCCCCCGGCGGGCGCGCGCGACGACTGCACGACGCCGCGCGGCGACCTCTTCGTGCGCCCGTGGCTGACCGGCACGGACGGCGCCTACGCGGCGCGCCTGCGGCGGATCGCGTGAGGGCCCCGTGAGACTCCTGCGCCTGGTCGTCCTCTTCGCCGCCATGTTCGGCATCGGCTACGCGTTCGCCGCGATCCGGCTCTTCCCGGCGGCGGCAGATCCGACCGACGTGGACTTCACCGCGATCCCGGATCTCACGGGCGTCCCCCGGGCCGAGGCCGGCGCCCGCCTCTCCGCGCTGGGGCTCGTCTCCACCGAGCAGGGCCGTCTCCATCACACCGAGATCCCCGCCGGCGCCGTCGTCGCCCAGCGCCCCCTCCCCGGCCAGTTCGCCCGCGCCGGGGACACGGTCGTGCTCACGACGAGCGCCGGCATCGAAACGCGCCGCGTGCCCGATGTCGCCGGACTTCCGGGCGGCCAGGCCGCGACCCTCCTCACCCGGCTCGGCTTCGAGATCGATGTCGAGGAAACCGACGAGAGCGCCGTCGCCGGCGCGATCCGGTCCGAGCCCGCCGCGGGGACGAGCCTCCCTCTCCCCGCCCGCGTCCGCCTCTTCGTCAGCCAGGGGAAGCCGATCGTCTCCGTGCCGGATCTTCAGGGCCGCCACGTGGACGACCTCGAGCTTCTCCTCGAGGAGGTCGATCTCCAGCTGGGCGCCGTCCGCTACCAGGTCGAGGCGCCCGAAGTGCCGGGGCGCGTCATCTTTCAGAGTCCGGCCCCCGGCTCCGCCCTCCGCGGGGAGGGGTTCGTCTCCGTGATCGTGTCCGGGACGCCGCCCGACTCGGCCACCGCGGATCTGGCGCGGGACGCCGTGGGTCTCGCGCGGGACGCCGTCCCCGACACGCTTCCCCCGACCCCCGGAAACGGGGAGGCGCCAGGAGAGGGCTAGATGGACTTCAAGAGCGTGTTCACGAAGAACTGGCCCTACAAGGTCGCGGCCATCGTGCTGTCGGTGCTCCTCTGGCTCAGCGTGTCGGCCGACGCCGAGATCGCCGAGCAGTCCGTGTCGACGCTCCTCGAGATCCAGGTGAGCGATTCCGCGTGGAGTCTGCGCGAGGTGCGGCCCTCCGAGATCACGACGACCTTCCGCGGCCGCCGCAACCAGGTGTTCGCCGCGCGCTTCGAGAGGCCCGTGATCCGGAAGGTGCTCGACCAGGTCGAGGACACGGTGGTCCAGGTTCCGCTCTCCGCCTCGGAGGTCATCTACAACGGCGAACTCGGGCTCGATCCCGTGGGCGTCTCTCCGGGAGCCGTCACCGTCTATCTCGAGGAGAGAGTGGGGAAGCGGGTCGCGGTCTCCGGCCGGACGGACGCGAGGGCGGCGCCGGGCGTGCTCGTCGTCGGCATGCAGGTCGCCCCCGACAGCGTGTGGATCCAGGGGCCCGCGTCCTTCGTCAACCAGATCTCCGAGGTGACGACGGCCACGCTCGAGGTGGGCGCGGTCTCTACGCGCGTGACCCAGCAGCTCGAGATCGCCCTGCCGCCGGATCTCGCCGGGCTCTCGGTCGAGCCCGCCTCCGTGATCGCGACCGTCGACGTCGACTCCCTCCGCACCCGCCTGTTCTCGATCGAAGTCGTCACCACGGGGCCACGGGCCCTCATGGCCGCGGTGGATCCGCCCTCCATCACCGTGGCCCTCACCGGCCCCGCGGCCGTCGTGGACGGACTCGATCCGGGGGACGTGCGCGTGACGGTCGACATCCCCAATTCCTTCGAATCGACCGGCTCCTATCCCGTGCGCGCCGAGTTGCCCGAATCCCTGGCCGGCACGGTGACGATCGACCTCGTGCCGGAGCGGGTGAGCGCGGGCATCGCCTCCGACCCGTCCGACCGATAGACGCGCCGGCCGCCGGCTTCCGGGGCGGGCCCGTGCTCGGGATCGAGACCTCGTGCGATGAGACCTCGGCCGCCGTCGTGGACGAGCACGGGATCCGGGGTCTGGCGATCGCCTCGCAGGATGCGCACGCCGCGTTCGGGGGCGTCGTGCCGGAGATCGCCGCCCGCGAACACATCCGCTCGCTCGACGCGATGGTGCGGCACGCCATGCGCGAGGCGGAGGTCGGCCACGCGGAGATCGCGGGCGTCGGCGTCACGGCCGGTCCCGGGCTGGTCGGCGCCCTGCTCGCGGGCGTCAACTGGGCCAAGGCCTACGCCTTCGCGCGCGGCCTTCCCCTCCTCGGCGTCCACCACATGGAGGGTCACCTGTTCGGCACCGCGCTCGAGCACGAGGGCGCGCATCCCCCCTTCATCGGCCTCCTCGTGTCGGGCGGACACACGCTCCTGCTGGAGGCGCACGCATGGGGACGCTACCGCCTCCTGGGCCAGACGCGGGACGACGCGGCGGGCGAGGCGTTCGACAAGGTCGCGCGCCGGCTCGGACTGCCGTATCCCGGCGGCCCCGAGATCCAGCGCGCGGCGGAGCGGAGCGCGGCGGCCGGGGGCGCGGCGGGACGTTTCCGGCTCCCGCGCCCGATGCTGAGCCGGCGCGACCTGCCCGGCGATCCCGCGTACTACGACATGTCCTTTTCCGGCCTCAAGACCGCCGTGGCGCGGATCGCCGAACAACTCGAAGCGGAGGACGGCCTCGCCGACGCCGTCGATGACCTCGCGGCGGAGTTTCAGGAGGCCGTGGTCGACGTCCTCGCCGAGAAGACGCGGCGGGCCGTGGAACAGACGGGCTGCCGGCGGGTCGTGCTGGGCGGGGGAGTGGCGCGGAACTCCCGTCTTCGTGAAGGTTTAGCCGAGCGTCTGGGTTCGTCCGGGGAGCTGTACGCCCCGTCTCCCCGCCTCGCGACGGACAACGCGGCGATGATCGCCGCGGCCGCGCGGTTCCGCCTGGCGAGAGGGGAACGCAGCCCGTGGTCGCTCAACGCCGAAGCGGCGCTCGCCTTTCCCGGCCTCGCATAGAGGCCGGCGCGGAAGCCGGGACCGCCAACGAGCAGCACCGCAGCCAACGAGGAGCGTGCCAGACGTGTATCCCGAACTCTTCACACTGACGCTGCCGGTTCTCGGCGAGTTCACCATCACGACCTTCGGAGTCATGATGGCGCTCGCCTTCCTGTGCGGGTACCTGGTCCTGCGCGCGGAGACGGCGCGCCTCGGCGCCGGGCGCGAACTCGCGGCGGACATGCTGCTGGGCGCGCTGATCGGCGGCATCGTCGGGGCGAAGTTCTACTACGTGCTCCTCTACTGGGACCGGACGGCGCTCGATCCGCTGGGGATGATCTTCTCGCGCAGCGGGCTCGTCTGGTACGGCGGGTTCATCGGCGGGTTCCTCGGCGTCATGTGGGTGCTGCGCCGAAGCCCCGTCACCCCCGGCCTCGGGGTGGACGCGATCGCGCCGGCGCTTCCGCTCGCCTACGGCATCGGCCGCATCGGCTGCTTCCTTGTCGGCGACGACTACGGGCGCCCGACGGAATCGTGGGTCGGCATCGCCTTCCCCAACGGCCTTCCGCCCACGACCGCCGGCAACCTGCGGGGTTTCGGGGCGGACGTGGACCCCGCGATCCCGGACGCCACGGTCCTCTCCGTCCACCCCACGCAGCTCTACGAGACGGGACTCTCGCTCGTCATCTTCCTCATCCTGTGGCGGCTGCGGCGGCACCCGCACGTGCAGGGGTGGCTGTTCGGCATGTGGCTCGCGATGGCCGCGGTCGAGCGCTTCGTCATCGAGATCTTCCGCGCCAAGGACGACCGCTTCTTCGGAGGCTTCACGCTCGCCCAGGTGATCTCGGTCCTGCTGCTCGCGGGGGGCATCGCGCTCGTCCTCAAGCTGCGCCGCCGGGCCGCAGAGGCGGCGGTGTGAAACCCGCGGCTCTGGCCGGGCTGGCGCTGGCCGTCACCCTCGCAGGGCCGCCTCCGTTCGTCGGGCCGTCGCCGCACCTCGGGCCGTCTCCGCTCGGCGCGCCGGCCGCCGGCGCGGCGGGCCCGCGCCGCGCCGAAGTCAATTCCCTCCGTTTCCGCGGCAACGAGACGCTCTCCGACGGCGAGTTGCGCGCGGTGATCGAGACGCGCAGCACCGAATGCACGAGCCTCCTGCTGTCCCCCTTCTGCCTGCTGACGAACTGGGGGTTCGCGCACCGGCGGGCCTATCTGGACACGCTCGACGTCCGGATCGACGCCGACCGGCTCCGCCTGTACTACAACTTCCGCGGCCACTTCGAGGCAGACGTCCGCCACGTCGTCCGCACGAACGGCGTCGACGCCAGCGTCTCGTTCATCATCGAGGAAGGTCCCGCGACCCTCATCGACGAGTTCTCCATCGAGGGGCTGCCCGAAGCCCTCGGCGCGGAAGAAGCCGCGGGCCTCGTGGACATCGGCGTCGGCGACCCCTTCGACCGCGGGAGGCTCCAGGCCGGCGTGGACAGCCTCATCGGTTCGTTGCGCCGGCAGGGCTACGTCAACGCCATGGCGCTGGAGGACTTCGCCCGCGGGCTGGACGGGACCGCGCAGGTGGCGCTCGACGTCCGCCCCGGCGCCCGCTACCGACTGAGGGAGGTCCGGATCGAGGGCGGCGAGACGATCGGCGAGGATGTGATCCGCGACCTCTTCACCCTGCGCGCCGGCGACTACTACAACCAGGAGGCCGAGCAGGAGGGGCAGCGGAACCTCTTCGGCCTCGAGGCCATCCGCTTCGCCTCGATCCGCCGGGAATCGCCGCCGCCCGAGGCCGCCACCGCCGACTCGGCGCTGGATCTCGTCGTCCAGGTCACGCCGGCCCCACCGCTGGCCACCCGCGTCGGGTTCGGGTGGAGCACCGACCAGTGCCTCCGGACCGAAACGCGGCTGACGCACCGCAACCTCTTCGGCGGGGGCCGGCGGCTGGAGTTCACCGGCCAGCTCGGGAACATCTTCGCGGACCAGTTCGACGGGTCCTTCCCCTGCTCCCAGGTGGGCGCCGACCGCGACTTCCGCACGCTGAACTACCTGCTGCAGGCGGAACTGCTCATCCCCGTCGCCCTTTCCGCCGAGAACAGCTTCAGCGCCCGGGTCTTCGTCGAACGGGAGACGATCCCCGACGTCTTCATCCAGGAGGGTTTCGGCGCCGAGATCGGCCTCACGCGCCGACTCGGGCCCAGGATGTCGGCCACCCTCTCGTACTCGCCGGGCTACACCGGCTTCGGCGAGCAGTCCGCGGACATCTTCTTCTGCATCAACTTCGGTTTCTGCGAGCCCGAGGACATCGTCACCGTGTCGCGGTCGCGCTGGCTGGCGCCCCTCACCCTCTCCGGGCTCTACAACGAGACGGACGACGCGCTCCGCCCGACCCGCGGCCACTACCTGACGGCGGAGGGGGAGGTCGCCCACGAGATGACGGGCTCGCAGTACCGGTACGCGCGGATCGTGGCGCAGGCTGCCCTCTTCCGGGAACTCGAACCCGGCCTCGTGATTGCCGCGCGCGCCCGGACCGGAATCGTCCGCTTCCCCGGCACCCGCATCTTCACGCCCGGCGCGCCCCGGACCGACCGGCTCATCCATCCGTCCCGGCGCTTCTTCGTCGGCGGCTCGCAGAGCGTCCGCGGCGTGGGCCCGAACCTCCTCGGCCCCCGCGTGCTCGTGGCCGATGAGGCGGAGGACTGCCCGGCGGGAGACTTCGAGGCGTGCGTCGAACGGCTCGCGACGCAGGACCCCGGCGCCTTCGACCCTCGGCCGCGCGGCGGCGACGCCCACCTGGAACTGAGCATCGAACTGCGCCGCTACCTCAGCGACCGGTGGAGTCTCGTCTTCTTCGGGGACGCCGGAAGCGTCTCGCAGCGGCTCACGGAGCTTCGAAAGCTCCAGTGGACGCCCGGCATGGGACTCCGCTACGCGAGCCCGATCGGTTCCATCCGGCTCGATATCGGGTACAATACAACCTTCGCGACCGAGTTACCGGCGATTGTTTCCACGGAGGACGGAACCTTGGTCCAGATGCCGCAGCCCGTGTTGTTCGACCCCTTCCGGTTCGACGATCCGCACCCCCTGCTCGAACTCTGGCGCCGCGTGCAGATCCACGTGTCCATCGGAGAAGCGTTTTGAGCGCGTCCGGCTCGGACGGGTCCGCGCCGGCACCGCGGCGGCGCCGCATCGCCCTGCCGCTGGCCGTCATCGCGAGCCTGGTCGTGCTCGGCGTCTTCATCGGGGTCACGCAGACCGTCGGGGGCCGGGACGCCGCCCTCTCGCTGCTCGAAAGCGCCCTCGCCCGCAGCGTGAACGGCGAGGTGCGCATCGGCCCGGCGATCTCGGGCAACCTCCTCAGCGACCTCACCGTCTCCCGCTTCGAGATCCTCGACGCGGACGGGGAACTGTTCCTGGCGCTCGACACCGTCACGATGGAGCACGACCCGCTGGCGCTCCTGCGGCAGCAACTCGACGTGGGCCGGCTCCACGCCCGCGGGCTGGACCTCCGTCTGCGCCAGTATCCGGACGGCCGCTGGAACTACGACCGCATCTTCGAGCCGCCCACGCCGCCCGCAACGGCCTCGCTCCTCCCGGCATCCCTCTCCCTCGCCCCATCCAGGGGTCAGGACCAGGGCCCGGACGCGGCGCCGGAAGCCGCGCTCGGCATCCTCCTGCATGACGCGACGGTCGCTTCCGGCCGCATCGAGATCCGCGCGCCGTGGACGGAGACCATGACTGGCGCCGCGAAGGCGGAGGCGTTGCGCGAGGCGCGGGCAGGCGAGTCGCCCTGGGCCCTGCGGGAGCGGCCCGACGGCGAATTCGAGCGCGTGTTCGAACTCACGAACCTCCGCGGCCGGTTCCCCGTGGCGCGGGTGACGGATCCCGAGGCCCCCTTCATGCTCGAGGTCGAAGAGGCGACCGCCACGCTGCTCGCCGTGAACCAGCCCCTGGATGTCTCGAACCTGAGGATGAACCTGACGATCGGGGACACGGCCCACCTCGACATCGAGACGTTCGAGACGGACCGGTCGACGATCCGCGGGGGCGGGTGGATGGCCGAGAACGGCCTCGATTTCGAGTTCGCGCTGGAGGCCGAACCGCTCGACGTCCGCGACCTCCGCTGGCTGCCCATCGACCTCCCGGAGACCGGTGGCGGCCCCATGTCCATCGACCTCAGCGGCCGCGACGGCAACGCGGTCGTGGACGTGACGAACGGCGACTTCCGGACCGGCGAGACGCGCATGACCGGAGGGTTCGCCCTCACTCTCGATGAGCGCCCCAGGTTCCGTCGCATCGGCGTCACGCTGGCGCCCTTCGATCTCGCGCATCTGGTCCCGCTCCTCGCACAGGACTCGGTGCCGGAGATGCCGCCGGGGACGATGCGCGGCACGCTGCGCGGCTCGGGCTACGTCGACGACCTGCTGATCGTCGCCGATCTCACCCTGCACGACCCCGATCCGGACATCCCGCCGTCCAGCCTGCAGGCCCGGGGCGGCGTCGGCATCGGGGAGGAGTTCCTGAGCCTCCGGCGCCTCGGCGTGGAAGTCGCCGGCTTCGAGTCTCGCTGGACCCGTCTCATCGGCATGGACCTGGGGATCGACGGGCGCTTCCTGGGGACCCTCACCCTCGACCGCGAACAGGACAGCGGCGTCGCGTTCGACGGCGCCGTCGAGCACCTGACGCCGGCCGGCGACCGCTCGCGCTTCTCGGGTTCCGGGTTCCTGAACCTCGCCCGGTCGCAGGTCGATGCGGCGATCGACGCGAACCCGCTGGCGCTCACGCTGCTCCGCCCCTGGACCTCGGGAATCGAACTGGCGGGCACCGTCACCGGTCCCATCCGGGCGCGCGGAAGTCTCGAGGCGATGGCCCTCGAGGCGGAACTCGAATCCGAACGCGGCCGGCTCACGCTGAACGGGGACTTCGACCTCGCGGCGGAGGAACTGCGCTACGACACCGAGATCGAGGGAACGGACCTCTCGCTGGACCAGTGGGTCGAGGGCGCCCCGGCGTCGCGGCTCGCCGTGCGGGGGCGCGTGCAGGGAGCGGGGCTCGACCCCGCCACCCTCGAGGCGGCGTTCGACGTCGAAATCCTCCCCTCGCGGGTGGACCAGGCCGAGATCTTCGACAGTCGCGTGCGGCTGCGGGTGGCCGACGGCGTGGCGACGATCGACAGCGCGTTCCTCGCCTCCGACGTGGGGACGCTCTCCGCGCGGGGCGACTTCGGGCTCGCGGAGGACCGGAGCGGGCAGATCGCCTTCGAGGCGACAGCTGCCGACCTCTCCGACTGGGACCGCTGGTTCGTGGACGAGATTCCGGGCGCCGCGGCGGCCGAGGCCGGCGAAGCGCTGTTCGAGAGCATCGAGGAGTTGCTGGGCCAGGCCCGGCAGGACCCGCGGCCGACGGAGGGGCTGGAAGGCCGGCTCGAGACGCGCGGGACCGCCACGGGCCGCTGGGGAGACTTCACGCTCGACGCCGACATCGAGGCTTCGGACGCGCGCTTCCGCGGCTACCGCGCCGGGGCGTTCTCGGCCCGCGTCGAACTGTTCGACCCGCCGCGCATCGGCGACCTGCGCTCCCGGTTCACCGCGACGAACGTCGAACTGGACGGGCGGCGAGTGGATTCGCTGGCCGTGCGGCTCGCCCGCGCGGACGCCGGCGAGTCCGGCGCCGACGCGCTGGACGCCGAATTCTACGCGCAGCGCGACTCCAGCCTCGAGGTCTCGGGCCGGGGCGTCGTCGTCGGGGGCGACCTCTGGAGCGCCGGCCTGACGGATCTCCGCCTCCGTCTCGGCAAACTCGAGTCCGCGCTCGTGACGCCGGCCAGAGTCGTCTACTCCGACTCGGCGCTGCTCGTCGAGGACCTCTTCCTGAACGGTCAACTCGGCCGGCTCCGCGCCGACGGCCGCATCCCCGCCGCCGGCGAGGGATCGCTCGACGTGGAGATCGTGGGCGTGCGCGTGGACCAGTTCGGCTACCTGCTCTCGGAGCAACCGATCCTCGGAGGCACGTTCGGAGGGCACGTGACGGCGACGGGCACGCTGGCGGAACCCCGCGTGACGGCGGAGTTCGAGGTTCTCGATCCGTCCCTCCAGCATCAGGGCTACGATGCGCTGAACGCGCGCGTCCGCTACGCCGCTCGCGAACTCGCGGGAGAGATCGACCTCGTCGACGGCGGCGACCTCCTGGGACGACTCGGCGGCTCCGTGGCGACGGATCTCGCGATCCTCCCCGTGGAACGCCGCCTCCTCGACGACCCGTTCGACCTCGACCTGACCGGCGACCGCCTCCCGCTGGCGCTCGTCGAACTCGTGCTGCCGACCTTCGAGGAGGTGACCGGCATCGCCGAGAGCGACTTCTCGATTCGCGGCGCCCCCGCCGCCCTGCGCTACGACGGCGCCCTGCGCCTCGTGAACGGCAGGGGCTGGGTGCCGGACCTCGGGGTCTGGCTCACCGATGTCGGCGCCGGGATCACCTTCCGGGGTTCCTCGCTCGCCTTCGTCGATTCCGCCCACGTGGGGTCGGATCTCGGCGGTTCGCTGCGGACGCGGGGCACCGTCGACATCGCCCGGATCACCAACCCCGTCTTCGCCCTCGACTTCGACGCGGACGAGTTCCACGGCATCGTGCGCAACGACATGGAGTTCGCCGTGAGCGGCCGCGCGCGGCTCGACAGCGCCTACGCGAGGCCGTGGGTGACCGCAGACGTCGTCCTCTCCGACGGGTACCTCGAGCAGGACGAGTTCCTCCGAGGACTCGAGGTCTTCAATCCCGGCGACGTGGGGGTCTTCGATTTCCTCGACGCGTCCGCGGAAGGCGTGCTGGCACAGTTCCGGAACCCGTTCCTCGACAATCTCGTCCTGGACGCGAACGTCGATCTCGGCTCCGGCCTCTCCCTGCTGTCGGCCAGCCTCAATGCGGAGGTCACGGGGGAGGGAATTGCCGTCTACATGGACCGCCGCCTCGATGTCCTCGACATCAGCGGAAGCGCCGAGATGCCCCGGGGCACCTACTTCTTCGACCGCGTGCCGCCCTATGTCCGCCCGCTCCGGATCACCGCGGGAAGCATGCAGTTCGTCGGGGACGCCGGCTTCAATCCCATCATCGACATCACCGCCGAATACCGGGACCGGACCATCGACGGCCCCGTGTTCGTCGAGGCCCGGGTTACCGGGACCGCCACCGAGCCGGAGCTCCTCCTGACGAGCAACCCCACCATGAGCGACACCGACCAGTACTGCCTGCTCGCGGTCGGGACGCCGTGCTACCGCTCCGCGGACCCCCAACTGGCCCAGAGGGTGGGGCAGCAGCTCGTCTTCGGTCCGCTGAGTTCCGGGCTCACGTCCGTGCTCGAGGCGACCGGCATCACCTACTTCAACCTGACGTCGATCGCGGCCGGGCGCGGCGGCGGTGGCGTCGCGAACCGGAGCCTGTTCGAGCGCACGGCGCTGGAAGTCGGGTTGTATGCGACCAACGCGCTCTTCCTCTCCTACTGGCAGCCGCTGGGCGGCGGGCCTCCGAGGGCGGCCCTGGACTGGGCGTTCCTCCCCGGCTGGTCCGTCGAAGCCGGCACCGCGAGCCGGTTCGACGAGCGGCTGTTCGGGCTCAGCGTGGGCACGAACGTCGCCAACGACCGCACCTACAGCCTCTTCCTCTTCCGCGAGTGGGAGTTCGGCGCAGGCGCCGGCTCCGAAGAGGACCCCGACGAGGATCCCCGGTAACATGTCCGGCGCGCACCTGTATCCCGATTCGGAGCGATTCCTCGTGCTCCTCAACCCCGGCGCGGGCGGCGGCACCACGGGGCCCGAGACGCTGCGCCGCCGGCTGGGAGGCGCCTTCGCCGCGCGGGGCGTCCCCTTCGACATCGTCGAGGCCGCGGACTCCGAGGAAGGCTTGGAGGTCGCCCGCCAGGCCGCGGAGCGCGGATACCGGGCCATCGTCGCGGCCGGGGGCGACGGCACCGTGAGCGTGGCCCTGCGCGGCGTCGCCGGCACGGCCGTGCCCGTGGCGATCGTCCCCTTCGGCACCGCCAATCAACTCGCCCTCAACTTCGACATTCCCACGTCGCTGGAGGACAGCGTGCGCGTCGCGGTCGAGGGGAGGGTGACGAGCATCGACCTCGCGGAGGCGAACGGCGAGACGTTCGCGCTCATGGCCGGCGCGGGCCTCGACGCGCAGGTGATGGCCGACGCCACCGCCGAACTCAAGAGCCGCCTCGGCTTCGGGGCCTACATCTACAGCGGGCTCAAGAACGTCATCAACCGCCCCGGCGCCGACTTCCGGATCACCGCCGACGACCAGGAGGTGAAGGTGAAGGCGTCGATGGTGCTCGTCGCGAACGCGGGCCAGCTCGGAGCCGGCCCCCTTCCCGTGGAGTTCCGGATGGCGCCCGGGGCCTCGTTCCAGGACGGCCTTATCGACGTGTGCATCTACGCCCCGAGCAACCTCCCGGAGGTCGCCCGCATCATCTGGCGCGTCACGCGAAACCGGTTCTCGGGGGACGACAAGATCATCTACTTCCAGGCCCGGAGCGTCCGGATCGAGGCCGACCCGCCCGTCGCCATCGAGATCGACGGCGACCCGCGCGGCGAAACCCCGATGGAGGCGAAGGTCTCGCCGCTGGCCGCCCGCATCATCGTCCCCAGGTAGCCCCCGCGTTCCCGCGGGAACGTCAGCGGGGGTAGAGCAGGTAGGGGGCGCGGAGCGACTCGAAGGCGGCGACGTCGGCCGCCCACTCCGAGGTGATTTCGTCGAGCGTCGCGTCGCGGTCGATGGCGAGCCGCAGGGCGTCCGAGCCCGCGAGGCGGTCGAAGTGCCGCACCCGCCACTCCCAGGCGTCGCCGGAGAGCCGGCGCGCGGCGAGCAGCGCGGCCACCGCCGTCCGCACCGGATCGTAGGCCGACCGGTCCGTCACCGTGAGGCGGATCCCGGAGATCTCCTCCCCCCCGAACCTCCCGTCGCTCGGCGACTCCGGCGTGAACGCGACCGCCCGGATCTCGACCCCCGGCAGGCGCACGATGCCCGCCGCCGTCTCCGCGCCCGCCACGGTCCCGATCTCCGCCACCCAGGCTTCGCCGTCCAGCCACGGCGCGCCCAGCACCTGGAACGCGGTCGGCGTCCCGCGGCCGACGGAGAGGTTGGTCCCCTCGAACAGACAGGTGCCGGGATAGTGCGTGGCGCTCTCCAGCGAAGGCATGTTGAGCGACGGCGCGATCCAGGGAAGGCGCGTCTCGTCGAACCAGCGGTCCGCGGACCAGCCCGCGGCCGGGACGACGTGCAACTCCACCTCCACGCCGAACGCTCCCCGGTACAGGCGCGCGAGTTCTCCCGCCGTGAGTCCGTGCCGGACGGGCACCGGGTACAGGCCGACGAAGGTCGCGAAGGCGGGATCCAGCACGGGACCCTGCGTGAGGCCGCCGATCGGATTCGGGCGGTCGAGGACGATCATGGGGATGCCCGCGCGCCCCGCCGCCTCCATCGCGAGCGCCATCGTCGAGACGTACGTGTAGTAGCGCGAGCCGATGTCCTGGATATCGAACGCGAGCACGTCGATCGAAGCGAGCATCTCCGGCGTGGGCGCCCGCGTCTCGCCGTACAGCGAGTAGATCGGCAGCCCCGTCCCTTCGTCCGTCGCGTCGTCGATCGCGGAGCCCTCCGCTTCCGTGCCCCGGATCCCGTGCTCTGGCGCGAAGAGCGCCGTGAGTTCCGCGTTCGCGTAGCCGTGCAGGAGGTCGATGGCACTCGTGCCGTCGCGCCCCACGCCGCTCCGGTTCGTGATCAGCCCCACGCGCCGCCCGTCGATGAGATGGGAGGAGTCGGCGAGCAGCACGTCGATGCCGGGCCGCACCGTCGATGCGGTCGCGTCCCCCGCCGCTCCCGCCACCCCGCCGGCTGCCGCTCCCGCCGCGGATTCGGCCTCCGCTCCGCCGCTCTCGGCGCCCGATTCCGGCCCTCCGCACGCCGCGATTGTGAGAAGGAGAAGATGGGAGAGGAAACCGGCGAGCGGATTCATCTCGCGCCGCGTAGGTTCGGGGCAGCGAGCGCGAGACGCGGGGCGGGCGGAGGTCGACATGGTGCGGAGACTAGAGACGTGGAGCGGCCCCCGAAAGCGGGACGGGCGGCGGAGGACGGTCGTGGCCCTCGGATTGGCCACTCTCCTGGCCGCCGGCTCGTTCGCCTGCCGCTCCTCCGCCAACCCCGCAGGCGCGGGCCCCGCCGGCCCGGCTCCCGATGGCTCGGTTCCAGCCAGGTGGGTTATACACAACTCCGCGCCCACGAGAGGTAGAGGAGGGTGGGGTGGAGGGGGAGCA
>VXOJ01000008.1:62211-108941 GCA_009840115.1 Gemmatimonadales bacterium | reverse complement strand
TGCGAGGCAACTCGCTTCGCTAAGAACGGGCGTCCGCTTGTGAGATGGATACTGACGACCGATAACGGTCGTGAGCCAGCGCCTCAGCGGCCCGGTTCCGCCTCCGAATCGGGGCGCTCACGAGCGAGGTATCCGGCCCAATCTTCCATGAGCCGACGCCTCCGCTCGAACAGGTCCGTGCGCCGGTACGCCGCCTCGACCCGGTTCTGGACCACATGGGCCAGCGCCGCCTCGGCGACCTCCCGGGGATGGTCCGTTTCCTCGGCGGCCCAGTCCCGGAACGACGACCGGAACCCATGCGGAACCGCCGCGATATCAAGTCTCTTTAGGAGCGCCGACATGGCCGTGATGCCGAGCGAGCCTCGGCGTACGCCCGGGAACAACCACAAGTTGCCGCTGCCGAGCGAGCGCGCCTCCCCAAGGATGTCCACCGCACGTCGGCTCAGCGGGACCCGGTGCTCCCGGTTGGCCTTCGTTCGCGGTGCGGGGACGGTCCACACGCCTTCGCCCCCGTCGATCTCCGCCCAGACCGCCCCCCGGACCTCGCCCCATCTCGCCGCTGTCAGGACGAGAAACTCGAACGCCAGTTTGGCCCCCGGCATCGCGTTCGATGCCCGCACCGCCCGGATCGCCTCGGCCACTTCCCGATGCGGCAGCGCCCGCATATGCCGCACCGCCTTCCCCTGTGCTCCGAGCACCGGCCCGATCCGGTCGCACGGGTTGTCGGACCTGAGATCCATCGCCACCGACCACTCCATGACCTTGTGGATGCGCTGGCGCAGGTTCCGGGCGGTGGGCACCATTTCGTGCCAGATCGGGGCAAGGACCCCGATCACGTCGCCGCTCGTGACCTCCGAGACCAGCATGTCCCCGATCCGGGGGAAGGCGTGCGCCTCCACGGTGCGCAGCCATATCTGCGCGTGCTTGGCCGAGCGCCAACCCGGCCGCAGCTGCTCCCAGACCTGCCGGGTCGCCTCCGCAAAGGTCGGCATCCCCTCGGCACGCCGCTTCTCGGCCAAGGGATCGCCCCCGTCGCGGGCCAACTTCCGGTTCGCGAACGCCTTCTCGCGGGCTTCCTTCAAGGAAACCAAGGGATAGCCGCCCAGTCCGAGTTCGGTTCGGCGGCCCCGGATCGTGAGCCGCTGAATCCAGCCCCGGCTGCCCGTTGGCCGAACGTCGAGGTAAAGGCCCTGGCCGTCGCAGTAGCGTCCGGCCTCGCTCACGTTGCGGACGAAGGCGGGCGAGAGCGCGTTCTGCGGATGCCGACCGTGCGGCTTACGTTTCGGGGGTCGGTTCGGGAGTGACATACCTACCATTGTATCAGCCACCATATGGCGGATGCAAGAGGATGTCACGAATCTTTCTCGGATGGACGAGATGAGAAATGAAATCGTAACATACTGATATGGCGTCAGTTATGTACGTTACGGGACTTCTCTGGACAGCTATGGCACCCCATAGCAAGCAGACACGGGGGCCGACGTGGCGAACGTGCAGCCGGCCATGGCGTGGGCCGAACGCCACCTCATCGACCGGGCCCCGGAGCCCCGGCCGACGCGGCTCGTGGAACGCTTCGAGGTTCCCGTCGTCATCCTCCACGGGCGGTTCGACCTGCACACGCCCTATCAAAGCGCCAGAGACTACTTCGACCGCATCGAGGCGCCCCGCAAACGGTTGGTAACCTTCGAGCGCAGCTCGCACATGATCATGTTCGAGGAGCCGGGCCGACTGCTCCTCGCCCTGGTGGAGGAAGTCCTGCCGCTCGCGGGCGGAGGGGCCTCGTTCTGATCCGGCTCCGGACCGCGCCGCCCGTGCGGACCGGCGGCGTATTGCGCGGACATCTCTGTAGTGCAGTTTGCGGGCGGAAGCCCCGTCATCTCCCCGTTTCCGAGGCAGTATCATGAAAGCAGCACGAGTTCTTGCGCTCTCCGCGGCCGGTCTCCTCTTCGGCGCCACGACCGGCGCCTCGCCCGCCGCCGCCCAATCCGCCCTCGAGACGGCCATCTCCCACCTGGAGTACCGGGAGATCGGCCCGGCCCTCATGGGAGGACGGATCGCCGACCTCGACGTCGTCGAAGCCAAGCCACAGATCTTCTACCTCGGCACCGCGAGCGGAGGGCTGTGGAAGACGGAGAACCACGGCACATCGTGGACCCCGCTGTTCGACGACCAGCCGACGAGTTCGATCGGGGACGTGACGCTCCACCAGGCGAATCCGAACCTCGTGTGGGTGGGGACGGGCGAGCCGCAGAACCGCCAGTCCTCCCCGTGGGGGAACGGCGTCTACAAGTCGACGGACGGGGGGAACACGTGGATGCACATGGGGCTCGAGGCGACGAAGCACATCGCCCGCATCCTCATCCATCCGCGCAACCCCGACGTCGTCCATGTGGCCGCGATGGGGGATCTCTGGGGTTCGAACCCCGAGCGCGGCGTGTTCCGGACGACCGATGGCGGGGAGTCGTGGGAGAAGGTCCTGTACGTCGACGACCACACGGGGGCCATCGACCTGGCCATGGATCCCGCCGACCCGAACACGATCTTCGCGGCCATGTACCAGCGGCAGCGGACCGGCTGGGGATTCAACGGGGGCGGACCAGGGAGCGGCCTCTACCGGACGGTCGACGGCGGCGACACCTGGACCGAACTCACCGAGGGGCTGCCGGCAGGCGACAAGGGCCGCATCGGGATCGACATCTACCGGCAGGACGGCAACCTCGTCTACGCGCTGGTCGAGGCGGATCCGCGACGGCCGGGCCAGGGCTTCGGGGGCGGAGGCGGCGGTCCGCGCCAGGGCGGGCTCTTCCGGTCGACCGACCGTGGCGAGACGTGGGAGAAGGTGTCCGACACCAACCCGCGTCCCATGTACTACTCCCAGGTCCGCATCGACCCCAGCAACCCCGACCGCATCTACGTGCTCGGGACGCAGCTCTCGATTTCGGATGACGGGGGACGGACGTTCCGCAACGACGGCGCCGTGCAGATCCACGTCGACCACCACCAGCTGTGGATCAACCCGGAGGACCCGGACCACCTGATCCTGGGCAGCGACGGCGGGGTCGCAGCCTCGTGGGACGGGGCCGCGCACTGGCGCATGTTCGACAACATCGCGCTCGGCCAGTTCTACACCATCGGCTACGACATGCGGACGCCCTACGCGGTGTGCGGCGGGCTGCAGGACAACGACGCCTGGTGCGGACCCTCGGACACGCGCTCCTTCCACGGCATCCGGCACCAGGACTGGTACGAGACGGCCTACGGCGACGGCTTCTTCACGATCGTGGACCCGACGGACTCGACGATCGTCTACTCCGAGTCGCAGGGCGGGAACATGAACCGCTACGACCTGACGACCGGGGAGAAGATCCCCATGCGCCCCATCGTCGGGCCGCGGGCGGACGGCGACACGACGAAGGCCTACCGCTACAACTGGAACTCGCCGCTCCTGCTCTCGCCGCACGATCCGGCGACCGTCTACCTGGGCGCGAACTACCTGTTGCGGTCGCGGGACTACGGGATGTCGTGGGAGGAGGTCGGCGGGCTCGATCTCACGAAGCAGATCGACCGCGAGGAGCTGGAGATCATGGGCGTCCCCGGCTCCGAGCCGCAGATGTCGCTCAACGACGGCATCGCCAACTACGGGAACCTGACATCGGTGGAGGAGTCGCCGCTCGCACGCGGCTTGATCTACGCGGGGACGGACGACGGCAACCTGCAGGTGTCGCGCGACGACGGGGAGACGTGGGAGAACGTCGTCGACCGCATCCCGGGCCTCCCGGAGCGGACCTACGTGAGCCGGGTGGAGCCGTCGCACCACGTGGAGGGGCGCGTCTATGCCACCTTCGACGGGCACCGGAACGGCGACTACGCGCCCTACGCCTACGTGAGCGAAGACTACGGTCAGAGCTGGCGGGCGATCGCGAACGGGCTGCCGGACCTGTGGTCGGTGAACGTGATCGTCGAGCACCACCGGGCGCCGAACCTCCTCTTCATCGGCAACGAGGTCGGCGTGTTCGTCTCCGTGGACCGCGGCGAGAGCTGGGTCCAGCTCAAGAACAACCTGCCCACGGTGTCGGTGGACGACATCCTCGTGCACCCGCGCGAGAACGACCTCATCGTCGGCACGCACGGCCGCAGCGCCTGGATCCTGGCCGACGTAGCGCCGCTCGAGGCCCTCTCCGAGGGGATGCTGGCCGAGGCGGGACGCGTGTTCGGCGACCGTTCGATCATGTGGACGGAGCGCGGCGACTGGCCCTTCTACGGCGCCACGTACAGTGCGCCGAATCCGCCGCGCGGCGTGCGCATCCGCTACTACCTGCGGGACGCTCCGGCCGAGGCGATGGCGGAGGACGACGGGGCGGGAGAGGACGCCGACGCGGATGATGACGACGGCGACGGTGATGACGGGGAAGGGCACGAGGACGGCGACGGGGACGGAGATGATGCGGGGGACGGCGACGGGGACGACGCGGAGTTCGCGCTGATGATCACGGACGCCTCGGGAGAGCACGTCCGCACGCTGGAGGTAGAGCGGAAGCAGGGGATCAACGAGGTGATCTGGGACTGGCGCCACGACCGGCCGTACGAGCCCGAGGGCGGCGGTCCGGGCGGTGGGGGCGGCGGCTTCTTCTTCGGCGGCGCGCCTCAGGGACCGATCGTCCTTCCGGGCACCTACACCGTGAGCATGGACGTGGGCGGCGAGACGTTCTCGGCCGAGGTCGAGGTCGTCGCGGAACCCCGACGCCCGATGGCCCGCGCGGACCGGATGGCGCGGCAGGAGGCGCTCATGAGCCTCCACGCCATGGCGGGCCCGATCTACGAGGCGGGGCAGGCCCTCGACGCGCTCGAGGAGCAGCTTTCCGCCGCGGAGGACCTGATCGAGGGCGCGGACGAGGCGCCGGAGGGACTGGAAGAGGAGCTGGAGGCGATCGAGGAGGAGATCGAGGAGATCCGGGACGAGTTGGCGGATGCGCGCCGGAATGCCGGCGTAGCGAACGCGATCCAGGGTTCGTCGACGGTCCCGACCGCGGACCACCTGTGGCAGGTCGACGAGGTCTGGAACGTGATGCCGGAGCTGCTGGACCGGCTCAACGCGCTCATCGAGACGCGCGTGCCGGCGCTGAACGCGCAACTGTACGCGGAAGGGGTACGGCCTGGCGGGGGCGAGCCGATTGCGCTGCCGGACCGGCCGGGCGGCTGACGGGCGGCGGACCCACGGCACGGTTAGATTGCGGCCCATGCGACGAATGAAGGGACCGGGAATGAAACCAGGCATGACGGGGCTGCCGGCGCCCGTGCTCGCCCTCGGGCTGGCGGTCGTGGCGGCGTCCGTGTCGGACGGGCCCGTGCCGCCGGCACTCGGCGCCGTCTTCGCGCCATCGGTTCCGGTCGCGCAGTCCGGAGCGACGGTCGTTCGGGTGCCCATCTCCGGCACGATCGAACTCGGCGTGGCTCCGTTCGTGGCTCGCGCGCTCTCGGAAGCCGCGGAGTCCGGGGCGCCCGCCGTGATCATCGAACTCGACACCCCCGGCGGCCGGGTCGACGCGGCGTGGAAGATCATCGACGACCTGCGCGACGCCGAGGTCCCGACCTACGCCTACGTGAACCGCCGCGCCCTCTCGGCGGGCGCGATGATCGCGCTCGCGACGGACCGGATCTACATGCGCCCGGGTTCCACGATCGGCGCGGCGACGCCCGTCACGGGCGAGGGGGAGAAGGCCCCGGAGAAGATGGTGAGCGCGATGCGCTCGGAGTTTCGGGCGCTGGCCGAGGAACGCGGGCTCGATCCGCTGATCGCGGAGGCGATGGTCGACGAGAGCATCGAGGTCCCCGGCGTGAGCGAAGCCGGACGGCTGCTCACCCTCACGACGGACGAGGCCACGGCGATCGGAGTCGCGGACGCCGAAGTGCGGGATCTCATCGAACTCCTGGAGGTCATGCGGCTTCCGGCCGCCCCGGTGCGGGAAGTCCAGCCCAACTGGGCGGAGGCGATCGTCCGCTTCCTGACGAACCCGGCGGTCGCGCCTCTCCTCCTGAGCCTCGGCTTCCTCGGACTCATCGTGGAGGTGCGGACGCCGAGCTTCGGCGTGGCGGGCGCGGTGGGACTCGCTTCGCTGGCCGCTTTCTTCGGCGCGCACCACCTCGTCCACCTCGCCGGCATCGAGGAGATCCTCCTCTTCGGCGCCGGGGCCGTGCTCATCGCGCTCGAAGTCCTCGTCATCCCCGGCTTCGGCGTCGCCGGAATCCTGGGCACGGCGGCGATCCTCGGGGCGGCCGTCATGGGCATGGTCGGCCAGGTGCCGACCTTCGACCAGGTGTTCAACGCGGCGGGGCTCGTCTCGCTCTCGATCATTCTCGTAGGGGTCGCGACGTGGGCGCTCGTGCGGCACCTGCCCCGCAGCAACCGATTCTCCGGACTCTTCCTCCGCGACTCGACGAGCCGCGAGACGGGATACCTCTCCGTGCCTCCGCGCGAGGACCTGGTCGGCGCACTCGGCGTCACGTCGACCGACCTGCGTCCCACGGGGGTCGCGATCATCAACGATGAGCGCATCCATGTCGTGACCGAGGGTCCCTGGCTGGAGACCGGGACCCCGATACGCGTACTCGAAGTCGCGAGCGGGCGGGTTCTCGTGCGCCGCGCCAAACAGTCTCCCGAATCCGAACAAAGGAACGAGGTCTGAATATGCTGCAAGATCTTGCCGGCAGCGGCATCATCCTCCTCATCGCCGTCGCGCTCGGCCTTCTCATTCTGTCGTGGATCGTGCCGATCCGGCTCTGGGTCACGGCGATCGCGTCGGGGGTCCGGGTGGGCCTCGGCAGCCTGGTGGGGATGCGCCTGCGGAAGATCCCTCCGCCGCGGATCGTCTATCCCCTCATCAGTTCCTACAAGGCGGGTCTGCCGCTCCATACGAACGAACTCGAGTCGCACTTCCTCGCGGGCGGCGACGTTGAGAGGGTGGTGAACGCGCTCATCTCGGCGGACAAGGCGCAGATCGAACTGCCGTTCCGGCAGGCGGCCGCCATCGACCTCGCGGGGCGGGACGTGCTCGACGCAGTACAGGTCTCCGTCAACCCGCGCGTCATCCAGACGCCGAAGGTCGCCGCCATGGCGAAGGACGGGATCCAGCTCATCGCGACGGCGCGCGTGACGGTGCGGGCCAACATCAACCGCCTCGTCGGCGGGGCGGGGGAGGAGACGATCCTCGCGCGCGTCGGCGAAGGGATCGTGTCCACGATCGGGTCGGCCTCGTCCCACAAGGCCGTACTCGAGAACCCGGACAACATCTCGAAGACCGTGCTCGCGAAGGGGCTCGACTCCGGGACCGCGTTCGAGATCCTCTCCATCGACATCGCCGACGTCGACGTGGGGAAGAACATCGGCGCGGAACTGCAGACGGACCAGGCGGAAGCGGACAAGCGGATCGCGCAGGCGAAGGCCGAGGAACGGCGGGCCATGGCGGTCGCCTCGGAGCAGGAGAACCGGGCGCTCGTCGAGCAGATGCAGGCCGAGGTCGTGAAGGCGGAGGCGGAGGTCCCCCTCGCGATGGCCGAGGCGTTCCGTGAGGGCAACCTCGGGATCATGGACTACATGAAGTACCGCAACATCCAGAGCGATACGCAGATGCGCCGGTCCATCGCGAAGCCGCCGGAAGGCGACAAGGACGCCTGATGCCGGATCTCGAGGGGGCACTGCCCCTCATCCTGCTGATGATCTTCCTCTGGGTGCGCAGCATCGGCGCCGCGATGAAGAGGAACCGGCAGCGGCAGGAACAGGCGCTCGAGCAGGCCGGGGAGGCCCCCGAGTTCGAGGTCGAGCCGTCGCCCGTTGAGGTTGTCGGCGCCGCTGGAGGAGAAGCGCCGCCTCCGGCACGGCGTCCGACGCTGCGCGACCAGTTGCGCGACATGGGCCGCCAGCTTGAGCAGCAGATGCAGCAGGCCGCGGAGGAGGGCCGGCCGGGCAGCATGGTGGGTCATGTGGACCCGGAGGAGGCCCCGGAGCCTCCTCCGTTCATCCGGCCGGCTCCGGCACCCGCTCCGCGACCGGTGGCGAGCGCACCGGCCCCTGCTCCTCCGGTGCGCGAAAGCCGGCGGCGACCGCCGCCCGGGCTCGCGGCGGCGAGAGCGTTCCCTGAACCGCAGGGATCCGTCGCGGCAAGCCGACGTGCCTCGACCCGACAGGGCGGTCCGCTGGAACGCCTCGAGCGCTACCCCTCGCTCGCCCGCGCCGTCATCCTCTCCGAAATCCTGGGCCGGCCGCCGGGTCTGTCCGACGACCGGGACGTCTAAGCCGGACCGAGGCCCGCTCGGCCTACCTGCTGTGCAGGGAGAAAGCGGCGCCCTGGGGGTCGATGCCCTGCAGGATGAACTCGCCGCCGGGGACTTCCATCGGCCCGATGACGACCGATCCGCCCAGCTCCTTCACCAGTTCGGCCGAGGCGTGAACGTCGGACACGAGGATGTAGAGCCCCCAGCACGGCGGCGGCATGTCGTCGCTCCGGTTCATCATGCCGCCCAGCTCCTTGCCGTCGCGCCCGTACATCTGGTAGACGCCGGCCTCGCCCATGTCCATCGCCGTCGTCTTCTCCCACCCGAACAGGTCGGCGTAGAACGACCAGGCCGCGTCGAGGTCTCCGGCGATCAACTCGTGCCAGGAGAACTCTCCGAGGGCGGGCGCGCCGTCGTGCCCGGGCGTGTCGCCGGAAGGCTGGTACGCCGTGAACACCGCGCCGCCGGGATCCCTGAGGACCGCGAGTTGTCCGACTTCGGGGATCTCCATGCGGTGGATCACGCCGCCCCCCAGCCGCTCTGCCTGCGCCACCGTCGCGTCCACGTCCGGCGTCGACAGGTAGGGCATCCAGTGAGCCGGGGCTCCGCCCGCGAGGGCGTCGGCCGGTAACTGCATCACGCCGCCGATGGGAGTGCCGTTGTTGTTCCAGGTGATGTACTCCGGGCCTTCGCCCTGCCAGGCGCCGGTCTCCCAGCCGACGATCCGCCGGTAGAAATCCTGCGCGCCATCGAGGTCCGTGGTGAGAAGCTCGTACCAGCAGAAGCGGCCGAGCGGCGTGTCAGACATCGCGTGTCTCCTGTGGGTTGGTCGGTGGTTCAGTCATGGTCGTCGAGGAAGGGTGATTTCCTTTTGCGCGGCTCGTGGGCTTCCCCGAAGGGCGAGGCGCGCGGAGTGCCGCGGTCGGTCCTCGCCTCCGGCGTCGCGGCGCCGAGTATGGACTGGAGTTCCTGCTCGCTGAGTTCGAACGGGTCGTCCCCCGCGTAGAGGGGAGGACGTACGCGGTGCGGCGTGCCCGGGTTTCCCGGCAGCGGCTCGAACCGCCACTCGGATCGCGAGGCGACGCGCACCTCCCAGCGATTCCCCCGGCGGTCGGAGAACTTTCGATGGCTCACGGTCGCTTCCTTTCGGATGGGGACGTCCGGTCGCCTGAGGAGCGGAGCAGGATCGCGGTTCCGCCCAGCCCGATGACGGCGAACGCGAACCACTGGATCGCGTAGGACAGGTGCGGGCCGCTGTCGGTCTCGAGCGCGCGGGCGGGCCGCAGGGCGCCACCCAGGGGAGGATCGTCGGCCCGCAGGACATGGGGCGTGGGTTCAAGCGCCGTCTGTTCGCGGATCAGGGCCAGGTCGAGCCCCGCGATGGCGAGGTGTTGCGCGCCAGCGATCTCGGTCTGTAGGGGCTGTCCGCCGCGTCCGTCCCGCGAGGACACGAGAACTCCCTCGACCGCAGCCGAGGCTCGCGCGTCGCCGGGGGGTTCCGTCCAGCCCGACGCGAGGTCGGGGCGGAGGCCGTCGGGCGCGGGCAGCCAGCCGCGCAGGACCATCACGACCTGCCCGGCGTCGCCGCCGACGAGGAAGGGGGTCAGCACTTCCGCGCCCGCCCGCCCGTCCAGGGTGCGGCTCCGGAGGATGACCTCGCCGGCCCGGTCCCACCGGCCGGCGAGCCGCGCGCGGCGGCCGATGAGGCCCGCCGTATCGGGAGGCACGTCGCCGGGGCTCATCCACTGGAGCCGCGGGGCGTCGGCGCGCTCGGCGCGGGCGCGCACCCCGGCGCTTCGTTCGCCATGCCGGTCGAGTTGCCAGAACCCGAGGCGGATGAAGAGCGCCCCCAGGGCGAGGGCCACGGCGCACAGCAGGATCCTTCGGTTGATGGTCACGGCACACGAGTCTATCCGGTCGGGGTGGCGAACGCAGCCGCAGGCGGGTTCGCGGCCACCTTGCCGCACCGCCACCGGTTCGCCGATCTTCCCGCGATGATTTTCCAGAGCCCCCACCCCCCGATCTCCGTCCCGGAGCAGTCGTTCTCCGATTATCTCCTGGGTTCCCTCGGGGATCGCCGGGACAAACCCGCGTTCATCGAAGGATCGAGCGGCCGCGTGGTGACCTACGGGCAACTCCGGGACCAGGCGCGCGCCGCCGCGCGGGGCCTCGCGGCCCGCGGACTGGAGCGGGGAGGCGTGGTCGCCATCTGCAGCCCGAACGTGCCCGAGTACGCGACGGCCTTCCTCGCGGCCGGCATGGCCGGCGGCTGCAGCACGACGCTGAACCCTCTCAGTACCGACGACGAACTCGTCTCCCAGTTGAACGACTCCGGCGCCCGCTGGTTCATCACCGTGCCGCCGCTTCTCGAACGGGCGCGGGCGGTCGCGGCGCGAACAGGCATCGAAGAGATCTTCGTCTTCGGCGAGGCCGAGGGCGCCACCGCCTTCGCCGACCTCATCGCGGACGGGATGAGGACGGATGCGGAACCGGCGGGCATCCTCCATCCCGCCGAGGATCTGCTCACGCTCCAGTATTCGAGCGGCACGACAGGCGTTTCCAAGGGCGTGATGCTCACGCACCGGAACCTCGTCGCGAACATCGAACAGTTCAGCGCCGTCGGCCTCGTGGACGCCGACGACGTCGTGCTCGCCGTCCTCCCCTTCTTCCACATCTACGGGATGGTCGTCGTCATGAGCGGCGCCCTGCGAGCGGGCGCCACGGTCGTCACCATGCCCCGCTTCGATCTCGAGGAGTTCCTCGGGGCGATTCAGCAGTACCGGGCGACGTGTCTCTACCTCGTTCCGCCGATCTTGCTCGGCCTCGCCAAGCACCCTGCGGTCGACGGCTACGACCTCTCGTCCGTGAACTGGATCATGTCCGGGGCGGCACCGCTCGGAGAGGAAATCGCCCTCGCCTGCCAGGACCGGATCGGGTGCCGCGTCTTTCAGGGCTACGGCCTCACCGAGGCGAGTCCGGTGACGCACGTCTGCTTCGGGGAGAACGTCGATGTGGACAAGATCGGGACGATTGGACCGACGATCCCGAGCACGGAGATGATGATCGTCGATCTCGATTCCGGAGAAGCGCTCGGACCCGGCGGGGAAGGGGAGGTATGGATCCGCGGCCCGCAGGTGATGAAGGGATATCTCGGGAACCCCGTGGCGACCGCGGACACGGTCGATGCCGAGGGCTGGCTGCACACCGGGGACGTGGGGCGCGCGGACGAAGACGGGTATGTGACGATCGTCGACCGGGCCAAGGAACTCATCAAGTACAAGGGCTACCAGGTAGCTCCGGCCGAGCTCGAGGACCTCCTCCTCTCCCATCCGGCCGTGGCCGACGTCGCCGTCATTCCGGTGGCGGATGAGGAAGCCGGAGAGATCCCGAAGGCGTGCGTCGTGCGGGCGGGAGATGTGAGCGGCGACGAGATCATGCGGTACGTGGCCGAGCGCGTGGCTCCGCAGAAGAAGATCCGCGCCGTGGAGTTCCTCGATGAGATCCCGAAGTCGGCGTCGGGCAAGATCCTGCGGCGGTTCCTGGTGGAGCGCGAGCGGGCCGCGGCGCGGTGAGCGAGGCGCTGCAGCAGAGGTACGCGCCCGAGTCGATCTGTTTCGGCTGCGGCCCGGCGAATCCGGAGGGACTCCGGCTGTGCAGCTTCCCCGCGGCGGACGAGGGCCACGAGGTGGTGGCCGAATGGACGCCCGGGCCGAATCATCGATCGTTCCCGGGAATCCTCAACGGAGGGATCATCGGGACGCTGCTCGACTGCCAGTGCAACTGGTGCGCCGCGCACTACTTCATGCGTACGCGCGGCCTGGACCATCCACCCGTCACGGTGACGGCCGAATACACGGTCCGGCTCCGGAAGCCGACACCCTCCGACGCGCCGGTGCAGCTCCGGGCGCGGATCGCCGAGGCGGGTGAGCGCAAGGTCGTGGTCGAAGCCGAACTGCTTTCCGGAGGCGAGTGCACGGCCACCTGCTCGGGGACGTTCGTGGCCATCGGAGAAAGGCACCCGGCACATGGAACCCGCTAACGTTCCCGTCGCCCGTTCCCTCATCGTCCGCCGCCTCATCGCATGGAGTCTCGTGTTCGCGGGGGGCGCCTCCTCGGCGGCACGGCTCTCCGCCCAGGCCGCGGACGCCGCCGGGTCGGCGCCGTTCGAGGTGACGGAGGCGTCGATCCCCGAGCTTCAGGCGGCGCTCGAGTCGGGCCGGGTGAGCTCGGCCGACCTGGTGGATGCCTACCTGGCCCGGATCGCGGCGTACGACCGGGCGGGGCCGATGCTCAACGCGATCATCCGCCTCCATCCCACGGCGAGGGAGCAGGCGCGGCGGCTCGACTCGGAGCGCGCAGCGGGGCGGGTGAGGGGGCCGCTGCACGGGATCCCCATCCTCCTCAAGGACAACTACGACACGTTCGACATGCCCACGGCGGGGTCGACGGTCGCGCTCGCGGGGTGGACGCCGCCGGACGACGCCTTCCAGGTGCGGAAGCTGCGCGAGGCGGGGGCGATCATCCTCGCCAAGACGAACATGCACGAGCTGGCGGCGGGGATCACGAGCATCAGTTCGCTCGGCGGGCAGACGCGGAACCCGTACGACCCGGCGCGGAACCCGGGCGGTTCGTCCGGCGGGACGGGCGCCGCGGTCGCGGCGAGCTTCGGCGCCGTGGGGTGGGGGTCGGACACGTGCGGCTCGATCCGCATCCCGTCGTCGGTCCACAACCTCGTCGGGCTGCGGCCGACGAAGGGACTGTCGAGCATCGACGGGCTCATCCCTCTCTCGCACACGCAGGATACGGGCGGGCCGCTCGCGCGCTCCGTCGTGGATCTCGCGATCGCCCTCGACGCGACGGTCGGCGCGGATGCGGCGGACCCGGCCACGGAGGCGATGCAGAGCCGGGAGCCCGCCGGCTTCCGCGCGTCGCTCGACGCGGCGTCGCTGGCGGGGGCGCGCATCGGAGCCCTGACGGAGTGGCTGTCGGATTCGGGCGCGGAAGCTCCGGTCACGGCGGCGGTTCGTGCCGCCCTCGACGCGATGGCCGCCGCGGGGGCGGAGATCGTCGAAGTCGAGATCCCGGAGCAGGATTCGCTGCTCGCGAACACGGGCGTGATCGGGCACGAATTCGCCGTGGATCTCGCCGAATACCTGGCCGCGCCCGGCGGCGCGCCGGTGGCGTCGCTCGGGGAAATCGTGGAACTCGGGCTGCACCACGAGCAGCTCGACGGAACCTTCCGGCGGCGCAGCGAGGCGGGCCCGCGCGACGAGGAGGCCTACGCCGAGGCGCTGGAGCGGCAGGCGGCGCTGCGGGAGGCGATCGTGGCGTTCATGGACGAAGAGGGGCTCGACGCGATCGCCTACCCGACGCTGCGGCGCGACCCCGCGCGGATCGGCTCGCCGCCGGTCGGGGGGACGTGCCAACTGGCCGCGCACAGCGGGCTCCCGGCGATCAGCGCGCCCGCGGGCTTCACGCGGACCGGGATGCCGACCGGCGTCGAGCTGATCGGCCGCCCGTTCGACGATGCGCGCCTGGTCTCGTTCGCGTACGCGCTCGAACGGGCGATCGAGCCGCGCCGCGCACCTCACCGCACGCCCCCGCTCGTGGACGGCCGCGCGCCGGAACCGCTCCGCTTCAGCGTCGTCGGCGATGGCGGATGGGCCGGGCGGCCGGCCGCCCCTCGGCTCCACGGCAGCTTCAGCCTCGACCTGCCGGGCGGCACGCTGCGCTACGTCATCTCCACGTCCGGCCTCGGGCCGGCGGACGCCCACGCGATCGTGCTCCAGCGCCGCGGGAGCGGGACGCGGCCGAACGCCGTCGTGCGACGTCTCTCCGGCCCGGGCCACACCTCGGCCGAGGGCACGGTGACGCTGAGCGCCGCCGACCTCGACGATCTACTCGCGGGGCGGTTCGAACTCGCGCTCTACACGGCGGACCGCCCGCGCGGCGCGGTCCGGCTCGTGCTCTCGCCGGAGGGCTGAGGGGCAGGCGCAGACGCGGCGGCCGCCGTCTCGGAGTCAGCGAACCTCGGCCGGCAGCCTCCGCACGACCACGCGCGCCACGTCTAGTTCGTCGCGCTCGATGAATGCCGCGAGTCCGCCCGGGCCGAAGGCGTCCGGCATCTCCGTCGCGCCGCCCGTGTAGGTGCCGACGTACTCCCCTTCGGCCGTCAGGACATCGATGGGCCCGTCGCTTTCCGGCTCTTCGCCGCGTCGCTGCACCCAGATCCGCCCCTCCCACGTCGTGGCGAGGCCGCGCAGCACGGGGACCTCGTGATAATAGCGTTCCTCCAACTCGAAGCTGGCTGTTGGACGAGGGTTGTTCCCCTCGCGTCGTCCGCGGAACTCGATGATTCTCAGTCCCGACGCCGCGCCGCCGAGCGCCCTCCGGGCGGCCGCCGTCCTCTCCTCTCGCTCGCTCCGGATCTCCGGCGTTACCGGCTCGGGCCGGAAGGGCCGCCGGATGATGCGCCCGACCTCCCGCGCACCCGGAGGAGTGACCTTGAGGGCGTACGCCGATGAGTCGGAGTGAACCACGCCGCCATCGGGGAGAATGCCGACCAGTAACCGGGGCTCGAACACGGTGGGCAGGGTCATGCCGCGAAGCGCATCTCGAAGCTGCGCCGGGACATCGTTCGACGCGAGATCATCCAGGTCCGTTTGTGGCGGCAGCCAGCCCTTCGCCACCGTGTCGGCGCTCGCGACCTCCCCTTCGAGCCCGACCCGCAGCACCGGACGGGAGGTGGGCGGAGTCGGCACGCCGCTCCCCAAGCCCCTGACCGTGACACCCGCGGTTCCGGCGTCAAAGACCGCTCCGCCGCGCGGGTCCGCCCGAATGTCGTGGGCCGGGATGGACACGGCGTCGGGTCCGTCGCCCGCCCGCACCATGCGCTGAAACTCGCCGGAGGCATCGAACAGCTGGTAGGCGCGGTGGCCGACATCGCTCACGACCACGGTCCCGTCCCTCAACACCGCGTAACCCATCGGCTGGTTGAACTCGCCGGGACCTCCGCCCGAGGAGCCGAACTCGCGCACGAACCGCCCCGCCGCATCGAACACGAGGACCCTCACCTCCCCCGGACGCATCAGCGTCATCCCCCCGAAACTCGTCGGACCGGCCGTCCCGTCGAAGACGTACAGGTTGCCCTCCGCGTCGAAGGCGACCCGGCCCACCTCGGCGAACATCTCCCACGACTCGCCGTCGAGGACGCCGACCCGGTAGACCTCCTCGAACTCGGGATCGATCCGCCGGTCCCGGTCCGTGATCTGGATCACTTCCTGCGCCTGAAGGGCGGGGATTGCAAGGGTCGGGCTCAGGGGGAGGGGTGCGCCGACGAGGTGGATCCCGAGACCGACCATGATCCGCGGGATGAGTCGGTTCAGCCGTTTCTCCGTCATTCCGGATTCTCCTCCAAGAGCCAACTGCGTGCCGGTCGCCGGCACCGTGAGCGCGGTACGTCACTCGCGTCGACAGGTCCCATCTGGGACAGGCGCGGGTGAGTTCGGGGTTGCCCGAATCTGGCACCCTTGTGCGCTTCCCGGAACTCATATAGACTACTGGAATAGTTGACTATTACAGTAGTCAATCACGATGGATACGAACCGACAACGAGACGAGAAGGGAATTGCGATGAAGATCATGATCGTATCGCTGATGCTGCTCGGCGCCGCGGGAGTAGGCGGGCCCGCGCTGGTGGGCGGCGGGGGGGACGATGCGCCCCCGGTGCAGGAGCGGCCGGAGCTGCAGGCCGTCGGGAACAGCGCGGACGCGGACGCGCTCTACGAGCTGGTGAAACAGGCGCGCGCCGCGCTCCGCGAGACGCGCGTGCTCGCGGGACTCAGCGCCGATCCGGCCGGCCCACAAGCCGGTAGGCCGGCAAGCCGGGAAGGGGGCGAGGAAGGCGGCGCCTACCTCGCGAAGATGACGAGGCAGGATGAACTGTTCGCGAACGGTGCCCGCCTCGTCCTCGCGTTCAACCCCAATACGCAGGTCTTCGCGGGTTTGGTCACGAACACGAAGGCCACGACCCTGTCGCAGGTGCGCGTCGAGATCCACCTGGACAACGGCACGGAACTCGGTCCGACGAAGCGCATCGACGTGCGGCCGGGCCAGACGGTTCCGGTCGCGCTCGGTACGTTCGGCGAGGAGTTCAGTTCCTGGATCAGCCATCCCGAAGCCGGCATCGAGCGAGGGCACGGCGCCGGAGGCGAGGAGGGCGGCGAAGGCCACGGCGGCCGCGAAGGCCCCGGCGAGCACGGCGGTCGCGAGGGCGGCGAGCACGGAGTTGGCGAAGCCCGCGGCGATGGAGCCCGTCCACAGGACGCGGCCTACCGTCCGCTGTACAACCAGCTCCGGATCCTGCGCGGCGAGATGCACGCATTCGAGACCGAGCTGAAGGCGAGGTCGCGATAGCCTCGCATCCGTCTTCGCCGCGTCCACCGAGTGACCCGCCTCGCGGTTGGCGCGTCAATACACCGTCCGCATCGGGCACCCCTGTCGGAATCCGGGGTCGATGGGTATGACTATCCAGGTAATCGACAAGTCCCGTACTCAAGAGCCCAGCCATGAAACGGAAACGTCAACTCGGAGATCTGCAGCTCGCCATCATGCGCGTGCTCTGGGAGCGCGGCGAAGCCCCGGCGATCGAGGTCCACAGGGCACTCTTCGAGGAGCGCGGGCTCGCCGTCACGACAATCAAGACGATGCTGCGCAAGCTCGAGGAGTACGGGTGCGTGAGCCACCGACTGAATGGCCGACAGTTCATCTACCGGCCCGAGATCGCCGAGACGGATGTTCGCGAAGGGATGGTCGGTGACCTCGTGCAGCGGCTGTTCTCCGGCGACAGCGCGGCGCTGGTCAACCACCTGATCGAGTCCGGCGAAGTCGATGTCGACGACCTCGATGATCTCAGGGCTCTCGTCGCCAGGAAGAGGAAGGGGGGAGCGGGTTGAACGGGATGATGGCGTGGCTGCTCGCGTTCCTCGTGCATAGCACGCTGTGGTGCGGCCTTGCCTGGGCCGCTCTGCGCCTCTTCCCCCGGACGCATCCGCGTCTGAAGGAAACGATCTGGTGCACGGCGCTCGCCGCGAGCCTCATCACGCCGACCACCCGGGCGTTCGTCTCGCCGGAGGCGGCGATCTGGCGGCTTCCGGTGCCGGGCTTCGTCAGCGGAGCGGAGCCACCTGACGCCGAAGGCGAGCACGGTGAGCACGACCGTGGCGGTGTCGTGGCGCCCATCCCCCTGCGCACGGGCGAAGAGGTCGGCGGCTCGGGTGAAGCGGCTCACAGCGAACGCGAAGCGGCCCACAGCGATGCCGCGGTCAGCCCGGGCTGGTACGGTCCCGCCGGCGCCGCGTGGCTCGCACTCGCCGCCGGTCTGCTCGCCCTGTACTTCCTGCGGTTGGCGGTGCTCCGGGTCCGCCTCCGGCATCGCGAGTCGGTGACGGACCCGCGGGCCTCTCGGGCGTTGGCCGCGCTCAGCCGCAGAGCGGCGTTGGACTCGCCCCCGCGCCTGACGGAGTCCCACGCGCTCGGTTCGCCGCTGGCGCTCGGCGCCGGCCCCCGTCGCGAAGTCTGTGTGCCGGTTCGGGCCTTCCACGAACTGGATGATGGCGAACTCACCGCGCTCCTGGGCCACGAGATCGCGCACCATCGGCGCCGCGACACGATCCGGCTGGGGATCCTGAACGTCCTCCAAGCGGTCTTCTTCTTTCAGCCTCTCATCCGGCTGGCGGTGCGGGAGGTACGCCTCGCCGCCGAGGAGCAGTGTGACGACTGGGCGGCCAGCCAGCTCGAAGACCGTTTTGCGATGGCGAGCTGTCTGACCGAAGTGGCCGGGTGGGTCGTCCGGCGCGACCGGAGCATCCCCGTCCCCTGCATCGGCCGGCGCCGCTCGCAACTGGAACTGCGCGTGCGGCGCCTGCTGGACGAACCCGGTTCGCCCAGGCTGCCGGCGGGAGTCTGGCGGGGCATGAGCGTCGTCGGCCTCCTTGCGCTTGCCCCCCTGTTCGCTCCCGCGGTGGCCCCCGCCGGAGACCTTCCCCACGAAGACGGGCACGCTTCCGAGCATCACGACGGGCTACGAGATGGATCCGGCGCCGTAGGCCCCCAGGAGTAGCGCTTCTTCACTGAAGCGCTCCGGGCGGTACGACGCGAGGTCGACGTCGGGCGTCTCGCCCAGCAGCGATTGCGCCACGCAGCGCCCGATCGCCGGAGCCATCTTGAACCCGTGCCCGGAGAAGCCGTAGGCGAGGTACAGACCGGGCACGCCGGGCGCGGGACCCAGCACCGGATTCCAGTCCGGCGTGATGTCGTAGGGCCCCGCCCATGAGTCCGTGAGGCGCGCCCCCTCGAAGGCCGGCATGCGGGCTCCGATCTGCGTCCGCTGCAGGAAGATGAGGTCGCGCGGAGCCGTCGCGGTCATGCGGTCGGGATCCTCCAGCGGGTCTCCAAAGTCTCCGGTCCCCACGAGCACGACGCCGCCATCGGCAGGTCGAAAATACATCTTGTTATCGACGGTAAGGTCTTTGACAATCGGAAGTTCAGGACCATAGGAAGGTGCGCCACCGAACGTCAGCACCACGTGTCGCGACACCTGCAAGCGGAGGGCTTCGACGGCATCGTCCGACAGGCTCGAGTCGGCGTAGAGTCCGCGAGTCCAGGGCCCCACCGCACTCACGACATACCGGGCCTCCACGGTTCCGCCGGGCGTGGCCACGCCGGTCACGCGACTCGCGGCGGGACGGCCGTTCGGCGCGAGCCGCAGCCGCTCCACGGGCGTGTGCTCGAACACCGCGACCCCGCGCCGCCGCGCGGCCGTGACGTACCCGAGGGTTGTCGCGATCGGGTCGGCGTAGCCGGACGCGGGCTCCCAGCCGATCGCGGACACGTCCCCCAGTTCGAGCCAGGGGTGCAGCTCGCGGGCCTCCGCCCGGTCGATGGGCGACGTGTCCGCGCCCAGCTCCCGCTGCCGGGCGAGATTGTCGGCCAGCCGGTCGGCGAACGCTCCGGGCCCCGCGAGGATGAGGTAGCCCGAGTTCACGAAGCCGCACGCCACGTCGTCCTCGCCGAGCGCCTCCCGGAAATCGCGGAACACGTCGAGACTCCGGAGCGTGAGCGCGGTGTTGCTCGCGACCGAGTAGTGGCTGCGGATGATGGCGCACGACCGGCCCGTGCCCCCGCTGCAGATCTCTCCCCGGTCGAAGAGGGCGACCGAGGCGTCCGACAGCTCCGCCAGGTGGAAGGCGATAGAGGCGCCGACGACGCCCCCGCCCGCGATGACGAAGTCGTAGCCGCTCCGCACCGATCCGCCTTCTCCTCAGCGGGACGTTACGCCGGGGAGCCCCTCCGGTTCGTCGTCCCACCACCAGAGCGGGGCCAGCGGCCGCTGCCGCGGATGGATCTCGTCCAGCGTATCCGCGTCGTACAGGCGCCCGTTCAGCATCACCTGCTCGATCGCGTTCGTGTTGCGCAGGTTGTCGAGGGGGTTCGCCGTCAGGATCACGAGGTCGGCGAGCTTGCCCGCCTCGATCGAACCGAGATCCCGGTCGAGCCCGATCGCTTCGGCGCCGAAGATCGTCGCCGTGCGCAGCGCGTCGTGCTCGTCCATGTCGTCGGCGGCCATCGCCCACAGCTCCCAGTGGTAGCCGAGTCCCTGCAACTGGCCGTGGCTCCCCACGCCCGCCTTGCCGCCCGCGTCGACGAGGTTCCTGACGAACTCCCCGTGCCGCACGAACACGTGCTGGTCCTCGCGGAACCACTGCGGCCGGCGCAGCGTGCGCGAGTCCACCTCGTCGTGCGGGACGAAGCGGCGCAGCTTCGGATCGTCGTGCGGGTTCTCGCGCGAATAGAAGTAGTTCTCCGCCCACGGGCCTCCGTACGACACGAGCAGCGTCGGCGTGTAGACCCGACCCGTCTCGGCGAACAGCCGCACGTAGTCGTCGTACACCGGGAAGACGGGGATGGAGTGCTCGAGCCCCGGGTATCCGTCCAACGTTTCCGTGAGGTTTTGCCGAAGGTTCAGCGATCCCTCCGTCGTCGGCATGAGCCCGAGTTCGCGGGCCGCCATGATGATGTGCTGCCGCCCCTTTCGCGCCGCGGCCACGTACATCTTGATCGTCTTCGTATCGAAGTAGTCGGCGTAGCGGGAGAGGACATCCCTCGCCTCCTCCTCCGTGTCGATCCCGTCCTGCCAGAAGACGCCCGGACCCGTCGAGTAGACGCGCGGCCCGAGGATGCTCCCTGCCCGGACCATGTCCGCGTAGGAGAGCACCTCCGTGTTCCCGGTCTGCGGGTCCCGGGTCGTCGTCACGCCGTAGGCGAGGTTGGCGAGGTAGGGCCACACGTCCGTGCGGTGGAGCTGGTCGCGCGCCCGCAGGTGCGCGTGCGTGTCGACGAACCCCGGCACGACCGTCCGGCCGCCGATGTCGAAGACGACGGCATCTTCCGGCACGGCGACCGTACCGCTCGCGCCCACCGCCTCGATCCGGTTGTTCCGGATGACGATGTCCGCGTTCTCGATGACCTCGTCGCCGTTCATCGTGATCGCGCGTCCGCCGCGGAGCACCGCAACGCCCGCAGGGATGTCGCGCGGCGCGTCGATGAGGATGCGGTGTTCAACCGCGCGGTAGTCCTCGTCCTCCTCCTCCTGTTCGGTCTCCTCCTCCTCTTCTTCCTCGTCCGCTCCGGCCTCCTCGTCCGTCTCATCGACATCTTCGGCGGCTTCGGCCGCCTCCACGCTGTCTTCGTAGGCCTGCGCGGCGTCGAGGTCGTAGGAGAAGTGGGCGTTGCCGAGCGAGAAGTGCACCGTGCGCCCGTCGCCGCTCCAGGCCGGGAACTCGCCGCCGATATCGGTGACGCGGCGGGCGGGGAAGGAGGCGTTGTCCGGGTTGGAGACGTTGATCGTCGGCGTCACGCCGACGCGCGGCACCGTCACGGTGTAGATCTCGCGCTGGATCTCCGCGAGCGCCTGGTCGCCGCGCGGCGCCATCTCGATGGTCGAAGGGGACAGGCCCTGGGTCGAGCCCTGCGGCGTGGGCCCGCGCACCTTCACATGCTCCTTCTCATCCGTCCCATCCCATCGAATCGAGACCAGGGCGTCGGGGAAACGGAAGAGATGGATGCGGTCGTTTTACTCCACGAAGTGGGGGTTCGCGCGTCCGTCCGTGGGCGCAATGAGCGTCGCCGGCCCCCCATCGGAGCCGTCCGGGTCGGCGGACACCCACACGATTTCGGTGCCCGGCGCGCCGCCCTCGCCCTGGGTTTCATAGGCCCGCACGAGGCCGCGCACGGCGACGATCCGGTCGCCCGGCCCCCACGCGGGGGCGAAGTACGTCGCCGCGTCGCGCGTGAGACGCACCGGATCCCCGCCGCCGTCGCTCCTCGCCTTGTACAGGTGCCCCTCGTTCCCGTCCCACGTCGAGTACGCGATCCACGCGCCGTCCGGCGACCAGGTCGCGAAGTGCTCCGACATGTCCGCGTCCGTGAGGCGTTCGGGGTTCGAGCCGTCGGCGCCCGACAACCAGAGGCGGTCCAGCGCCGTGAAGGCGAGTCGGTCCCCGGCGGGGGAGGGCGCCGCGTCGCGGATCTGGCGCACGGTGAAGGTCGGCGTGTCCTCGATCGGATAGTCGAAGTCGACCCGCGGCCCCAGCGTGAGGTCGAACCGGACGCGGAAGGGAATCTCCTCCGCCTCGCCCCCCTCGACCGGGAGCTTCCAGATCTTCCCGCCGTAGGAGGCGACGAGGTGCCGCGAGTCCGGGGTGAACGACATGCCGGGGAGCACGTCGAGCGTGGCGCGCGACTCCTGGTCGTCGTGCTGGACGGGATAGGCGAGCCAGCGCTCGTCACCGCTCTCGAGGTCCCGGATCAAGAGCCCGGTGTGTGCCTCGTGCCGCGTCCCGAACACGAGCCAGCGTCCATCGGGCGAGAGCACGGGCCGGATCGCGGAGCCGTATCGGGAGGAGCGGGTGTATCGTTCGCCCGACTCCCGGTCGTACGCCTCGAGCTGGTACTGCGGGAACTGCGCGTTGTAGGTCCAGTCCCCGGTCCGCCGCGCATACCAGATGTAGCGGCCGTCGGAGGAGACCGCGGCCCCGAGCATCTTGAGGTTGTCCGGTTCCGAGACGAGCTGGATGCCGCTCCCGCCGTCCACGTGGAACATCTTGAGCTTCGGCAGCCCGCCCCCGCGGAAGCCGCCCATCGAGGCGACGACGTAGTCCCCATCCGGGAGCCACTCGGGGGACTCGGCGCGATTGGCCGACCCCCGGGAGATCTGCGTCGTGTCGGAGCCGTCGAGCGAGCGGATCCAGATGTTCTGCCCGCCGTCGTAGTCGGAGGTGTAGACGATCCGCGCGCCGTCGGGCGAAAAGCGGGGCTGGGCGTCGAAGGCCATCCCCGAGGTGAGCTGCGTCGCATCGCCGCCGCCGATCGGGATGGTGAAGAGGTCGCCGAGGTAGTCGAAGACGATCGTCTCGCCGTCCGGGCTCACGTCGAGAGAAATCCAGCTCCCCTCGGTCATGTCCATGGCGACGGTGCGATCGACGGGCAGCGGCAGGTTCTCGTTCCGACCTTCGTTCTCCTGACCCCGCACGCCTCCTGCGGCAGGGAGGAGGAAGGCGACGGAGAGACCGTACAGGGGGACGGCGCGGAACGCGGCGGTAATGAACGACGGCTTCCTCATCGGACGACTCCCGGGAACGTTGACCTTGGCCTGGGCATGCGCTCGGGCACATTGCGGTTTGCGCGTCGTGCCGCCGCCATGCACTCTCCCGTCCCATGAATCATATCTCCCTGCTTGCCGTTGCGGGCAGTTGCCGCCGGCGGTCGTTCAATCGGGCGCTTCTGCGGGCCGCCATCGCGCGGGCGCCGGAGGGCATCGAGATCCGGGATTTCGATCCGTCGCGGTTGCCGTTCTATGACGGAGACGTGGAGGCCGCGGGCGATCCGGACGAGGTGGCGGAATTCAAGGCTGCGGTCCACGCCGCGGACCTGGTGCTGCTCGTGACTCCGGAGTACAACGGGGGCCTGCCGGCCGTGCTCAAGAACGCCGTCGACTGGGGGTCGCGGCCCCCGCGTCCGCAGGCGTGGGACGCGAAGCCCGTCGCGATCATGGGGGCGACGCCGGGCCGGCTGGGGACGGCGCTGGCCCAGCGCTCTCTGCGCGAGTCGCTCGCGGGACTCAACGCCCACGTGATGCCGCAGCCGCGAGTTCTGCTCTCGGGAGCGGGCGCCGTGTTCGACGACGACCTCGAACTGACGGACGAAACGACCGGGAAGCATCTCGACAGATTCATGTCCGCCGCCGCAGAATGGGCACGTCGGTTCCGCTGAACGATCAGACAGGTGGGGGAGGGGTTTTGTCCGACGCCGACGGCGCCCGCGTCATCTTCGAGAAACTGGCGAAAGACGTTCGCGTTCCGACGCGAGCCACGAGGCAGTCGGCCGGCTACGACATCCGGGCGCATCTCACGTGCGGACCGGTTCGGGTCCATCGGGGGGCCAACCGCGAGACCATCTCCGTGACCGCGACCTCCACGGCGAACGGCGCCCCTTCGATCGCCCTCGAACCCGGCGACCGGGCGCTCGTGCCCACCGGCTTTCGCGCCCGGCTGCCCGACGGCTACGAAGCGCAGATCCGCATGCGGTCGTCGCTCGCCTGGAAGCGCGGGCTCACGGTGCCGAATGCGCCGGGCACCGTGGACGCGGATTATCCGGACGAGTGGTTCGTCCTCGTCCTCAACTCGGCGCCGCACCCCATTCGGATCGAACACGGCGAACGGATCGCCCAGGTCGTCCTCCACAAATACCGGGTCGCGCGCTGGGAGGAGGGGCCGGTCGCGATCTCGACGGATCGCGCCGGCGGACTCGGCAGCACCGGCAAACGATAAGGAGAAGACGCGATGCCCGAACTGCAGGAGTGGCTCCTCGCCATCCCCGTCCTGATCACGCTGCTCGTCATCTTCCTCGTCGAAGTCACCGGCTCGTCCCGGCGCTGAAGCGCCCGGCGCCGGCGAGGAAACGGGCCGCTACCCTAGCGGAACGGCTCCGGGCGGGGGCGCTCGAACGGTTCCGTTTCGTCCATGCGGTCGACTTCGATCGTGTCCGCGTGCGGGCAGGCGACCGAACGCGACGCGGCCCCCTCGACGATGAGGTAGTCCCCGGTCGCGGCGTCTCCCAGGTCGCCGGCCAGCGTGTAGGAGTACCCGTCCCGGTCCTCGAACGTCACACAACCGTTCTCCTGCCCCGCGATCGTGCCGGTGCGCTGAATCCGGCCCGCCTCATCCGTCACGTGGAAGGGGTCGGAAAGCCCCGTGGGCGCGAAGTTCCCGTTGAAGATGATGAAGACGACGGCGCGGTCCCACGTCGCGGTCTCCGGCACGCTCACCGTGGCTCCGATCTCGCCGAACTCGCCCTGGTCGCCGGTCCCGAGTTCCTCGAAGCCCGTGCCGATGGCTCCCAGGCCGACGACCACCCTCGCCTGGAGCGGGATGTTCTCGGTGTAGAGGCTGACCTCGGTGCCGGGCGGTCCGATGCGCGGCTCCATCGTCTGGATCTGGCGCAGCGAGTCGGGCGTGGCAGGGTTCGGATGCGCCTGCGCGAACGCGTGGCCGGGGACGAGGAGCAGGATCGACAGCGCGCCGAGACGCGAGAACGTGCGGACCGCGGCGCGTCGCTTCAGGAATCGATTCATGATGGCCTCCGGGCGAAATCGTCCCGTCCATGCTGGGCCCCGCGCCACCTCACCCGCAAGCGGAGGCGGTTCTTCTGCCCGGGTGCGGGCGAGGCGTTAGCTTTCCGATGCGGCACGCGCGCCGGGGTGGCGGAATTGGCAGACGCATCGGACTTAAAATCCGAAGGGGTCCATCCCCGTGTGGGTTCGAGCCCCACCCCCGGCATCCGGTTCCCCGCGGGGGTCCCGGCAGATCGATGAGGGGCCGGCACCACCGTCGGCGCCGGCCCCTCACACACCCCGTCGGCCGGTTAGAACGGGCTGAAGTCCCAGCGCATGCGGGCGAGTATCACGCGCCCGATCGCCGGCGCCCCCAGCATGCTCTGGTACGCCTTGTCGAAGACGTTGGACACGTCCACCTGGAACCAGAGATCCTCGTACCCCGGCACGCGGAAGCCGAAATTCGCGTCCAGCGTGGTGATGGCGTCGACGTCGCCCACCCAGGGCCCGGAGTTGAACGGATAGCCGTTCTGCGCCCGGAAGCGCAGGCCGCCGTTGATCCCCGAATCGTCGTTCCGGTACGTGAGCGACGCGGTCCCGCGCACCGTCGGCGCATTCAACGATACCTCGCTCAAGAGTTCGCCCGCCGTCTCGAAGGTATTCTTGTCGATGAACGACAGGGATGTGGCCATCTCCAGTTGGTCGCTCAGGGCGAAGCCGGCGCCCAACTCGCCCCCCATTACGTCGAACCCGCCGGCATCCTGGTATCCGAGCACCATGGCGGATGTCGTGCCGCCGGCACTGGTGGGAGTCACAGCTCCCAGAGGAACCTGTGCGGCGAGATCCGCGACCAGTTGGGCCGTACCGAGCGCGACGGCCTCGTTTGGGAAGGCCACGCCGACGAACTGCCGGAACACGCCTTCCAGATACGGTCGCAACTGCGCGCCGTTCAGGAAGAGGTTGGGCGAGAGCAGCCGCAGGGGGGCAATATAGCTGTCGTAGCGGGTGAACCAGGCGTTGGCCCCGAACGACACTCGGTCTCCGAACAGCCCCTTGTAGCCCACCTCGAGCGTGTTGCTGACCGTCGGACCGAGCGCCTCGATGTCCTGGAGAGCGGCGAGATCGACCGCCTGACAGAACGGCGGAGCCACGCAGCCTGCGGGCGGCGCGCCGCCTCCCGCCGCCTCCACGTCGAGGAGCAGGGCCAGGATACCCACCTGGTCCTGCGAGGGGACGGGGATCAATGGCAGGAGTGCCGCCAGCGGTGCCAGCTGAGGATCGCCCCCGGCCACAGCGCCGAGCGTGTTTATCGCCGTGCTCCAAAGCTGGGCCGTGGTCGACGGAAGGAACTGCCGCGCACTGCCCCCGCCCAGCACGTTGAAAGGCGACATATGCATCGGGATCCCATTCGAATCCCGCATGTACATGTGCCCGTTGCCGGCGGAGCCGGTCGCGCGGAGGTCGTACCGGAACGGCAGGCCGGGGATCGGGATCGTCCCCCCGGAGATGTCCAGGAACTGGTTCGTGGAGGTAGGCGTAGAGAACGCCCGGTTGAAAGTGACCCGGAACGAGTTCGCCGCATCCGGCTTGTACACGAGCGCCGCGCGCGGGGAGAAGACCGGATCCGTCAGGCTGCTGTTGTAGTCGTACCGGAACGCGCCCGTGAGCTCGAACTTCGGGCTCAGCGCCCACTCCCACTGGACGTAGCCGCCGACCTCGGTCGTCTCGTCGTCGTTCTCGAACTGCCCGTTGATCGTGCCCCGGCTGTCCGGGTTCGTCCCGAGGTAGTCGACCCCGTAGATGAGCCGGTGCGCCGAGCCGATCCGTGACTGGTGCTGGATCTGTCCCACCAGCAGGGAAGAATTGTCGAACAACGGCCGACCCGAGCGGAGGAGGAAGGTCTCGTCGTTCGTGTTGTAGTTGTAGAAGAGCTGCGCGAACAGATCCTTGTGCCGCAGCCGTGCCTGTCCGTAGGTGACGCCCCAGTTGGTGACGTTGGACGCGCCCAACCCGGTGAGTTCCGTCGCCTGGGCGGCCACGTTTCGCCCCGCGGCCAGAATGAGCGAAGTCCCGGGCGACGGCTCGAAGTCCATGCGCGCGTCCACGCCCCAGTTCCGGTGCCCGTCATCGCGCCCCATGGCCGCATTCCGGGCGGACTGGGCCAGCACGCCCTGATCCGTCGGATTCGTCAGGTCGAGTCCCGAAGTGAACGGCTGGCAGGCCGGCGATGTGGGGTCGAACCCGGCTCCGATGCAGGCCTGCCCCGCGCCCCCCACCTGCGCCTCGACCAGATCGTTGAAAACGTACTCGGTCGCGTCGAAGTACTGGCCCGAGATCTTGAACCCGAACTTGTCGCTTGGAGCCACCGCGATGCGCCCATCGAACTGGAACAACCCGGCGTCTTCGCCCTGGATCGGGCCGCTGCCGACCCCCGGCGTGTTGCCCTGCTGCCGCAGGCCGCCGCCCACCGAGAAGCTGGCTCCCGGCGAACGGATGGGAGACTTCGTGAGGTAGTGGACGACGCCGCCCGCCGCGTTCGGTCCGTAGAGGGCGGACCCCGGACCCAGGACGGTCTCGACCTGGTCCATGTCGAGGTCCGAGGCCGGGTTCAGGTAGAAGATGTTCACCCGGAGCGAAGGCACGCGCGCGATCCGGTTGTCCGTCATGAACAGCGTGCGGCTGGAGAAGATGTTGTTGAAGCCGCGCAGCACCGCGGCGCGGCCGCGAATCCCCGTACGGGCCACGTCCACGCCGGGCTGGTGCTCCACGTGCTCGATCGGAGACGTCACCTGGCGTTCTTCGAGATCGCGGGTCGAGACGACCTCCACCGCCGCCGGCGCCTCCAGCACCTTTTCATGCGTGCGGGAGGCAGTGACCGTAAGCGGGTTGAGTTCGAACGACTGCTGCGTCATGGTCGTCGAGACGGACGTCGACTGGCCGGCGGCGACGGCCTGCGATTCCATGACGACGGTCACCCAGCCCGGCGCGGTGAACCGAATCGAATACGATCCGGCCGACACGCCGTCGATGACATAGGTGCCGCCCGGGCCCGTGGTGGCTTGTGCCGCCACGGCGCCCTGCGCGTCCACGACCTCGACCAGCACGGCCGCCAGGGGTGCGCCCGTGGCGTCATCCGTGACCGCGCCCGCGATTCGACCCTGCGCCCACGCGGCGCCGGGGAGAGCCCCGAACGCGATGACCGCCGCCAGCAGCAAGGTTCCCCGCCCAGCATTACGACCGAAACGAACTCCGAATCCCGTCATCGCGAACGCCTCCCGCCTTTCGGTTGAAACTGCCGGCATCCCTCCGCTACAAGCTAAGCGGAACCCCGGATTCTGTCAGCGCACGCGACCGAAGCGGACGTCGCGCGTGCGGACGTTCGAGAGGTAAAAGCCGATCACCTGTCCGTTGCGGTCCCGCTCGAAGGCGAACGACAGTCCGCCGCCCGAGAATTGATCCTCTTCACCGGGTTCGAGTTCCGCCCGGTCGAGCCGGCGCTGGTGCAGGACGAGCGTTCCATCCTCCACGGTGAAGGAGTAGAACGTCTCGAGTTCGTCGCTGAAGAAGCGTCCGGCGAAGTCGGCGAGGTCTTCCGCCGTCGGCTCCCATCCCTGGGCCTCGTCATCCCCGAGGCGGGTGGCGTGGTTGTCCCCGTTCTGGTGCAGCGTGAGCCCCTCGACATCTCCTTCCGGATCCCGCAGGAAGGTGACGGAAGCTTCGACGGCGAGCAGGCGGAACGTCGAGTCGGACGTGGGGACGATCTCGAGCCGCTGCTGACCCGTGGCCTGCGCGTAGAACGTGTCGTCCTCGCGCGTGAAGGTGAGGATGAAATTCGGTGACGCGTCCAGCGAGTAGCGGCCGGCGAAGTCGTCGAAGTCCCCGGGGTCGTAGTCGGCGGGATCGAAGTCGCCGGCAGCCGCCGCGACAGCCTCGTCCTCCTCCTCCATCGCGTCCCTGAAGAACGCCGCGGCGAGTTCGTACGCGACGCCGCTGTCGAACTGGGCGTGATTGCTCTGGGTCGTGAGGCCCGCATTGATCTCGGGGAAGTAGACGAACATCGAGCGGTGCGCGACGTCCGCGCCCCCGTGGCTTACGCGCTTCAGTCCGCCCTGCTCGCCGACCGAAAGGCCGTACCCGTACCCCGTCTCCTCGCCATCGTTGAGGACGAACGACGTCGTCATCGCGTCGACGCTCTCCCGCGTGCCGACCCGCGGGTTCGCGTAGTTCTCGGCCCACGTCTGGAGGTCGCCGATCGTGCTGTAGATCGCCCCCGCCCCGACCGCGCCGCCGAGGTCTCCGATCTGGCGGTACCCGTCCGGTCCCGGCGTGTAGCCCTCGGACATGTTGGGGACGATGTGGCGTGTGGACGGGCGCACCATCGTCCCCGTCATCCCCAGCGGTCCGAACACGTTTTCCTGCATGAAGACGGGGAAGTCCTGCCCGGAGGTCCGCTCGACGATGACGGCCGCGAGGCCGAACGCCGTGTTGTTGTAGTTCCACTCGGCGCCGGGCTCGTTCTGGAGCGCCGGCTGCCGCTGCACGATGTCGATGAGTTCCGAGCGGTCGATCCAGTCGCCGTGGTCGAGGCGGCGTCCCGTCATCCGCAGCAGGTTCAGGAATTCGCGCAGTCCCGACGTGTGCGTGACCAGGTGCTTCACCCGGATCGTCTGATCGAACTCCGGGAGCTCGGGGATGTGCTTCCGGATGTCGTCGTCGAGGGAGAGGAGCCCTCGCTCCGCCTGCAGCATGATCGCGAAGGCCGTGAACTGCTTCGATGTCGAGCCGATGTTCGTCCGGGTGTCTTCCTCGAAGGGGAGGCCGTAGGCGAGGTTCGCCATCCCGTAGGTCTTCGAGAAGAGCGTGCGGCCGTCGCGCCACACGCGCACCGCGCCTCCCGGAGAATGCGACCCATCGAAACGGGACATGATCTGGTCGGCGAGTTCCTCCGGGTCCGTCGCGACGGGTTCGTGCCGCAGCAGCGTGATCTCGTAACGCCCGCCGGCCTTCGGGTCGTCCCCCGCAACGATCAGTTCCAGCGTGTGGATGCCCGCGCCGGATGTCCGCCCGCCGAAGCGCTCGACGCCGCGCCCCAGTCCGCCGAAGCGGCCGATCTGCGTCCCCCCGGGGTCGAGGACGCGCGCCGTCACGTCGACGGAAACCTGGTCCACCTCGCCGAGGACGAAGTCGTTCTCGTCCGCCTCGATCGTATAGCGCGCCGTGTCGCCCGCGGCGAGCGTGCCCGACAACGTCCGGCCGACCTCGAGTTCGGTGCTCTGAGCCGCGACGTCCGCGGCCGCGAACAGGGCGAGAAGTCCGGCGCAGAGCGCGGAAGCAGCGGAGCCGGGCGTGCGACGGAGACGGCAAGCGAAACGCGTGTTCATTGGATAACTCCGGGGTGGGTTCGAAGCGGGTAACGACGCTCGCGCTGGAAACGGTAAGGAGGCCCGACTCGCGGGGGCAACCGCACAAAAGGGTCAACGCGGGGCCGATACGGGATCGGTACGGCCAGCTGCCAATACCGGTTTCGACGTCTGCGAACGTACAATCAGGCGTACAATCAGACAGCGTTCACGGCTCGATCAAGTCCACCCCAGATTGCGAAGGATCTGATGAAGGTACCTTTGAAGGCACGCTCGCTCCTCCTCCCGGCCATGCTCCTCGCGGCCTCGTTCCGTCCTGCCTGGGCACAGGACGCCACCGGCACCCTCATGCTCGCGCAGCCCGCGGTGAGCGCCGACCGGATCGCGTTCGCGTACGCCGGGGACCTGTGGACCGCGGGAATCGACGGCAGTTCACCGCGCAGGCTGACCTCGCACGTCGGCGTCGAGTTCAACCCGCGCTTCTCGCCGGACGGCGAATGGATCGCGTTCAGCGGTGAATACGACGGGAACACCGATGTCTTTCTCGTGCCCGCGGAGGGGGGTGTGCCCGCGCGGCTCACCTGGCACCCGGGAGCCGATGTCGTCCAGAGCTTCACCCCCGACGGATCGGCGGTGCTCTTTTCCTCGGGGCGCAACGCCTATACGGGCCGCCATGCGCAGTTGTTCACGGTCGCGACGAGCGGCGGACACCCCGAACAGCTGCCCGTTCCGCACGCGTTCAAGGCGACCTGGTCGCCGGACGGCGCGAAGATCGCCTACACGCCGCTGTACGAAGCCTTCACGCAGTGGAAGAACTACCGGGGCGGGACGACGACGCGGATCTGGATCTACGACGTGGCGGACCATTCCGTCGTGCAGATTCCGCAGCCGGAGGGTCGCTCCAACGACACGGACCCCATGTGGATCGGGGACCGCGTCTACTTCCGCTCGGACCGCGACGGGGAGTTCAACGTCCACGCCTACGACACGGGGACCGGGCACGTCACGCGGATCACGGCGCACGAGGACTTCCCGGTGCTGAACGCGTCGGCCGGCGGCGGACGGATCGCCTACGAGCAGGCGGGGCGGCTGCACCTGCTCGATCCCGGCTCGGGCGCGAGCCACCCGGTGCCGGTGCGGATCGCGACGGACCTCCTGGAGGTGCGGCCCCGCTACGCCAGTGGCGAGAACTTCGTCCGCAACGCGAGCCTCTCGCCCTCCGGCACCCGCGCCGCCTTCGAGTTCCGCGGCGAGATCGTCACGTTGCCGCGCGACAACGGGGACGACCGCAACCTCACGCAGTCGACTGCCGCCCACGAGCGGAGCCCCGCCTGGTCGCCGGACGGAGAGTCGATCGCCTGGTTCTCCGATGCCTCGGGCGAGTACCGGCTGTACGTGGCTCCGCAGTCGGGTGGGGAAAAGGCGCGCGGCTACGACCTGGACGGCGCCGGGTTCTACGTGGACCCGGTGTGGTCGCCCGACGGCACGAAGATCAGCTACACGGACAACTCGCGGGCCGTGTACTGGATCGACCTCACTTCCGGGGACACCCACCGCGTGGATGCCGACGTGATGTACGGCCCGCTGCCCCCGCCCTCGCACGCCTGGTCGCCGGACTCCCGCTGGCTCGTCTACACGCGCAACAACGAGACCAACATCCGCACCGCCTACGTACACCTCCTGGAGACGGGCGAGACGAGGGCGGTCACGGACGGACTCAGCGACGTGTCCGAGGCCGTCTTCGACGCCGGCGGCAAGTACCTCTATCTGACGTCCTCCACCGACGCGGGCCCCGTCGTCCAGTGGTTCGCCCAGTCGAACAACGACTTCGAGATGACGAACGCGATCTATCTCGCGGTGCTCGAGAAGGGCACGCCGTCCCCGCTCGCGAAGGAGAGCGACGAAGAGGCCGGGGACGAGGCGGAACCGGCGGCCGTGGGGGCCGACGATGGGGAAGAGGTCACGGTCCGCATCGACTTCGACGGACTCGACCAGCGGATCCTGGCTCTGCCGGTGCCCGAAGCCGGCTACGCGAACCTGCAGCCCGGCGACCCGGGCCAGCTCTTCTACGTCCGAAGCGAGACGGCCAGCGGATTCGGAAGCCCCGGTGCGGGTCCCAGCCTCCACCGCTTCTCCCTCGCCGACCGCGAAGCGGCGACGGTGGTCGGCGGCACGCGCTTCTACGACCTGTCCGCGGACCGCGGGAGCGTGCTGTACGCGACGTCCGGCGGCTGGTTCATCGGCAACGCCGGCGGGACGGACATCGGATCCGGCGCGGACCGGCTCCGCGTCGCCGACGTTCGGGTGAGGATCGACCCGCGGGCCGAGTGGCGTCAGATCTACGATGAGGCCTGGAGGATCAACCGCGACTACTTCTACGACCCCAACATGCACGGCGCGGACTGGCCCGCCCTGAAGGAGAAGTACGCCGCGTTCCTGCCCCACCTCACCTCGCGGGCCGACCTGAACCGGCTCATGACGTGGCTCCATTCCGAGATTGCGGTGGGCCACCACCGTGGCGGCGGCGGCGACTTCCTGCACGAGACGGACGACGTGCCGGGCGGCCTTCTGGGCGCGGACTTCGTCGTCGAAGAGGGGCGGTACCGGTTCGAGAAGGTGTACGGCGGCCTCAACTGGAATCCGGGACTCCGGTCCCCGCTCACGGAGCCGGGGGTCGAGGTCGAGACGGGCGAATACCTGCTCGCGGTCGAAGGGGTCGCGCTATCCGCACCGGAGAACCTCTACAGCCGGTTCGAGAACACGGCCGGCCGGATCGTCTCGATCACCGTCGGCCCGTCGCCCGACGGGACGGGTTCCCGCACCGTGGACGTCGTGCCGGTGGCGAACGAGGGCGCGCTGCGGAACCGGGACTGGGTGGAGGGCAACCTCGCCCGGGTCGAAGAAGCCACGGACGGGCGCGTCGCCTATGTGTATGTGCCCAACACGGCCGGCGCCGGACACGAGTACTTCAAGCGCTACTTCTTCCCGCAGACGAACCGGGAGGCCGTAATCATCGACGAGCGGCACAACGGGGGCGGCCAGATCGCGGACTACTACATCAACATCCTCCGTCGGCCGTACATGTCGCACTGGGCGATGCGGTACGGGGCCGACCTCGTCACGCCGCAGGGCGCGATCCCGGGCCCGAAGGTGATGCTCATCGACGAGACGGCAGGTTCCGGCGGGGACATGCTGCCGTGGATGTTCCGGAAGCTCGAGATGGGCACGCTCATCGGCCGCCGCACCTGGGGCGGGCTCGTCGGCGTCCTGGGTTTCCCGGTCCTGATGGACGGCGGGTCGATCACGGCGCCGAACCTCGCGATCTGGACCGAGGACGGGTTCATCGTCGAGAACGTGGGCGTGCCGCCGGACATCGAAGTGGAACAGTGGCCGGCGGACGTCATCGCGGGTGTCGACCCGCAACTGGAGAAGGCGATCGAGGTCGTGCTGGAGCAACTGGAGGCGTCACCGGTGGCGACGCCCGAGCGCCCGCCCTTCCCGATCCGCGTGCGGCGACCCTAGCCGGAAGGCGTCGGGGCGGGCTCATGGTCCGGAGCCCGCCCCGAGGCTGCCCGGTTCCTAGCGGCAGCTGGTGGGATTGACGGAGATCGTGACCGCCTCGGCGGTAAGCGAGTTTCCGCTCCGCCGCCAGTTGATGAGTGCGTTCGCGCCCGTCCGTTTCGCGTCGGCTACGAGTCTCTCGAGCGCTTCGCGGAACTGCCCGCTCCCGCCGCCCGCCATCTGCGCCTGCACCTGGCCGTGTTCCGTCTCCTTCGGACAGCGGTCGATTCCCTCCCAGCCGGGGTCGCAGCGAATGAGCCGCGAATTCTGGAGGTTGATCTGATTGTCCGTCGTGCCGCCGAAGCAGGCCCAGATGCGGTCGTCGTCCCCGCCGCCACCGCCGCCACCGACGGCGGAGAGGGAAAACGTGAGGTCCATGCGCGTGATCTGCTCCGTGAGGTTGGCCGTCGCCGCGGCCCCTCCCGTGCCCATGAACGCCGGCTGAACCGAGATCTCGACGCCGAGCGGCACGTAACAGAGCGTGTAACTGCCGTCCAGCGCGGTCTGTCCCTCCATCTGCCCCGACTCGCCGTCCTTCTCCCAGGTGGCGACGACGGTGGCGCTGGGCAGCCCCATCTGCGTGTCCCCGTCCGAGACCAGCCCCCACAGGGCCCCCGTCATGTCCGGCGAATCCGGACACACTTCGTTGAGTTCCTGAGCGAGAGCGGCCGAGCCCGCGAAGGCCAGGGCCAACACGCCCGCCGCCATCCCCATGCCGAATCGTCTCATCGTCTCTCTCTCCCGCAGTATCCCTGCATCAATCCCGCAGCCAGCGTCGTGCCGCGTGTCTCGCTAGTTGCGCGTGTACTTTGTGAGCCCGCCTTCCGCGGCGGCCCGCGAGTTCGGTCCCTCGGCGGCGTAGACGTTGCCGTCGGCGTCGACCGCGACACCCTCGCCCGCCTCGCCCTGCGGATCGTCGGATTCGTGCGGCGGGATGAATGCCGTGACGACATCCTCCGAGGCGTGCCCGATGCGGACACCGGTCAGCCAGTCGGAGTGCGTGTTGGGGTTCGACTCCGAGTCGATCGCGTACACGTTGTCCTCGTCGTCGATGAACAGTCCGCTCACCCGGCCGTACTCGTAATGGGTATCGAGCAGGTTCCCTTCCTGGTCGAAGATCTGGATGCGGTGGTTCCCGCGATCCGCTACGAACAGCCGCCCCTGCGAATCGAACTCCAGCGCGTGCGGCGTCCGGAATTCGCCCGGTCCGTCTCCGATCACGCCCCACTCCATGATGTAATCGCCCTCGGGCGAGAACTTGATGATGCGGCCGGTGGCTCCTGGCGGCGGGTCCGCGTTCTGCCCGCTGTGACCGTCCGACACGAAGATGGAGCCGTCCGGGGCGGTGATCACGTCGCACGGCTGGTTGAAATAGCCCGGCTCGGTGCCCACGCGGCCCGGCACGCCGAGCGTCATCAGCACCTCCCCCTCGGGCGAGAACTTCACCACCGTGTGCCCCTTGTCGAGCGTGCCCATGGAGTCGGTGATCCACACGTTGCCGTCGGCGTCCACGTGGATGCCGTGCGGCAGCACGAACAGGCCGGCCCCGAAGCTGGCCAGGACCTCGCCCGTCTCGCGGTGGAACTTGACGACGGGGTCGACGAGGTTCTCGGCGCACCCCCCCGCGAGCGCGATCCCGCCGCAGCGGTCGTAGGCCCAGATGTGACCGTCGATGGGGTCGATGTCGACGCCCGCCGTCGAGCCCCATTCACGCCCATCCGGAAGCTGGGCCCAGTCCTTGATGACGTTGGGCGTGGGGTTCGGGAGACCCGCGGCCGCCGGATCCGTGACCTCGGCCGGATCCATCATCTCGTCTTCCGCGGCGTCCTCCGCGCCGCAGGCCGCGATGCCGAGGAAGGCGGCCCCCAGTGCGGTGAGGTGTGCTAGTCCGGTTACGCGCGGGTTCTTCATGTCTCCTCCCGGTCGTTCAGTGTTGCGCCGCCCGCACCCCGCCCTGCGTCGACCCTGGCTTGAAATCTGCCTCCGAGCTGTCGATCTGGCCAGAGAATGGGGCGCGTCGCAGTTTCGACCCGACGCGCACGGAACGGTCAAAACGGAGGTCGGTGCCGATGGCGAACTTCCCGAGGAGGCGCGAGTGGTGTCGCGCGGAGCGAAACCCCCGTCACGGGAGCCGTGTCCTGACGGCCCTTCTCGCTCTGGGGCTGGGGACGGTTGCCGCCTGCGCGCCGAACGACGACATGCCGCGAACGGCCTCGGGACGTCCCGACTTCAACGGCATCTGGGCGGCGCTCGGAAACGCGTACTGGGACATCGAGCCCCACATGGCACGTCCCGCGCTCGCCATGCAGGAAGGCCCCGTCGTGCCCGTCCCCGCCAACGAGGTCGTCGCGCTCGGAGCCGTCGGATCCGTGCCGTCCGGGCAGGGCATCGTGGTCGGCGGGCGCATCCCCTACCTCCCGGAAGCACTGGAGCGGCGCGACGAGAACCGTGCGCGCTGGCTCGAGCGCGACCCGGAGATCCGCTGCTACCTGCCGGGCGTCCCGCGCGCGAACTACATGCACCTCCCGTTTCAGATCTTCCAGAGCGAGTCGAAGTTCTTCATCGCCTACGAGTACGCCGGGGCGGTGCGGGACATCTATCTCGAGGACCCCGGGCCCCCGCAGGTGGACTCCTGGATGGGCCAGTCGGTGGGACGCTGGGAGGAGGACACCTTCGTCGTCACCGTGAACGGGTTCAACGGCCAGACCTGGTTCGACCGGGCCGGGAACCACCACAGCTACCGCCTCACGGTCACGGAACGGTGGACGATGCTCGGGCCCGACCACCTCATGTACGAGGCCACGATGGAGGACCCCGAGACGTTCTCGGAGCCGTGGACGATCCGTCTGCCGCTCTACCGGAACGTGGATCCCGACGCGCGGCTGGGGCAGTTCAAGTGCGTCCCCTTCGTGGAGGAGCTGATGTATGGCCACCTCCGCAGGAACCCGATCCGGTAGCCGGGGGCAGCCGGTGGCAACTCCCGCGTCAGGGCCAGGACGCCTGATTCGCCGCCGACGCCCCGGCGGATTTCCCGCCGTTCCTCCGCTCGGGGCGCTGATCGGAGCCGTCACTCTTGCCGCCTGCGGCGGGACCGGCGGCGATCCGCGGGGAGACGGGGATGGTTGGGTCGTCCCGCGGACTGCCGACGGGCGTCCCGATCTCCAGGGCGACTGGACGAACGGGACGATGACGCCGCTGCAGCGCCCGGAGGGCGAGGCGCTCGTGCTCACGGCGGAGGAGGTCGCCGTCCGCGAGGGGCGGCGCCAGGAGTTCATCGACGACCGCAACGCGCCGAGCGACCCCGACCGCGAAGCCCCGCCGGTCGGAGGGGACGGTTCCACGGGCGCGGCCGGCGGCGTCGGCGGCTACAACTACTTCTGGATCGACGCGGGCGACCGGGTCGCGGTGTTCAACGGCGAACCCCGAAGCTCGCTCCTCACGTACCCGGAAGACGGTCGCATCCCGGATCTCACGCCCGAGGGCCGACGGCGTCGACTCGAAGCCTACGGGCGGCTGGCGGGCGAGTTCGACAACCCCGAGAACCGGCCCGTCGGCGAGCGCTGCATCCTCTCCTTCGGTTCCAACGCCGGCCCGCCGATGCTGCCGAACTACTTCTACAACAACAACTACACGATCGTGCAGACGCCCGAGCACATCATGATTCTGACGGAGATGGTGCACGACGTGCGCATCATCCGCATGGGCGAGCCGATGCCGACTGCCGACGGCGTGCGCCCGTGGTTCGGCGAATCATGGGGCCGCTGGGCCGGCGACACGCTCGTCGTCCGAACGACGAACCTGAATCCGGACCAGATGGCGGCGTACGTCTACCTGTTCGGCCCCGGCTCGGAGAACATGACGGTGACGGAGCGCTTCACGCGCGCGGACGAGCACACGATCCACTACGAGTTCACCGTCGAGGATCCGGACACCTTCGTCGAGAGCTGGGGCGGGGAAGTGCCCTTCACGCGCCTCGACGGGCAGCTCTACGAGTACGCCTGCCACGAAGGCAACTACGCCCTCTCCAACGTCCTCAGCGGCGCCCGCGCCCAGGAGCGCTAGCACGGGTCGCCGGCCCGTCGCGGGGACTCCCCGGCGGCTGTTACCTTGGAGGGCGAATGCAAGGCCGGCGTCGTGGCGCCGGGTTGTGGGTTGAGAAACGGGTGAGATCGATGAGGAAGCTGCCTCTGTACCTCCTGGCGGGCGGGGTCGCGCTCGCCGCCGCGGCGCCGCTGATCGCGCACCACGCTTTCGGGGCGGAGTTCGACCGGAACGCTCCCATCCGGCTCCGGGGCGCCGTCGTGCGGCTCGAATGGGTGAACCCGCACACGTGGATCCACCTCGAGGTGGAAACCGATGCGGGATCCGAGGTCTGGATGGTCGAGGGCGGCACGCCGAACACGCTCCTGCGCCGCGGCCTCCAGCGGGACTGCCTCGCGCCCGGCACCGAACTCATCGTGGACGGCTACCAGGCCAAGGACCACTCGCTCAAGCGCGCCAACGGCCGCGACGTCACGTTCACCGACGGCAGCAAGTTCTTCATGGGCTCATCCGGCGCCGGCGCCCCTCCCGGCGGCGCGCCGCGGCCCAACGATCCCGCCTACGACGCCAACCCCTGCCAGCCGCCGCCTGGCTGGGAGGGCGAGGTGGTGGAGGTCACGAGCCACAGCATCCTCGAGGAGCACGACTAGCGCGCCGGTCCTCCCTCTCGCCCGGCGCGCCATGAAGGGACCACGTCGGCTCGGCGCCTGCGTCGCCGTCCTTCTTGCCGGCTGCGGCGGGGACGACACGCTGGACCCCGGGCCGCAGCCAATCCCTCCCGCGGCGCCTCCGCCGGCGCCCGTTGCGGCAAGCGTGACCATCGAGACGCGGAAGATCATCCAGGACTACCTCAGCGGCGTCGAGCTCGACTTCAACGAGTGGGCGAGCACGGACACGCTGATCATCCGTCCCGGCCTCACGTCCCCGGTAATCCGCGTCACGGCCCGGCAGGAGGACGGGAACGTCGTTTCCGGTGTGGAGCCGACCGTAAGGTTCACTACGGGCACGGAGGAAGTGACGTATCGCACGCTGGTCGGCGACAGCCTGAGACAGATATGGCTGCAACGGGAGAGTCCCCGGTTCTGGACTATCTTCGACCTGGGAACTCCCGCCGAGGCGCAGATTCTCACGGTGACCGCAAGGGCGGGGAGGGCGGCCGACAGCCTCGTGGTGATTCTCCCCACCGCCCTCGACACCGCTGCGGCGCCAGGGAGGGTGCCTGAGGGCGTCACCCTGGACGACATAGGGGAGCGTGCGTCCACGCCGCTCAACTGGTTCACCTCGCGCGCGGGCGCCGACATCTCCTACGAGTTTCACTTGGGCGCCTTCCCGGTCGACGAGTTCCATGTGGGCGAGATCCCGGTCAGTGGTCCCCCCAACCTCGACCTCAGGCAGAACGATAGCGGTGAGCTGGAGATCACGGCGGTTGGGCGCGGGCGGCGGTACCTGCACTACCGGGCGCTGTCATCCGCGTTCGAGCTGAGCACGGGGCGGATGCTGACCGCGGTCGATGACTGCTACGCTCCGGAACTGGAGCACCGCCCCCTCCACGACCGCGCCTCCACGGGGTTTCAGGTCGAACTGGTGTACGACGAACCCGACGACTGGTCGCCGTGCGCCAGGGTGATGTTCGATCACGCGGTGGGCTTCTATGAAGCCGCATTGAAGGACAACACCAGCCCCGAGGACTTCACGGTGTTCGTGTTCGACGGGGTCGGCGAAGAATGCCCGGGTCTCGCGTGCGGCGGACCGCGCGGTCCCCGTCTGAACCGAGGAGGAGGTGGCGGGTTCTACCACCCCGGCGGCGGCATCTACTGGACCCGGGACCGTCCGTACGTGGCGCCGTTCGGCCGCGTTCCAGACAACTTCACCTACGAGGTGATGCTGCACGAACTGGGCCACGTGTTCGGCATCGGCACGTACTGGTACTCCGGCGACGTGCGTCTCGTGAACGTCCCGAGCGACACGAGGAGAGTGGATACCCATTTCCCGGGGCCGAACGCCGTGGCCGCGTTCGACGCGGCCGGCGGGAGCGGTTACACCGGCGGCAAGGTGCCGGTGACGAACGACCCCGCCGAGGATGCCGATGCGGGTGGGCATTGGCGGAGCGTGTTGTGCGGCGAGATCATGACCCGGGGCAACTGCCCGGGCGAGGAACTGACCGTCGTTTCGGCCATCACGCTGGGTGCGCTCGCCGATTTGGGGTGGGTCGTGGACATGTCCGTGGCCGAGGACTACGCGCTTCCCTCCAGGGACATGGCCGCGTGGGTTCCGGCCGCTACCGTCAGCAGGGACGCCGATATACTGATGCGGGTGGAGCCTCCGGACAGGCGTTGAGGCGCGGTTCAGGCGGAGAAGCCGATCCAGCGTCCGGCGGCGGCCACGGTGAACCACAAGCCCAGCGAGATCGCGGCGATGAGCCGCGTGCGCCAGTTCGCTCGCGCCGGCGCCGCGACGGCCACCCACCTCCGGGCCGCGAAGGTGAACGCGAGCGCCACGGGGAGCGAGATCATCTTCACCCAGAAGGACGTGTTGTAGTAGCACTTCACGGCTTCCGACAGGAACAGCGGGATCCCGGTCAGGAACATCAGCGCCACCCCCGCGAGCAGCCACGGGCGCGCGTGCCGCACGACGTTCGCGATCGGCTGCCGTGTGAGCCCCGTCCCCAGGAGCCGGAGATCGGCGAGCAGCACCGCCCCGCCCAGGAGCCCGAGCCCCAGCAGGTGGACCGCCTCGATGATGGGGAAGGCCCAGATCGATTCGCGCACGGCCGTCCCGATGGCCGTGGTCTCCAGCCGCTCGAAGAAGGGGAGCCACGCTTCCGGCGCGAACTGACGCCCGCCCATCAGTCCCCCGCCACGGGGCAGCCCGCCGCCCAGTTCACCCAGCCCGGCTGTCCCGGGATGTCACAGTCGAACCAGTTGTAGGCGATGAGTCGGCCCGCCACGATGATGAGCGCCCACGCCGCGAGCGAGATGGCGCCCGCCGCCCGCGCCCGTCCCGGAAGCACGGGCAGGCGTTCCCACTCCATCACCCGGCGGTGGATCCCCCGGTGAAACAGGAAGGCGTTGAGTCCCGCCACCACAAACAGGATCACCTTCAGTCGAAAGAAGATGTTGTGGTAGTAGCGGACCGGGTTCGAGTAGAAGATGAGAAGCCCCGTGACGACCATGATCGTGAAGCCGATCCGGGTCCACGGGAGCAGCCGGCCCGTGACCTCCGACACCGGCACGCGGCGCATCGTCCAGCCCAGCAGCCGGAGGTCGTTCATCATCACGGTGCCGAAAAAGAGGGCCACGGCGAGGACGTGGGAGGATTCGATGAGCGGCCACGCGAGGGTGGATTCCAGCAGGGCGACACTCCAGGGGGTGCTCCCCAGCCACTCGAGGAATCGTTCCATGGGTCGGAAGGTCTAGCGTCCGTCGCCGCCGTCCGTCGCGTCCGCCTCGGGCGCGCCGGGATCCGGAGCTTCTTCAGGTCCGGGAGCGCTATGCGGATCGCTCGGCCTGAGCGTTTCCGCCGCGTACCGGGCGTGGCAGTCGCGGCAGGCGTAGTAGACCTCCGCGCCGGCGTCGAACACGGCGTCCGGGTTGCGGCGGTCCACCGCGTCCAGCGCCAGGCGGCCCGCCTCGACCATCGTCCGCGAGTGGGCCATCCAGTCGCCGCGGTCGCGCGCGCGGCCGTCCATCATCATCAGGTTCCCGGACTCGGCGAGGACGAACGCGGCGTTGCGGAGCGAGGTCCAGTCCTCCTCGGTCAGGGGCCGGAACTGGTGCACGCCCTCCTCGGTGAGGACCTCGCCCACCCCGTCCCAGTAGGCCTCCGCCGCGGGCTCCATCACGGAGACCATCAGTTCCTGCATGTCCGCGACGGGGACCGGCCGTTCCGGCGCCTCCCCGGTACAGCCGGCTGCAACCGGGAGGGCGAGGAGCGGCAGCGTGAAGGGCGGCAGCCTGGAGTTCTTCATGGCGGAGGAACCTATTCGCGCCGTCGGCGCCCGCGCTACGAACCCGGCGGCCGGCCGACGTCCGATTCCCGCCACGACTGATCGGCGGGCTCGTCCGGGTCGGAGCGCAGGAACCGGACCAGCTCCGCGTGGAAGGGCTCCGGGATCTCGAACTGCGGAGAATGTCCGACCGTCGGGAAGAGGAAGAGTTCCGCGTTCTGCAGTTCCTCGGCGACATGGCGCGCGCGCGCCGGGTAGTCGGCCACGAGGCGGTCGTCCGCGCCCCCGATGACGAGCGCCTTCGTCGCGATGTGCTGCCACTCGTAGACGACGGGGTCCTCGTACAGGATCGCGCGCTGCGCCGCCCGCACCCGCGCCATGCGCGGCCAGTCTCCGCTCAGCGTGAGGCCGTACTGGACCTTCACCCACTCGAGGTACTCCGGGCGCCAGCCGTTCGGATAATAGCGCATGTGTCCGCGCAGGACCGACTGATACGTCGTCCCGTTGAGCACCGAATCGTAGTTCTCATCGGCGTCGGTCCACCCCCGGCCGGGACGGGAGTCCGTGAGGCCGATCTGGTTCACCATGGCCACGTGGGTCGTCGTCTCGGGATACGTCGAGGCGAAACGGGTCGCCACCATCCCGCCCATCGAGTGTCCGACGATCGCGGCGCGCTCGATCCCCAGCGCGTCGAGCAGCCGCTTCGCGTTCCGCGCGGGGATGTGGAGGTTGTAGTGGATGACGGGTTTCGAGGAGCGGCCGAAGCCCAGCCGGTCGATCGCGATCACCCGGAATCCCTCGTTCCGCAGCGCCTCGATCGTGGGCCGGAACCCCGCCGCGAAGAAGTTCATCCCGTGAAAGAGGACGACCGTCCGACCGTTCGGGGCGCCCGCCGGAGCCACGTCCATGTACGCGAGCCGATAGTCGTTCCCATAGACCTCCACGTCGAGGTACGACACCGGGTGCGGATAGGGGACGTTGCTGTAGTCGATCGCGGTCGCCTCCCAGTCGGCCGGAGGCTCCGCGGGCGGCTCCGTCTGGGCCGAGACGGGGCCGGCGGCGGCGAGGACCGTCGCGGCGGCGAAGAGCCGGCGGCCCGGGCGCGCGCGGCTCACATGCGCTGGTGGACGGATTCCGACGTGGCCGGCGATCGGCATGCGGGTCCTCCTTTCCGAATGGTTGCGTCGGAAGGTCATCACTCCTTCCGGTAGGCTCTCGTGATGCGCACGGGTGGGGTGAGTTGTTGCGCGTCGTAGGGGGCACGGTGGATCGCGCGCACCACGTCCATTCCGTCCACCACACGCCCGAAGGCAGCGAAGCCCTGGCCGTCGGGGTTGCGCATGCCGCCGAAGTCGAGCGACGGCTGGTCGCCGATGCAGATGAAGAAGCTCTGCGTCGCGGTGTCGGGGCCGCCGCGCGCCATCGAGATCGTCCCGTCCTCGTGGAGGAGTCCCGTCTCGGAGGTGCGTTCCAGCGGGATCGGGGGGAAGGATTCGGCCTCCATCTCCGGGTTCCGCCCGCCCTGGACCACGGCGATCCGGATGGAGTCGTCGGGCTGGTTGTCCGCGTGCACGGTGCGGAAGAAGGTGCCGCCGTCGTAGAACCCGCCATCGACGTAGCGGAGGAAGTTGGCCGCGGTGACGGGTGCGCGGTCGACGTCCACTTCGAGTTCGAACGTCCCCAGCTCGGTCTCGACGACGACCCGGACGGGGTCTCCGGCAGGGGCCGGGACGGAAGCGACGCCCGCGACGCCCGCACTGAGCGGCACAACGGTGGCCGCGATCAGCCATCGAGCCCAACGTGTTCGCACGCCTGCCCCTCCTTTTGCTGACGGGATCGACACAACCTTACGTTTTCGAGCCAGCCCCGGGCGAACCCCGCCCTCCAACCCACAGGATGAATGTGTATCCGACATGAGCGAAAAAAAGAGAGACCGCCGGAGCTTCGTCAAATCCGTGGCCGCAGGCTCCGTTCTGGCCGCGGGCGCACCCTCGCTCCTGGCCGGAGCCGAGTCCGGCCCTCAAGGCGGATCCGCCATCCGCCGCTCGCTCACGCGGGAGCCGGATCCCCGTCAGTCGGCGCATTCGGAGGATGTCGGCCTGGCCGTGATCGGCGCCGGCGGCATGGGCATGGCGGACGTCGCCACGGCACTCCGCATTCCCGGCGTGAGCCTCGTGGCCGCCTGCGATGTGTTCGACGGCCGGCTCGAAGCGGCGCGCGAGCGGCACGGAGACATCTTCACCACCCGCGACTACCGCGAGGTGCTCGCCCGCGACGAAGTCGACGCCGTAATCGTCGGGACCCCCGACCACTGGCACCAGCCGATCTCCGTCGATGCCCTCCGCGCGGGCAAAGCCGTCTACTGCGAGAAGCCGATGGTCCACCGGATCGAGGAGGGGCACGACCTGATCGCGGCCGAACAGGAATCCGGGTCCGTCTTCCAGGTCGGCAGCCAGGGGATGAGTTCGCTCGGCAACGAGAAGGCGAAGGAACTGTACGAGGAGGGGGCCATCGGCGAACTCAACTACGCCGAGGGCTTCTGGGCGCGTAACGACCCGATCGGCGCGTGGCAGTACCCGATCCCCGCCGGCGCCTCCGAGGAGACCGTCGATTGGAAGGGCTTCCTCGGACCCGCGCCGGACCTTCCGTACGACCCGCTGCGGATCTTCCGCTGGCGCAACTACCGCGACTACGGGACCGGCGTGGCGGGCGACCTCTTCGTCCACCTCTTCTCCAGCCTCCACTTTGTCGTGAGTTCGCGCGGCCCGACCCGGATCCAGGCCGCCGGGGGGCTCCGGTACTGGAAGGACGGTCGTGAGGTGCCGGACGTGCTCCTCGGGGTCTTCGACTATCCCGAGACCGAGACGCACCCGGGGTTCAACCTCTCGCTGCGCGTGAACTTCGTGGATGGGACCTCGGGCAGCACGTTCCTGCGCCTCGTGGGCAGCGAAGGGGCGATGGACGTCACGTGGACCGAGGTCGTGCTGAGAAAGAACGTCGCCGTCGATCCGATGGACGCCTTCTCCCAGGAGAAGATGGCCGAGGCCGCGGCGTCGGCGGACGGGCTTCCCCCGCGGGTCCGGATGCTTCCCCCGGCCGAGGTCCGGTACGAGGTGGAGCGGGGGTATCGCGGGGCTCACGTCGACCACTTCTTCAACTGGTTCGAGGCGATTCGCGGCGGCCCGCCCGTGCGGGAGGACGCGACCTTCGGGCTGCGCGCGGCCGCCCCCGCGCTGGCCTGCAACCTCTCCTACTTCGAGGACCGCATCGTGCACTGGGACCCCGACGCCATGAGGCTCGTCTGATGCGCGCCCCGCGACGCCACCGGCTCCACGCGCGACTCCTGCTCGGCGCCCCGCTCCTCACCGCGCTTGCGGCGGGGCTGGCCTTCGGCTGCGCCCAGGCTCCGGAGTCCTCGCCGGAGGCGGGAGCGGCGGAGACGGCGCCCAACACCCTCACGGAAGCCGAACGGGAGGCCGGCTGGCGCCTCCTCTTCGATGGCGAGACGACGGCCGGCTGGCGCGGCTACAACCTGGAGACCTTCCCGGACACCGGCTGGGCGGTGATCGACGGCGCGCTCGTCGTGGGCGCGACGGCGACCGACCCCGATGTCGCGATCGGCGGGGACATCGTCACCACCGAATCGTTCGCCGACTTCGACCTGAAGTTCGAGTTCATGCTGTCGGAGGTCGCGAACAGCGGCGTCCTTTACCGCGTGATCGAGGAGGAGGGCGCCGCGATCTGGTACAACGCGCCCGAATACCAGGTACTCGACGACCCGGCGTACATCGAGATGGGCACGATGGACATGCACACGCACCTGACCGGGGACAACTACGATCTCCACGCCTCCGGCGAGAAGATGCTCCGGGGACCGGGTGAGTGGAACGAGGGCCGGATCCGCATCCAGGACAACCTCGTCGAGCACTGGCTCAACGGGACGAAGACCGTCGAATACGAACTGGGATCGCCCGAGTGGGAGGCGCTCGTCGCCGCGAGCAAGTTCGCTCCCTATCCCCGCTACGGTCGCGCCGAGTCCGGGCCGATCGGCCTCCAGGACCACGGGCGCAACGTCTGGTACCGCAACATCCGGATCCGTCCCCTCGAACCCGTCTCCCTGTTCAACAGCGAGAACCTCGACGGCTGGCGCGTGCACGGGACCGAACGCTGGTACGTGGAGGAGGGAGAGCAGGGCGGGGAAATCGTGTGCGAGAGCGGCCCGGACGCCGAGTACGGCTACCTCGTGACCGAGGCGACGTACCGCGACTTCGACCTCACGGTCGAGTTCAAGCAGGAGGCGGACGGCAACAGCGGCGTCTTCCTGCGCTCCAGTGTGGAGGGGACGACCGTGAGCGGCTGGCAGGCCGAGGTTGCGCCCCCGGGCCTGTTCACCGGGGGCATCTACGAGTCGTACGGCCGCGGCTGGCTCGTGCAGCCCGACCCGGAACTCGACGCCGCGCTCCGCATGGGCGACTGGAACACGATGCGGATCCGGGCCGACGGCGACCGCGTTGAGACGTGGTTGAACGGCACGAAGATGGTAGACCTGGAGGACGAGCAGATCGGAGAGGCCGAGGGCTCGATCGCGCTCCAGATCCACGACGGCGGCGGCATCAAGGTCCGCTGGCGCAACCTGCGAATCACCGACCTCGGCCGCTGACGTGAACCGGCGTGTCGTCGGAGGAGACCGGATGAGATTCTGTTTTGCGGCATTGGTCGCGTTGCTGGTGGGCTGTGGGGGGGAAACCGGGGGTTCGGCCGCGCCGCCTCCCGACGAGGACCGCTCGCTCGCGGGCGGTTTGGAGGGGGTGTAACGGCGGTGTGTTTTACACAAATACGAGCCCCCCAGAGGGAGGGGGAGATGGGTTGGCGGGGTATGGGTGTT
>VXOJ01000008.1:0-62201 GCA_009840115.1 Gemmatimonadales bacterium | reverse complement strand
CCCCCCGCCCCGCCGCCCCCCCCCCCCCCCCCCCCCCCCCCCCCCCCCCCCCCCGCCGCCGCGCCGCCCTCCCCGCCCCCCGCGCGGCGGTGGGGGGGGACGCGTTCACGGAGATCGCGGACCTGGACTTCGATGCGGCCGGCCGGCTCTACATCCGGGACGAAGCCGGGTCCTCCACGCGCATCGTGGTCGTGGACGGGGCCGGAGGCCTGGTGGCGGAGTTCGGGCGCAGGGGCGACGGCCCGGGCGAGCTTCGCGACGTGGGGCACATGGTGGCCCGGCCCGGCGGAGGGGTCGTGATCGTTGACAACGGTCACCGTGCCTACCTCCTGTTCGGCCCCGATGGGTCGTTCGAGCGCGCGATACGTTTCGCGATCCAGGGCGGCTCCGAGACCGCTTCGGCGGAGGCCGTGCGCTCCGCCCGGGAGGGGGAGACGTTGTTCCTGACCCGAGGTGCGGACGCGCGCTTCAGCAACGGGGAAGTGTCCGTCCAGGCCGGCGACCGCACCATCTATCGCATGTCGCTCGCCGATGCGGAGGAGGCCGCTGCGGCACCGTTCGCGGAAGGGTGGGAGGTGCGCAGCCGGTGCGGGAGGTCAGGATGGAGGCCGCGGATCCGTCGGACATGTTCGACGCTTTCGGCGACGCGTTCACGGGGTTCGTGCCGGACCTCGTGTTCGATGTCCTCCCGGGTGGCGGTGTGGCGTATTCGGACTCCTCCGCCTACGCGATCAAGATCCAGCCGGCCCCCGGGGCTCCGGTCCGTGTCGTGGGCCGCCCCCTCCACCCCGAGCCGGTCACGGAGTCGCTCCGGGAGCGCGCCCGGGCCCGGATGCTGGAAGCTCTGGAAGCCTCCGTTACGGGACAGGTCAACGGCCAGTCGTTCGACGATCTTCCGCCGGATCTTCGCGCGCAGGTGGCGGCTATGGTGGAGGAGTTGGTGGCCGGCATGCGCGACGCGGCGGCGAACGCGAGCTTCATGCCGGAGGTGCCCATCGTGCGGGAGCTTCGGACGACGTGGGAAGGGGCGATCTGGGTTCAACGCTGGGGGAGCGATCCCCTGGCGCAGATCGATGTGCAGGTCGCACCCTCGGGCGAAGCCCCGGAGGGGGAGCCGGCGGCGGCCGGCTGGATCGATGTCTTCTCGCCGGAGGGCGAGTACATGGGCACCCTGTCCCTGGAGGACACGCCCATGCCGGACGCGTTCGGGCCCGACGGCGTCGTCGCCTTCGTCGAGACCGATGAGTTCGATGTCCCGACGATCATCCTGAGGCGGCTGCCGGCGAACATCCCCCTCGAGCTGGGGTCGCCCGCTCCGGGTGGCGCGGACGGCAGTCGCTAGCGCGGTGTTTGACCGGGGCTTCGCCCGTTGCGTACCCTTTTGCGAACGAGTCCTCCCGCAAGGAGCCATGTGATGCCGCACACCACGCGGATCTTGTCTCTCGTCCGGAGATCTTCCGTCCTGCCCGTCCTCATGTTGTTCTCCGCCGGCGGAATGGCGGCGCAGAACGGTGGGCCCGCCGAGACGGCGCGCCACGCCGCAATAGGGACGCCGGGCGCCGAGGCGGACGACGTGACCTTCAGCCGCGACATCGCGCCGATCCTGCAGCGGGCGTGCGTCCGCTGCCACCGCGACAACGGCGTGGCCCCGATGCCGCTCGTCACGTACGACGACGTCCAGCCCTACGCGAGCATGATCGCCCGCCGGACCCAGATCCGGGACCGGGCCGGCGCCATGCCCCCGTGGTACGTGGAAAAGGACATCGGCATCCAGCACTTCAAGGACGACATGTCGCTCGACGAGTGGGAGATCGAGGCGCTCGACGCCTGGCGGCGGGCGGGCACGCCCGAGGGCGACCCGGCGGACCTGCCGCCCCCGCTCGAGTTCGACGACGACGTCGTGTGGGCCGCGGGCGAGCCCGACCTGATCATCAAGCTCCCGGAGGTGCTGGTAAAGGGGGACGCGCCCGACTGGTGGGGGGACATCGAGAGCGTGCCCACGGGTCTCACCGAGGACCGCTACGTGAAGTCGGTCGAGATCCGCGAGGTGAACGACGTGCCGCAGCGCAGGGATGGGGATCACGGCGGGCGCCACACGGTCGGCGGCCGCTTCGTCGTGCACCACATGATCTGGAGCACGCGCGTGCTCGAGGGGGACCAGGAGACGGGCCCCGGCGCGAGCCGCGCCTCCACGGACACCGGCTGGCCGGTGCACGAGGTCGGCCGCGAACCCGACCTCTTCGACGAGGAGGCGGGCCGCCTGCTCAGGGCCGGCTCCTCGGTGGTGTCGAACTCCGTCCACCTCCATTCCAACGGCCGCGACACGCGCGCTCACCTCGAGATCGGCTTCCGCTTCCATCCGGAGGACTACGAGCCGAAGTACCGGCGGACCATCCTCGGGCTTGGCAACGGAAGCGACATCGACATCCGGCCCGGCGTGGAAGGGCAGGAACTGCACGCCTACAAGGTGCTGAACCAGCACACGAAGCTCGTGACCTTCGAGCCGCACCTGCACGCGCCCGGCATGCGCATGTGCCTCGAGGCGATCTGGGGGTTCAACGTCGAGACGCTGAACTGCGTCGGCTACGACCACAACTGGGTGCGCGGATACACCTACGCGCAGGATCACCAGCCGCTCCTCCCGAAGGGGACGGTCCTCCACATCATCGGCTACATGGACACCTCCGAGGCGAACCGGAACGTGCCGGACACGCGCAACTGGCAGGGCTCCGGGAACCGTTCCGTCGCGAACATGTTCATCGACCTCGGCATGCGCGTGGAGATGTCGGATGAACAGTTCGTGGAGGAGATGGCCATGCGCCGGCACCGGCTCGCGCTCGGCCCCAACGACCATGTGGTCGGCTGTCCGCTGTGCATGGTTATCCCCGCGAACGGGGACATGAGCTACTTCGCGGACGCCGAATGGGCGCAGCCGGATGCCGCCACCGAGGCCGAGTCTTCCGGCGACGGCGGGACGGGATCCGGGGACGGCCGCGACCCCGGCGACCGCCGGGAACGATAACCGTGCCCGAACCCGCCTCCATGCCCCGGGTCGCACGGCCCGGGGCGCCGGCCGTGCCGCTTCTGGCGCTGATCCTCGCCGCCGCCGCGTTCCCCGTCGGCTCGGAAGCCCAGACCTATACGCGGGGTCAGAACGTGGCCCCGGCGTTCGAGGGATGGGAACAGAACGAGGACGGGTCGTTCAACTTCCTGTTCGGCTACATGAACCGGAACTGGCTCGAGGAGATCGACGTCCCGGTGGGCGAGGACAACATGTTCTCGCCGGGGCCCGCCGACCGGGGGCAGCCGACCCACTTTCTCCCGCGCCGCAACCGCTTCGTGTTCAAGGTCCGCGTCCCCGCCGACTGGGGCGACCAGGAACTCGTGTGGACGCTCACGAGCCACGGCGTCACCGAGCACGCCTACGCGTCGCTGCGGCCGGACTACATCGTCGACAACACGGTGATCATGTCGGAGACGGGCGCGCTCGGCGCGGGTTCGAGCAACGCCGAGATGCGGTCCAACGAACCGCCGACGATCACGCTCGAAGGTGAGCGTACGCGCGAGGCGATCGTCGGCCAGCCGGTCACGGTGAGCGTCATCGTCGAGGACGACGGCCTGCTGCGGGCGTTCCGCCCCGGGCCGCCCGACCCGCCGGAGACCGCGGAGGACTCCGCCCGCGTCGACTCGATCGCGAACGCCATCCCCAGCTTCAGCGGCCGCCAGCTCCGGCCCCCGTCGCGCGTGACGGTGCAGAAGGTGAACGGCCTCTTCATGTCGTGGTTCGTCTATCGCGGCGAGGGGGAGGTGACGTTCGACCCGCCGCAGGTGAAGGTGTGGGAGGACACGCGCACGGGCGCCAATTCGCCGTGGTCGCCACTGTGGCGCCCCCCGGACCTGCCGGAGGACGACCGCTGGACCGTCACCGTGAGCTTCTCGCGGCCCGGGACCTACATCCTCCGCGGCCGCGCCGACGACGGCGGCCTGTTCGCCGACGAGGAAATCACGATCGTGGTCCGCCCCGCTGCCAGCTGACAGCCCGCCAGCTTACACGGGACTCCGAAAACGGCCGCTACCGCTGTCCGTGCTCTACGGCTTCGAGGGCCTGGAACAGGTGGACGGCCGCGCAGACGATGAAGCACATCAAGTCGAGCGGCTCGCCGTCCGCGATCCAATGCGTGATCGCATACACCAGCAAGGCGGCGTTGGCCAGCGAGACGCCCGTCGCGCGGATTCGACGCTGCAGGAGCTGACCGAGACCCGGGACGAGAAGGCTCGCGATCCCCGCGGCATGCGGCTTCAGCTTCATGCAGCCGCGGCTCGCTTGCGCCAGTAGCGGGCAAGGCCCCACCACGAGTCGCGCGCGCCGAACGCGTTGACGTAGGTGTCCACCGGCTCGGCCGGCATGCGCCCGCGCAGGTCTTCCTCCACCCACGCCGCGAAGGCCCGGGCCCGTGCGGGGTCGGCGGACGTGTCCGGCTCCGCCGGATCCTCGTTCCCCAGCGACTCGCGCACGGTGCGTGCCCAGCGCGCGAGCTGGTCGCGGAGTTCGGCGAAATGGGCAGCCGGATCCTCGACCGCGCCGAAGTGGGTCGGGACGATGCGGTCGGGATCCCACTCCATGACGCGCTCCATGCTCGCGTTCCAGGCTTCGACGTCGATGTCGGGCACCGGCGTCACGGGAATCACGCCCCCCGGCGGGATGCGGATGCCGCCCACATCGCCCACCCACGCCGTCCCCCCGTGCTCCTCGAAATAGACGACGTGGTGCTTCGCATGGCCGGGCGTGTAGGCGACGCGCAGCGTGCGGCCGCCGAGTTGAAGCGCGTCTCCCTCGTCCACCTCGGACACGGACTCCGCGGGCACCGGGAGGAACTCTCCCCACAGCGTCTCCATCAGATCGCCGTAGATGCGGCCGGCGGAGGCCAGGAGACGCTCGGGCCGGATCATGTGGATCGCCCCCACGGGGTGGACGTACACCCGCGCTTCGGGCACCCGGCGCACGATCGTCCCGGCGGCCGTGGCGTGATCGAGGTGGATGTGCGTGAGCAGGACGGCGCGCACGTCGGCGAGGGCGAACCCGGCTTCCCCGAGCCCCGCTTCCAGTGCGGGGAGACAGGTCGTGGGCCCGGGGTCGACGAGCGCGACGCCGTCACCGGTCTCCAGGACGCCGGTCCCGATGGCGAGATCGAAGCCCTGGAACTGCAGGTCGACGATGGAAGTCCGGGCGTCGAGCGTGTGGCGCGTCATTCGTTCCCCTCGGAGGGTCGCAGTTCGATCCAGAGTCCGCCGGCGCTTCCGAGGACGATGTTGTCGGAGACGGACTCGGGGCCGCCGAGAACGGTGAGCGACACGACCGGCGCCGAGCCGGGGTCGGCCATCCACAGGCGTGCGTCGACCACGTACACGGTCCCGCCGCGGATGCCGACGGCGCGGCCGTACAGGTGCTCGGGGTGACGCGACGGGCCGCAGTCGCGGGCCCCGAAGGCGAGCAGGAACCGGGTGAGGCGTTCCGGATCTTCCGCCATGATCCAGACGGCCTGCAGGCCCCGGGCCCGGTTCGGGTGTTCGGGCGCCCCGGACATGATCGGCGGCTCTCGTGCGCCCGGATCGGGGTCGACGAAGAACACCGCGTGCAGGGGATGGTCCCGAGGGAAGCCGACGCGGCGACCGGCTTCCCCGGAGGTCGCGGCCAGGGCGGGTTCCAGTTCACCCGCGATGTCCAGGACGCCGGCCGGATCCGGACCGGAGAGCGCGAGATACGCTCCGCCTCCACCATCGGCGATGAGGTCGGCGTAACGCTGCGCCTCCGCGGCACCCGGCGTATCGGGACCGGGGGCAGCCGCCACGGTTTTCAGTTCGAGCCGGGTCCCGTCGCCGAACGGAATCGCCGCCGCCGCAAGACCGTTCTCGCCCCGCTCGGGATCCTGGACACGGAAGCCGAACTCGTCGGTGAGCCGCTGCGACAGGGCCTCGAGGTCGCCAACGGCGACAGGTACATGGTCGAGGCGCAGCGGGGAGCCCGGGGCCACGCAGGCCACCGGGGTACCCTGCGCGAGGGCGCCCGAAACCGTTCCGAACAGGGCACAGGCGACCATCGCGACCAGGCTTCGCGGTCCGGCAGCCACCTTGCGCGGCGCCCGAGACGCCGCCGCTCCCGACCCGGTCATGTGAGTTGAGCGGTGTATCATGCGGACAAGCTGTCGCCACGGCGGCGAGGTCGATAGTCTGCCCGCCATGAAACGACCTGGAGCCGACGAGCACGGCGACTACTACGCCATCTACATCGACCGCGTGCCGGACGACCGGCCCCTCGCCGACGTCCTCGCCGAGGCGCCCGACGCGCTCGACGCGCTTCTCGGGGACCTCCCCGTCGAGCGCGAGGTCTTCGCGTACGAGCCCGGGAAATGGACGTGCCGCGAAGTCCTGGGTCATGTGATCGACGCCGAGCGGATCTTCTCCTACCGGGCGCTGCACATCGCCCGTGCCGATTCGGCGGAACTGCCGGGGATGGATCAGGACGAATGGGCCGGGGCGTCGAACGCGGCCGGCCGTCCCCTCCCTGAACTGCTACGTGAATTCCGGGCGCTGCGCGCCGCGAACGCGGCTTTCTTCGGCTCGCTCGACGAGGACACGCTCTCGCGCCGAGGCGTCGCGAGCGGCGCCGAGTTCACGGTGCGGGCGCTCATCCACATCATCGCCGGCCACGAGCTTCACCACCGGGACGTGCTCAGGGAGCGATATCTGTGAGGAGATCGAGATGACCGAGGTGACGCTGTTCTACCAGCGCCCGGGCTGAACGAGCTGCAAACGCACCCGTGCGGTGCTCGACGAGACCGGCGCGACGATCACGGAGGAACGATCCGCCACGAAGGCGCCGCTGACGGATGACGACGTGCGGGCGCTCCTGGCGGCTGCCGAGCGGGTGGTTGTCGCCAGGGGCAGGAGTCGGCGCGACCTGAGTCCCGAGGAGACCGAACTCGACGCGCTGAAGGGGCCCACGGGAAAGTACCGCGCACCGATCGTGCTGGCGGGGACCACGCTGCTGGTCGGCTTCAACGCCGAGGCGCTCGCCGAACTCTAGTGCGGATTGCTGCGACACGACCCTGGCGCGGCGGCCGGGATTCAGCGGGCGGTCTGCACCGTGAAGCCGAAGTCGCCCCGGATCGTATGGCCGTCCTGCGCCATGGCCCGCCACATGACCTCGTAGTCGCCATCCGCGAGCGTCTCGCTCACGTCCAGAACGACGACGCTCGAGTCGTCCTCCTGGGCGGTCGCCGGCTCCAGGTCGAGGGGTTCGCCCCCCTTCGGCAGGAGACGAACGGACGTCCCCGCCATCTGCGGCGCTTCCGTGAACCACAAGGTGACGGTCGGGGGGCTGATCGCCACCGTCTCATCCTTCTTCGGAGATGAAGTCTCCAGAGCGAGGTGGGCGCAGACGAAGACGCCCGCCGTCGTCAACGTGGCGGTCGCAAGGACGACCGCCCGGTCTCGAATCCATCCGGCCATCGGATTCCGTCCTGATTCCCGGTTAGTTCCCGTGCCGATCCGGGGTGGGACGACTGCGCGTCCACCGCCTGCCTCCCGAATACACCTTCAAACGGTTGTCCGTTTAGCCCTGCGCGGCAACCGCCTCCCGACGGAAAGTACTGCTGCGCCGCCAGCTTGACTCGTTTTCCCCCCGAACGCAGCTTGATGCACTGATCCGGCGTGCCCAGTAGCGGTGCCCGGAATACCTCTGGCGGCAAAGCTGTGAAGCGGATTTCTCCTCAACAGCCGCGGGATCTTCGCCGGTTCGGCGTTCCAGCCATCGTTCTCCTTCAGGCCTTGGCGTTCGCCGTTCTACCGGCGGTGGATGCGGTGCTTGAAGCCGGAGCATCGAACGCCGTCGTGCACGTTGAAGGGGAGCCCGGCGAGCACGGCGACCCCGGGCACAGCCATCTGCTGTGCCAGCTGTCTCGCACGGTGTCGCTGGGATTCCCCCTCGTGATTCCGATCGATCTGTCGCTGGTCGCCGAAACCAGCCCCGGCACCCCGACCGTGAACGCCTGGCAACGTCGCCCGATCCTGCCCGGCGGGAGCGGTCCCAGAGCTCCCCCTCGAGCCTGACCCGCTGCCGGGCCGTCGTCCCGGAAGCCCCCCGACCGCTCCGTGGGAGGCGGATCGCTCGTCTCCCGAAACACACGTTACCCGCTGAAGCGTTTCAGCGAGGCGCACGGCGCTCCTCGAGCAGGAGCGGTCGCCGGCGCGTCTCGAAGAAGGCTGTCCATGGTGATAAGGCGTCTGGCCGGTCTCATCACGGCCGCATTGGCAATGGCTGTTGGAGCCACCGGCTCGTCCGCGCAGGTTGAGCACCCGGGCGAGATCGAGGGCGTCGTTCGCGATGCCGACTCCGACGAGCCTCTCGCCGGCGCCCTGATCTCCATCGCTGCGTCGGGTCGGACAGCGGTCTCGCACGGGGACGGCACGTTTCATGTCCCGGTGCCGGGGCCGCGGGTCTACACGGTGCGGATCGAACGCCTGGGTTACCGCACGGTCTCGCTGGAAGTCGATGCGTCGCGGGAAGAGATCGTGGTGGTGGAGATGGAAGCCCATCCCATCTCCCTGCCGGACCTCGTCGTCACGGGGTCCGTCGTGGCCCGCGTGGCGAACGAAGTGCTGCGCCCGACCAGCGTATTCGCGGGGGAGGATCTGCAGCGTCGGTTGGCCGGAACCCTGGCGGAAACGCTGTCCTCCGAGCCCGGACTCGCGGTGAGCAGCATGGGGCCCAGCTCCGTGCACCCCGTGATCCGAGGCCTCAGCGGAGATCGCATTCTGATGCTCGAGGATGGGGAACGGGTCGGCGACGAGTTCGCGAGCGGTCCCGACCACGCCACGGCGATCGATCCGTCGTCCGCGCGCCGCGTCGAGGTGATCCGCGGGCCGGGCGCGATTCTCTACGGCAGCAACGCGCTGGGGGGCGTCATCAACGTCGTCCGGGATGACGTGCCCTCCTCCGTACCGCACCACCTTACCGGCGCGTTCACCCTGCAGGGACAGACCGTCAGCAATGCGGCGAGCGGGAGCCTGCATCTCACGTATGGCCTGACGGACCGCATTCCCGTGCGGCTGGAGCTCGGGCTCCGCAGCAGCGGCGACCTGAAGACGCCGGTCGGGCCCCTGCAGAATACGAGCACGGATGTTCGGGAGATTTCCGGCGGGACCTCCTGGGTGGACGATTGGGGTCATGCCGGCGCGACGTTTCGCTACTACGGCAACGACTACGGCATCCCCGGAGGGTTCGTCGGAGGTCACGAGGCGGGGGTGCGGGTCGAGATGCAGCGGACCGCGACCAGGCTGCGCAGCGTGCTGAGGCCCTCGGGTGCCTTCGAGAGCGTCGAGATCGACGCGGGGCATACGTGGTACGAGCACAGGGAGATCGAGCCCCCCGACATCCTGGGAACGCTCTTCGAGCGCCAGACCGTGAGCGGCGAGGTCCTCGCCCGCCACCGCGGCCTGGGCCCGTTTTCGTCGGGAGGCGTCGGAACGCGGGCTTCCTGGGAGGATTTCGGATTCGGAGGCTCGCTCTTCACGCCGAACTCCACGCAGGCCTCCTTCGCCGTATTCGCGCTGGAGGAGGTCGATCTGAATCCGATACGCCTGGAAGCGGGCCTCCGCTACGACTGGGTACGCGTGCGGCCCGACCGCGAAGACCCGTCATCCGATATCGGCCACATCCGGGAGAGGTCGTTCGGTGCGGTATCCGGATCCCTGGGGGCCCTCGCGCAGCTCACGCCGAGCTTCACGGTGGGCGCTTCCGTGGCGCGGGCCTTCCGTACCCCAAGCGTCAACGAACTTTTTTCGGAGGGTCCCCACCTGGCGGCGTACGCTTTCGAGGTGGGGAATCCATCGCTCGAGACGGAGCGCGGGACCGGGATCGACCTGTTCGCGCGCCTTACGGGGGACCGGCTGAACGCCGAGATATCGTGGTTCCACAACGCCATCGCGGACTACGTCTTCCCGCTCGAAACGGGGGAGCTGAGTCGCGTGCGCCTGCCGATCTTCCAGTTCCAGGGGGAAGACGCGGTGCTGACGGGTTTCGAGAGCGCGCTCGAATGGGCGCCGGTCGGAGATCTGACCTTGGAGGCCGTGGCTTCGTACGTCCAGGGCAGGATCGAAGCGACGGACGAACCGCTTCCGCTGATCCCGCCGCTGCAGGGGCGTTTCGCCATCGGCTACGCGCCTCGCAACTGGTTCGTCGAAGCCGAAACGCGGGTTGCGACCCGCCAGAACCGGACGGGGGCCTTCGAGACCCCGACCGATGGGTATGCCGTTTTCGATCTCTCCGCCGGACTGCGGATCACGGTCATGGGGCGGCTGAACGTGATCACCGTACGGGGAGAGAACCTTGGCAATGCAGTGTACAGAAACCACCTGTCGCGCGTGAAGGAGATCATGCCCGAAGCGGGGAGATCCATCACCGTGGCCTATCGCGTTGTCTTCTAGCGCGGGCCATCCGGAGCCGAATGCGGAGAGGCCTGTGACGGGAGCGACCGGAACAGCAACAGAACGAGGTGAACAAGAATGAGACATCTTCAGCCGAAACTGACATTCGCCCTGGTGACCGCGGGACTGCTGGTCCTTGGCGCCTGCGGCGGCGACGATCCCATGGACCCCGACCACGACGATCACGCCGGAGAAGTCGAGGGCGTGACCCTGTCGCTGAGCGGCCAGACCGTCGCGTCCTATGATGGAGACTCTGGGGCGTGGACCGGAGAACTGGAGGTCGAGCCGGGCGAGGAGACCGCCCACATCGGCGTGCAGTTCGTCGACCACGACGGGCACGCGGTCTCGCTCGATGATGATTTCTATCTGCGGGTGGACGTCGCGAACGAGTCCATCGCCGAATTCGAGCAGGATACTCCCGGCGAGTTCGGAGGACACCTGCACGGAGTCGCGGAAGGTGATACCGAGCTGACCTTCAGCCTCATGCATGGCGCGGTCGGGTCGGGACACGCGGACTTCGTGACCGCGCCCCTCCACGTGCACGTGCACGAACACTAGGCACGACCAGGCAAGCCCTCCCCGGAGCGATTCCCGGGGAGGGCTTGTCTTTTGCTCGCTTGACCTTCGGATCGGGTGCGTCTCAGGTTCCCCCCTCGTGTGCCGCCGCCCGTACACGGCCGCGTCGACAGTCGACGGTCCCACTCCTATTGAGAGGTTTTTGCGATGAGCAGAGCGCGCTCAACACGCCACGCGCCGCCGTCCACGTTCCGCTTCATCTCCCTCCTGCTCGCGCTCGGCGTCGCCGTCGCGGGCTGCGCCGAGGGCGGCGGAAACGCCGCGAACGGCGCCGAGTGGAAGAACATCGCCGGCAATGACATGGGCCAGCGCTACTCGTCTCTCGACCAGATCGACGCGGAGAACTTCGAGAATCTCGAGGTCGCCTGGGTCTGGGACGGGTCGGACTACCCGGCCGTGAACGCGCGCGCCACGCCGATCTACGTGGACGGGATGCTCATCTCCGTGGCGGGCGAGAAGCGGCACACGTACGCGATCGACGCCGGCACCGGGGACAAGATCTGGGAGTACGTCGAGCCCGAGACCTTCCGCTGGGAGTACTCGATGCGGAAGAACCACGGGAAGGGCGTCGCGTACGGCGAGATCGGCGGGCGCGCGGTCGTCTACATGGTGAGTCCCGCCTTCTTCCTGCACGCGCTGTGGGCCGACACGGGCGAGCACGTGGAGGGCTTCGGCGGGCCCGTGGACGTGCCGGGCTTCCCGGCGTCCGGGGTCGTCGACCTGCTCGCGGGGCTCGGACACGAGTTCGACCCGTACTACGGCATCCCGCTCGAGACCGGCTACATCACGAGTTCGTCGCCCCCGATCGTCGTGAACGGCGTGATCGTGATCGGGAACTCCGCCGAGCAGGGCTACAACCAGTCGCGGCGCGAGAACGTGCCGGGCGACATCCTCGGCTACGACGCCCGCACGGGCGACTTCATGTGGAAGTTCAACGTCCTCCCGGGGCCGGGCGAGTTCGGTCACGAGACGTGGGAGAACGACGCCTGGGAGTGGACCGGCGACATCTCCTCGTGGGCGCCGCTTTCGGCGGACGAGGAGCGGGGGATCGTCTACATCCCCACGAACGGGGCCACGATGGACTTCTGGGGCGGCTTCCGGCCGGGAGACAACCTGTTCTCGACGAGCCTGATCGCGCTCGATGTGCAGACGGGAGAACGGGTTTGGCACTATCAGCTCGTGCACCACGACATATGGAACTACGACACGCCGCAGATCCCGGTGCTGATGGATGTGACGGTGGATGGCGAGGACGTACCGGCGGTCGTGCAGGTCACCAAGCAGGCCTTCGCGTACACCTTCAACCGCGCGACGGGCGAGCCGATCTGGCCCATCGAGGAGCGGCCGGTGCCGGAGGGGCTCATGCCGGGCGAGGCGCTCTCGCCGACGCAGCCGTTCCCGACGTGGCCGGCGCCGTATGACATGCAGGGGCTGACGCACGACGACCTGATCGACTTCACGCCGGAGTTGCGGGAGGCCGCGATCGAGGCGCTCGATGACTACGTGATCGGGCCGCTGTTCACGCCGCCGCTGCACCGGGACAACGACCTCGGCAAGTTGGCGTCGATGTGGTGTCCGGGAGATGTGGGGGGAACGAACATCGACGGGACGCCGGCGGCGGATCCGGCGACGGGCATCCTCTACGTGACGTCGCAGAAGGGGTGCGGGTCGCGGATCATGGTGCCGGGGGAGGAGCGCGATGCCCGGGAGCCCGCGCAGACGGGAACGACGATCACGAAGTTCGCGGTCGGCGGGTTCGCGGGGGTTCGGCGGGTGCAGGGTCTCCCGCTCTTCAAGCCGCCGTACAGCCGGATCACGGCGATCGACATGAACACGGGCGAGCACCTGTGGTGGATCCCTGTGGGCGACACGCCGAACAGCGTGCTCGAGCACGACGCGCTCCAGGGCATGGACATCCCGAACACGGGCACGGGGCGGCAGGCGGCGCAGATCGTCACGAGCACCCTGCTCATGTACACGGGGGAGGGGAGCGACGGGACGTCCTACCTGTTCGCCGTGGACAAGGCGACGGGCGAGCGGCTCGGGCAGGTGGAGCTGCCGGCGCTGCCGCGGTACGGGATGATGACCTACATGCACGAAGGCCGGCAGCACGTCGTGATCCAGGCTCCCAACACGCTGATGGCGCTGCGCCTCGCCGACTGACGCGCGCATGAGTCGTCGCCTTCTCGTCGGACTCGTGGTGGCCGCGCTCTCGGCCGGGGTCGCGGCGCCCGCCGCGGGACAGCGGATCAGCGGAACCGTGCGCGAGACCGATGGCGGCCGGCCCATCGCGGGCGGCTTCATCAGCCTGCTGAACAGCGACGGCAACGCCGTGGAAGCCGACTTCACGGCGGCCGATGGAATCTTCTCGTTCACCGCGCCCGGCCCCGGCCGGTATCGGATCCGGGTGGAGCGTATCGGATACGCCAACTGGGTTACGGAGCCCTACGAGGTGACGGCCGGGCAGCCGCTCACGATCGCGGTGGAGGTCCCGCCGGACCCCGTCCGGCTCGGCGACCTGCGCGTCGAGGTCACCGGATCCTGCCTGGACGATCCGAGCGAGGGGGCCGCCCTCGCCACGGTCTGGGAGGAGGCGCGCAAGGCGCTCGAGACCGCGGTGTGGGCGGAGGGCCGGGGCGAACTCACGTTCACCCTCCGGGAATACCAGCGCACGCTCGACCCGCGCCATCTCACGACGCTGGAGGCGGAGAGCCGCACGCGGCGGCACGTTCGACTGCCCCCGTTCCGGAGCCTGCCGGCCGGCCAACTCACGACATCCGGCTACGCGCGCGTGGACGCGGACTCCGCCGTCTTCTACGCGCCGGACGCGACGGTGCTGCTGTCGCCGGAGTTCCGGGACACGCAGTGCTTCGGACTGGAACGCGACGAGGTCGACGGCGAGCCGATGCTCGGCATCACGTTCCGCCCGCGGCGGGGGCGCCGCGTGATCGACATCGAGGGCACCGTCTGGCTCGCCGAGGAGAGCGCGGAACTCCGCCGCGTGCAGATCCGGTATCGCAACGTCCCGATGCCGCGAAACGCGCAACGGCGGTACATCGGCGCCGATCTCACCTTCGACCGCCTGCCGGACGGTCCGTTCTACGTCCGCGACTGGTGGGTGCGGTTCCCGATCGGGAGCCGCAGTACACGCTTCAGGGCGGGTCTCTCCGCTCGTCCGGATCCGGTGCTCGTCGGCTATCGCCAGGCGGGAGGCACGGTGACGGACGCCTTCGCGGGCGGCGTCGCGTTCGAGGTGGGCGAGGGCGCGGTCACGGGCGTGCTGCGGGACAGCGTGAGCGGCGAGCCGCTCGCGGGCGCGGAAATCGTCGTCCGGGACTGGGACGACGCCGCGGCCTTCCTGCCCCGGCCGCATGCCGCGGACGTCCCGTTCAGCGCGGTCACGGACCAGGCGGGCGGCTTCCAGGTGGCGGGGCTGCCGGATGGCGTCTACGCGCTGGGCGTTGACCACCCGAGACTCCAGGCCGCGGGAGTGCGGCTCAACGAGACCCGCGTGGTCGTCGAGGATCGGACGAGCGATCCGCTGGAGCTGTGGACGCCGTCCGGCGACGCGCTCTTCGCGCGTATCTGCCCGGGTTCGTCGCCCTACGGGAGTGCGGGCGCCGTGGTCGGGTTCGCGCGCGATGCCGACACGGGGCTCCCGCTGCCGGACATCGAGGTCGAAGTCGTGTGGCGCGTGCGCCGTCTCCAGGGCACGGCGCGGACCGCCGTCGTGTCGGAACAGTCCGAATACGCCGGCGGAGTGTCGGACGAGCGGGGCAGGTTTGCGATCTGCGGCGTCCCCCTCGGCGAGGGGGTCGTCCTGCGGCCGCGGGGAGCGGACGAGGGCGTGGAACTCGAATTGGTGACGCGCCTCGCGTGGCGCGACGTGCTCGTCGAACCGTAAACCCCCTGCCGCTCCCGGCCTCCCGCGGCGCCGACGGTCAGTCGGTCGAGGGGCGCCGCGACTTGAGGTAGTCGAGGAGCAGGTTCGACATCGCCCGCATGCCGATCGGGATCGAGGCGTCATCCGCCCGAAAGTCGGGCGTGTGGTGCCCTCCGGAGCCGAGTTCCGGGTTCACCGAACCCAGCCGGTAGTAGAACCCCGGCACCTCGTTCGCGAAGTAGGCGAAGTCCTCGCCCCCCATGGTGGGATCGATCACGAGGACGTTCTCCTCGCCGACGATCTTCGCGAGCGTCGGCGCCATCTCCGCGGTGAGGTCCCGGTCGTTGATCGTCGCGGGCGTGCCGCGGTCGTAGTCGAGGACGTAGCTGCCGCCGCCGGCCCTGGTGATGCCGTCGAGGATCTCGTCCATGCGCCGCTCGACGGCGTCCCGCACGTCCGGATTGTAGGTGCGGACCGTGCCCTCGAGCCACATCTCCTGCGGAATGATGTTGAAGCGTTCGCCGCCCCGCATGACGCCGACGGTGACCACGCTGGGCTCGAGCGGCGAGAGGTTGCGCGACCGGATCGTCTGGAAGGCGGTCACGGCCTGCGAGGCCATCACGACGGGGTCGATGCTCGTCTGCGGCTGCGCGCCGTGCGCCTGCCGGCCGATGATCCGGATCTTGAAGTGGTCGACGGCCGCGAAGGCGGGGCCGGGCGTGTAGCCCAGCTTCCCCACGTCCATCGAGGAGAACGTGTGAAGCCCGAAGATGGCGGTCGGAACGACGCCCTCCAGGGCCCCCTCCCGCACCATCATGTCAGCGCCGCCGTCCTCGCCCGGGGGCGGGCCCTCCTCCGCAGGCTGGAAGATGAACTTGATCGTGCCCGGGATCTCGTCGCGCATCGAGGCGAGGACCGAAGCCACGCCGAGTTGCACGGCGGTGTGTACGTCGTGGCCGCAGGCGTGCGACACGCCGACCTCCTGGCCGCCGTACTCGGTGCGGACCGTGGAGGCGAAGGAATACCCCGTGTTCTCGGTGACGGGGAGCGCGTCCATGTCCGCCCGCACCGCGACCACGTCGCCCGGGAGGCCCCCCTTCAGGATCCCGATGACTCCGGTGTGCGCGACCCCTTCGATGACTTCGTCGAAGCCCAGTTCACGCAGATGGGCCGCGACCATGGCGGCGGTCTCGAACTCGCGGTTGCCGAGTTCAGGGAACTGGTGGATCTGATGGCGCATCTCCACGATCCGGTCGATCACGCGGTCGACCGCCGCGTCCACGGTGGAATCCTGCCCCGCCAGCGGCGTGACGAACGTTCCGGCGAGCAGCGAGACCGTGCAGAGGGTTCGATGTGTGCGCATTCTCCAGTCCTGTTCCGGTTCGGATCCCGTATTCGCGCCGTCGAGCGCCCGGGCGGTCTCCCGGGAACCGCATCCCGGGATCGGACGAAGGAACGTGGTGCATCGCCGCCGCTGTCGGCAACGGACAGGTTGTCCGCTTCGGCTGCGTCCTTTCCATGTCCCGTTCGTCTTACGGGGCGGAGGAAGGAGGATGGGATCCGACATACAGTGACAAAGGAGGCTTCGGACATGCGACTGCAACTTGCCCTCAACGTGCGAGACATCGACGAGGCGGTGGACTATTACGGCAAGCTCTTCGGCGCCATGCCGCACAAGCGCCGCGCCGGCTACGCGAACTTCGCCATCGACGAGCCGCCTCTGAAGCTCGTGTTGTTCGAGAACCCGGACGCGGCGGAGCGCGTGAACCACCTGGGCGTGGAAGTGTTCGACGACGCGCGGGTCCACGAGGCCGGACACCGGCTGGAGGCCGCCGGGATCCTCAGCGAGGTCGAGGAAGAGACGGTGTGCTGTCACGCGACGCAGACGAAGGTCTGGTCCGACGAGCCGCAGGGCCTGCGCTGGGAGTGGTACCGGGTCACGGACGACACGCCGGACGGCGAGGCGCTGATCGCCCCGTCCGCGACCGCGGCGTCCGCGCCTTCAGCGGCCGCGTGCAGCGACGAATCCGGGACCTGCTGTGCCTGAACCCACGTCGCGGGCCCTGCCGGCCTGGTCCGAATTCCAGCGCCGCATGCGCCGCTACGTGGGCGGCCGCGTCGAGCCGGCGTGGGCCGATGATGTGACCGGCGACATCTTCCTGCGGCTGCTGCAGCGTCAGGACAGTCTCGCGGAGGCGCGGGATCCGCTCGCCTGGACCTACCGGGTCGCCGCCAACGTGATCGCCGACCATCACCGGCGCCGGTCCGTCGAACGGCGGACCCTCGAGCAACTGGGCGCCGAAGCCCGCGCGCCGGATCCGGGCTCGAACGGCGGCGACCACGAGGCTCTGCGGCGGGATCTGGAGGCCTGTCTGCTACCCTTCGCGCTCGAACTGCCGCCGAAATACGCCGAGGCCCTCCTGCTGACGTACTTCGAGGAATTGAGCCAGGTCGAGGCGGCGCGGCGGCTGGGCCTGAGCGTCTCCGGCATGAAATCGCGGGTGCAGCGGGCGCGGGCGATGCTGAAGCGGCAACTCATGGACTGCTGCGACTTCGAGCTGGACCGGCGGGGCGCGGTGATCGACATGCGCCCCCGCGAAGCGGGCCGCGACGGGAGTGCCGCCGGGTGAGAGTCGCGGTCATCGGCGGCGGCGTCATCGGGCTGTGCGCGGCGCACTACCTCGAGCGTCGCGGGGCCGAGGTCGTCCTCCTGGAGCGGGACGCGGTCGGCGGCGGGTGTTCGAAGGGAAACGGCGGGTGGGTCTGTCCGTCGATCTCCCGCCCGCTGCCGGCCCCGGGGCTGACGCTGACCTCGCTCCGCTGGATGCTCCGCTCGGACAGCCCGCTCTACATCAAGCCATCGGCGATACCCCGACTCATGGGCTGGCTGTGGGCCTTTCGCCGTCACTGCAACGCCGAGAGCTACCGGGCGGGCGTCACCGCGCTCGCGGCGCTGAACGCCGCGACGGATCGGCTGTACCGTGGTCTCGCCGAAGAGGGTATGGCCTTCGAGCGGGCCGAGAGCGGGACCATTCTCGCCTACGACGATGAGCGCGAGCTCGGACAGACCCAGGCGTTGCTGGCGAGGCTGGGAGAGGAACGCGTGGGGCCCGTGGAGGTCCTCGACCGCGACGCCCTCGCGGAGGCGGAGCCGGATCTGCGGGGCGGCCTGATCGGTCTGCGGGTGCGCGACGATGCGCACGTGCGCCCGGAGTCGCTGTGCGCCGAGCTTGCCGCGAGTCTGGAGGCGCGCGGCGTCGAGATCAGGACGGGAGAACGTGTCGTCGGCTTCACGAGGAAGGGCGACCGCGTCCGGGCGGCCATCGCCTGGGCCGCCCGAAGCGGCTCCGCAGCCCACGGGCGGCCGGCGCGGATCGGCGCGGATGCCTTCGTGCTTGCCGCGGGAGCCGAGACCTCCGTCCTGGCGGAGCCCCTGGGGGCGAAGCTCCCCGTGCAGGCGGGAAAGGGTTACAGCATCACCGTCGGGAACGCGCGGGTCCGGCTCTCGCAGCCCCTGCACGTGACTCCGGCGCGGATCGGCTTCACGCCGTTTCGCGGGGCGGTGCGCACGATCGGGACGATGGAGTTCTCCGGCATCAACCTGCGCCTCGACCGGCGCCGCATCGCGATCCTCGAGCGGGCCGCGCGGCGCTACCTGCCCGGGGCGCTGGAAGGCACGGAACGCGCCGACTGGGTCGGAATGCGGCCCGTGACGCCGGACGGCCTCCCGGCCGTCGGCCAGCTGCCCGATCTCCCCAACGTGTACGTCGCCACGGGACACCAGATGCTCGGGGTCACGCTGGCTCCTTCGACCGGCCACGCGCTCGCGCAACTCATGCTCGATGGACGCTCGGACATCGAGCTCGCGCCCTTCGACCCCGCTCGCCTCGCCTGACGCCCCCGGACGTCACTCCGGGCACCGCCCGGAAGGGTGCTCTCCGAGCACTGAATGAGCGATTGCAGCCGCGCGGCGGCGACCGCATCGTGGTGCGCGTCGCCCATGGTGGTCGACCATACGGGGCTGGACGAGCGATGGCACGTTTTCGACACCGCACACAACCCAGGGCGCGAGCGCCGCATCCTCACCGTTGGCGGGTCCTGCTCCTCGCTCCGCTGCTGGCTCTGGGGTGCGGAGACGGCGAAGCCGGAACCGCACCGCCGGGAACGCCCGTACCCACCACGCTGGCGATCACCCCCTCGTCCGCGGTGCTGGCCGCATTGGGACAGACGGTGCAACTGACGGCGACCGTTCGCGATCAGACCGGCACGGTCATGTCCGGCATCGGCGTGAACTGGGCGAGCAGCGACGGCGGAATCGTGACGGTCGATCCCGCCGGGCTGGTCACGGCGGTAGGCAACGGAGCCACGAACATCACGGCCACCGTGCAGGGCGGCGGCGCCTCCGGAGGCGCCGCCATCACGGTTTCGCAGGCGGTCACCGCGCTGACGGTGTCACCCGACCAGGCCTCGGTCGACGCGCTGGAAACGCTCCAGCTGACCGCGCAGGCCCTGGACGCGAACGAACACCCGGTTGCCGGGGTCGACTTCTCGTGGCTCTCCGATGACGAGTCGGTGGCTACGGTAAGCGCCGCCGGCCTGGTGACCGCGGTGGCACCGGGATCGGTGGCGATATCCGTGCAGGCGTCCGGAACCGGTCTCACCGCGACCGCGCGGATCGTTGTGAACGTGTCCGACAGATTTGCCCTGGTGGCGCTGTACAACGCCACCGGAGGCTCGGGGTGGACGAGAAGCGACAACTGGCTGACGGACGCGCCGACCGGCCAATGGCATGGCGTGACCGCCGATGCGGACGGCCGGGTAACCGGACTGGAGCTTTCGGGCCTCGGGCTGCAAGGCCGCTTGCCGGAGGAACTCGCGCACCTCACGAGTCTTCGGCGTCTCAATCTGTCATACAACCAGTTGACCGGTGAGATCCCGGCATATCTGGCGGAGTTCACGGAGCTCGAAGAACTCGGCCTCGCGGTGAACGCGCTCACGGGCCCGGTCCCGGTCGAGCTGTCCGGCCTCACCGGCCTGAGAGTACTCGATCTCTCGAACGATCTGTTCGGGGGCCGGAACCGGCTGACGGGGCCGGTGCCGCCCGAACTTGCCCAACTGACCGATCTCGAGGTGCTGGACCTCGCCTTCAACAGCCTGACCGGACCGATGCCGGCGGAACTCACGAGCCTGCGGAACCTCACGGTTCTCGACATCGAGCAGAACGACCTGAGCGGCCCCATTCCACCGGATCTGGACAACCTCGCCGGTCTCGAGGTTCTCTCGCTCGCCGGCAATCGAATCACCGGCGCCATTCCTTCGGCGTTCGGAGACCTCTCCAATCTCCGCGACCCGAAGCTCCACATGAATCAGCTGTCCGGGCCGATCCCGCCCAGTCTGGGGAGACTGCGTCACCTGGCTCGGTTGTCCCTGTGCTGTAATGCGTTGACGGGCCCGATTCCGCCCGAGTTGGGCAACCTCTCGGCCGTCGAGTTTCTCGGACTTCAGGTAAACGAGTTGTCCGGGGCCGTACCCTCCGAGCTTGGAAGGCTGTCCGCGCTCCGGCACCTGTACCTCTTCACCAACGCGGATTTGCGGGGGCCGCTTCCGCAGGAACTCGTGAATCTGCGACTCACCACGTTCAACTGGATCCTCACCGGCTTGTGTTCTCCCCCCAACGCCGAATTCCAGAACTGGCTCCGAAACATTCCCCGCTACGATGGTGGAGGCGAGTGCTCGCAATGAGCAAATTCGACGACCTTCGCGCCCACCTGCGGGCGATCCGCACGCTCACCAGCGGAGTCACGCGCGGGCTGCCGGTCCTCGAGGCGGCGGCCGACCCCTTCGATCTGTTCCGCGACTGGCTCCGGGATGCCGAGGCCTCGGGGTTGCTCCTGCCCGAGTCGATGGCGCTCGCCACCGCGACCGGCGACGGGCGGCCTTCGGTGCGGATGGTCCTCCTGAAGGGCGTCGGCCCCGACGGCTTCCGCTTCTTCACCAACTACGGCAGCCACAAAGCCGTGGAACTGGACGATAATCCGCAGGCCTCGCTCTGCTTCCACTGGTCGGTGCTCGAGCGTCAGGTGCGGGTCGAAGGGTGTGTCGAGCGCCTCTCGGCGGAAGACTCGGCGGCCTACTTCGCCACGCGCGACCGCGGGAGCCAGATCGGCGCGTGGGCTTCCGCGCAGAGCCGACCGATCGCCGATCGGGCCGGGCTCGAAGCTCGGGTGGCGGAGGCGGAAGCCCGGTTCGAGGGAAGGGACGTGCCGCTCCCCGACTTCTGGGGCGGCTACATCCTCGTTCCCGACCGGATCGAGTTCTGGCAGGGCCGCGCCAACCGGCTGCACGACCGTCTCGAATACACGCCGCGCCACAGACCGCACGACGGAAGCTGGAAGATCACCCGACTCCAGCCCTGACTAGCCCAGGAGGCCGAGTCCGGCGAGGACGACGAGCCCCACGGCGACCGGCACGACGAAGCGCATCACCGGACCCCAGGCGGCGGTGATCCGGAAGCGCCCTGCCCCCTGGTTGGTCTCCGCGCGGAACCGTTCGAACCCCCACGCGAGGGCGACGTAGAGAGAGATCGCGAGCCCGCTCACCGTGAGGAGGATGTTCCCCGACACGTAGTCGGCGAGTTCGAACAGGCCGCGCCCGCCGACCTGCACTGCGGCCCACGGCCCGCCGCCGAGGGCAAGCGGGACCCCCGCGAGGAGGAGGACCGCGAGCGCCGTCCACAGCGATCGCCGACGACTCCAGCCGAACGAGTCCATGGCGCTCGCCGTGAGGGCTTCGAGCAGCGCGAGACACGACGTGAGTCCCGCGATGAACACGAAGAAGAAGAAGAACGCCGCGGCCACTTCACCCGCCGGCAGACGGCCGAAGAGCCCCGCCATCGTGATGAAGAGGAGACCCGCGCCCTGGTCCGGCTCCATGCCGAAGGCGAACAGGGCGGGGAACATGACGAACCCGGCGAGGACCGCGGCGAGCGTGTCGCAGGCCACGATGGAAGCGGCGCTCCCGGGGACGTCGCTCCGGCGCGGATGCAGAAAGCTCCCGAACACGAACGCGCCCATCATCCCGACCCCGATGGAGTAGAAGGCCTGCCCGAGCGCCGCGAGCCACGTCTCCGGACCGATGGCCGAGAAATCGGGCGCGAGGTACCAGCGGACGCCTTCCCAGGCTCCGTCGAACTGCAGCGAAACGATCCCGAGTCCGATGAGGAAGAAGAAGAGGATGGGAATCAGAAGTCGTGCCGCGCGCTCGATCCCCCGCCGCAATCCGCGGGTGATGATGAGCCCGGCCAGCAGCATCACGGGGACCGTGTAGGCGAGAACCTCTCCCGGGCGCGCGGTGAAGGCCGCGAACGACTCCGCCGCGGCCTGCACGCTTCCGGCGTCGTAGCCCCCTCGAAAAGCGCGGACGAAGTAGGCCGCGATCCAGCCCATGATGAGCTGGTAGTAGGACATGATGAGGAACGCGGCGCCCACGCCGAGCCAGCCGATCGCGCGGAAGGGGCTTCGACCGACGAGCTTCCGCATCGCGGCCAGCGGTGTCGTCTGCGCGCGCCGCCCGAGGCTGATTTCGGCCGTGAACAGCGGGATCCCGATCAGGACCGCCAGCAGCACGTAGATGAGGAGAAACGCGCCTCCCCCGTTCTCGCCCGCGAGGTAGGGGAACCTCCAGATGTTGCCGAGTCCCACCGAGAATCCGGTGGTGGCGAGGATGAAGCCCAGCGGGCTTCCCCAGCGTTCGCGCGTTGCGTTCATTCCCGTCCCTGGAGTCGGTGCCGCTGCCGCGAGCGAGGGCGGTCGTCGCTCGCCCTCGGAGGCGTTCCCAGAGTAACGTGTCCCTGATCGGATGTGCGATGCCGGGACGGACCGCCGGGAAGGAGCGAAGTCTGAAATACGATCTCCCTACGCTGCGCGGGGACCTCTTCGGCGGCATCACGTCGGCGGTGATCGCCCTGCCGGTGTCGCTGGCCTTCGGCGTCGCCTCGGGGCTCGGGCCCGCCGCCGGCCTGTACGGGGCGATTGCGGTCGGTTTCTTCGCGTCCGTGTTCGGCGGCAACCGATTCCAGATATCCGGTCCCACGCCGGCCATGACCGTCGCCATGGCGGTCATCGTGACGACGCATGCTTCGACGCTTGGCGAAGCTTTCACCGTCGTCGTGCTGGCGGGGCTGCTGCAGACCGCGCTCGGCCTGTTGCGGACGGGCCGGTTCGTCGTGTACACGCCTTACGCCGTGATCTCGGGGTTCATGTCGGGGATCGGCATCATCGTCATGTTGATCCAGGTTCTGCCCTTTCTCGGTGCGCCCACGGCGGCGGGCGGTCCCATGGACGCGGTGCGGGCGCTCCCGGATGCCCTGGCGAACCTGAACGGCGGCGCCCTCATCATCGGCGCGGCGACCCTCGCGGTGAGTATCTTCTGGCCGCAGAGGCTGTCCCGGCTCCTCCCCGGCCCGCTCGTCGCCCTGATCGCGGGGACCGCCCTGGGCGTTTTCTGGCTCACCAATGTGCCGACCATCGGCGCGATCCCCACCGGTCTGCCGGAACTGCAGCTGAGTCTGCCCTCCGCGAGCTTCCTTGCCCGCGCCTTCCATCCGGCGCTCGTCCTCGCCCTCCTGGGATCCGTCGACAGCCTCCTCACGTCGCTCGTGGCCGACTCGCTGACCGGCACGCAGCACGACTCGAACCGCGAACTGGTCGGCCAGGGCATCGGCAACACGATCGCGGGCCTGTTCGGCGGGTTGCCGGGAGCGGGGGCCACGATGGGGACGGTCGTCAACATCCGCGCCGGCGGCCTCACGCGGATGTCCGGCGCCCTGCGTTCGATCCTCCTGCTGGGAGTTCTGCTGGGCCTCGGCCAGTACCTGGAACCGATCCCTCATGCGGTGCTCGCCGGCATCCTGATCAAGGTCGGATGGGACATCATCGACTGGCCCCTCCTGGCCAACCTTCACCGCATTCGGCGCGACCACCTGTTCGTGCTGGTACTGACGCTCGCCCTGACGGTGTTCGTCGACCTCGTGACGGCCGTGGCCATCGGCCTCATCGTCGCGGGAATGGCGCACGCGCGGCAGATCGAGAGCCTCGAACTCGACAACGTGCTCTCCGTGCCGCTGCTGGACCGGGTGTTCTTCGAGGGCGCGGAAGGCGCGGACACGGTGGACGAATACTCGGCCCGGGTCGGCCTCGTCGCGCTCAGGGGGGCCTTCACCGTCGCGTCGTCCCACAAGCTGGTGAACGTGATCGGGAAGGACATCAAGGACCACGAAATCGTCATCTTCGACTTCTCCGAGGCGAAGTACCTCGACGACAGCGCCGCCATGGTCATACGTCAACTGCTCGGCGTTGCCGAGAAGAGCCACACTCGGGTGATCGTGATGGCGGTGTCCGGTTCCGTCGAAAGAACGTTGCGCACGCTCAACATCCTCGCGGAGCTACCCGACGGCCATGTCGTCGACACGATGGACGAGGCGCGCGAAGTCGCGCTTGAACTGTTGAACTAGCGGGGCGGGCCGATCCCGACGGAAAGCGTGATGGCGCTCGCCGAGTATCCGTAGTCGAGCACGATGCCGGGGATCTCCACCGTCCACTCGGTGAGCGACCGGGCGTAGGCGAGGCGCAGGTCCACGAGCCAGCGGCGGTTCAGCGTCAGACCGATCCCGATGGATGACGGCCAGCGGGCGCGCTGCTCGCGCCGCTCGCCGACCTCACCCGTCTCCGGGTTGACGCCGCTCGTCGCGAACTCGCTCCACATCCGGCGGATCCCGCCGAACACATAGCCGTGTGTCGAGCCGCCTCCGGGATCGAGTCCGAGGAGCACGTTCACCCCGAGGCCGAACCGGTCTCGGAGGTCCCACTCGCCGGGCCATACATCGTGCGGCTCGCCGTTCGGGGTGGGTTCGATCGTCCCCTCGATCTTCCCCGCGCCAGCGAGCACCCCCTCGAACTCCATGCCCGCGAGCAGGCCGCCGAGAACGCGCGTGCGGAGTCCGAGAGAAGGGTTGGCGGCGAGCGTGACGCCCGAGGCCGTCGTCGCGCTCTCGCTCGATCCGCCGCCCGCCGTCACGCGCTTGGAGTGTTCGCCCGAGAGCCAGCCCGCTTCGGGTGCCAGCCGAAACAACACCTCGGACTGGGCGCCGGCCGGCCGTGCGGCCAGCAGGGAGAGGCAGATGGCGAGAGTTGTGGGTGCGGCGAACCGGATCACTGCGGCGCCGGTCCTCCGGTTGTCGCGACCACGCCGCAGTTGGTGAGCAGACGCTGCGCGTCCGCCTTGCCGGAGTCGGATGGGCCGAGGCGGTTCTCGCCCTGTTCCTCGTCGTCGTCGAGCCCGGGCAGGAGCCCGATGTCGTGGTCGGCGACCCGCGAGGCGACGACGCGTATGTGCGTGTTGCCCGTGGCCGGATTGTCGAACACGCTCGCCGTGAGGACGTCGTGATGGGCGGCCCCGGTGAAGAGTTCCTGTACGACGCCGGATGTCTGCCGGCGACCCCGGACGAACCCGGCCTGGAGGTTGCCGTCCTCGATCGTGTAGTCCATGAGGTTCAACTGCGCGACCGCGCACTGGTAGGCGGTTTCCAATCCAGGCGGCGCAACGCCCTGGAAGGAGACCGGCGCGGTGGAGCAGCCCGCGAGCACGAGCGGGAGGAGCGGGAGGAGCGGGACGACACGGCGGGTGGCTCGATTCATGGTTCTCCAATCTTCGCGGAAGGCGTCCGGCGCGCCAGCGGAATGTACACACCCGGGTTGCCGAGGGTCCGGAGTCCGGGCGACCATGGGAGCATGGTGCCCCGAACGCTTCGCGCGATTCTCCGTCCGACCGCCGCACTCGCCGCGGTGCTTCCAGCCCTGCTTGCCGCGAGTGCCTGCGGGCCGCAGGCCGATTCAATCCCGGTCCGGGGGATTCCAAAGGTGCTGGTGATCGGGATCGACGGGGTTCGGCCGGACGTGCTGGCCGAGGTGCCGACACCGGTCATGGACTCGCTTGCTGCCGGCGGCTGGTACACCCCGTCGGCGCGCACGACGACCCCCTCGGTGAGCGGGCCGGCATGGTCCTCGATGCTGACCGGAGTCTGGCCCGGGAAGCACGGCGTGCTGGACAACGGCTTCGAGGGACGCCGGTACGCGGAGTATCCGGACTTTCTCACGATTGCCGAGCGGGAGCGTCCCGCCCTCGCCACGTTCGCGGCCCTCGACTGGATGCCCCTCGCTACGCTCGAAGGAGGCGGCCCCGCGCTCTCCGGCGCGATCGACACGCTGATCGCCGTGGATGGGTACGAACTCGGGTGGGCGGAGGCGGACAGCGTGGTCGCCGCACGCGCGGCGCGACAGCTGGCCACGGGAGACGCGGATGCCGCGTTCGTCTACCTCGGGAATCCCGACGAGACGAGCCACCGGCACGGATCGATCGGGATCGAGTACCGCGACGCGATCTCCCTCTCGGACCGCCACGTCGGCTGGTTGCTCGAGGCGCTGCGGACCCGCCCCACGTACGCGGAGGAGGACTGGCTCGTGCTGATCAGCACGGACCACGGCCGGCGGGAAGACGGCGGCCACGGCGGAGAGTCGCCGGAAGAGATGACGATCTTCATCCTTGCCGGCGGACCCGCGACCCGGAGTTGGGCGGCAGCCGGCTCCGGGCCGGAGTACATCGTCGATGTTCCGGCCACGGCGCTGGAGCACCTCGGGTTCACGGTCGGCGCGGGCGCCGGACTCGACGGGGAACCACTCGGCCGAGGACGCGGCGACCCGTAGCCGAGCAACTCACCGGACGCTGGCGTGAGAAGCGGATCTCGCATCAGTTTGGGGCGACGTGAGACTCACGCAAAGGAACGGGGGTTGAGATGTCCGAGATGAATCGTCGTGGCTTCATCGGTCGAGGCCTGAGCCTGGGCGCGGCGGCGGCCGTCGCCGGCGCCGTACCCGCGCGAGCTTCGGCAACCGGACCGGGGCCGTCTCTCCGCTCGGGCGGACGGGCGACGACGCCGATGATGATCACCAGCCACACGAACGACACGGGCCGGCGCGCGGCCGCGGCGTCGTGGCAGATCCTGTCGGGCGGCGGCACGGCGATGGACGCGGTGGAGCGTGGCGCGAACATCATCGAACTCGACCCCGATGAGACCAGCGTCGGCTGGGGCGGTCTGCCGAATGCCGACGGTGTCGTGCAACTCGACGCGTCCGTCATGGACGGAGCGACGTACAACGCGGGGTCGGTCGCGGGCATCGAGGGGATCCGCACCCCGGCGTCGGTGGCCCGGCTCGTGATGGAACGCACCGACCACGTCATGCTGATCGGCGAATACGCGCAGCGCTTCGCGGTCGGCTTCGGCTTCGAGGTCCAGGAACTGATGACGCCGAAGTCGCGCGAGATCTGGCTCCGCTGGCGCGAGCGGCTGTCCGACACGGACGACTGGGGACCCCCGGACCACCTGCGGCGCCCGCGCGGCGGCTCCGGCGGCGGGCTGGACGAGGCCGAACAGTGGGCGGAACTGCTCGATCTGCCGGGTCGCGACGGCCCCGACCGGGACTACGTGCTGGCCGAGGCCCTCCTCCACCGCTACGGCACGACGAACGTGCTAGCGGTCGATGCGCAGGGGAACGTTTCGGGCATCACGACGACGAGCGGACTCGCCTGGAAGGTCCCGGGCCGCGTGGGCGACTCGCCGATCATCGGCGCCGGGCTCTACGTGGACAACGACATCGGCGCCGCCGCCGTCACGGGACGGGGCGAGGACGTGATCAAGTCGTGTGCCGGGTACTATGTCGTCTCGCGGATGGGCGCGGGGCGTACGCCGCAGCAGGCCTGCGAGGACGCGGTCGCGATGATCCGGCACAAGTACCGGAACGTGAATCCCGACTTCATCCCGTCCGAGAAGTTCGTCGCGATCAACAAGGACGGCGACTACGGCTGCGCGTGGATGCCCTTCCGGGACACGCCCCCCCGCATGACGGTGGCGAACGCGGAGGGGATCCAGACGTATGAGGGGGTGAGCGTCGCCGACTGACGAGGCGCCCGACCCGGACCCCGCGTCCGCCGTGTCCGAAGCGACGGTGATCGTCAGGGAAGCGGGCCTCGAGGACGTCGACCGCCTCGCGCCGCTGTTCGACGGATATCGCCAGTTCTACCGGCAGCCGGCGGACCTGGAGGGCGCCCGCCGGTTCCTGGCCGACCGCCTCGGGGCCGGCGAGTCGCGCGTCTTCGTGGCGGAGACTGTGGACGGCTGGCCCCTGGGGTTCGTGCAGTTGTTCCCGTCCTTCTCCTCGGTGTCGATGAGACGGCTCTGGATCCTCAACGACCTCTTCGTCGCGCCGGATGCGCGCCGGTCCGGGGTCGCGCGCCTCCTCATGGACCGCGCGCGGGAACTCGCGGTCGAAACCGGCGCCAAGGGTCTCATCCTCGAGACCGAGTCGCACAACGCGCCCGCGAAACGACTGTACGAGGACCTGGGCTGGGCGCTCGACGGCACCGACCACTACGAGTTGCTCGTGTGAGCGCGCGCGTGAACGCCGCGCTGCGCGCGGCGGCTCCGGTCGTGCTGCTGCCCGCGCTGGCGGCTGTTGCGTGTGCGGCCGGATCGGCGGACGGACCCGCGGATGAGCGATCCGCCGATGACGGGTCGGGCCGGGAGCTGCGACTGTCCCTCTCGACCGGCGAAGAGGCGCCGACCGCCACCACGCCGGTCGTCCTCGAGCTGACCGGCACGAACGACGGCCAGGCCACGCTCATCCTCGACTTCCCCGACGGCCAGCGCTTCGACTTCGAGGTGATCTCGGAGGATGGGGACGTCGTCTGGCGGTGGGCGGAAGGCCGATTCTTCGCCCAGGTGCTGGGACGCGAGACGCTCGAACCCGGCGCCGCGCTGCACTGGACCGGGAGAATCGAAGCCGGCTTGCCGGCCGGCGTCTACCGCGTCATCGCCACACTCACGACGATGGAGCCTCGAACCGTCGAGGCCACACTCACCGTCCTTCCCCGGAGCTAGCGACCATTGAAAGACTCGATGCCGGCGGGGCTCGCCGCGGACCTTGACGCACTCGAGCCCGACCTCCTTGGGGCCGTCTCCTTCGACGCGGGGTGGTCCCTGCTCGAACGCTTCTCGACCCTCATCCGGGAATCGGGGAGCGACGACGAGCACGTCGCGGCCGAGTACATCGGCGCCGAACTGAACCGGTTGGGCGTGCCGTTCGAGATGCACGAACCCGATCTCTACCTCTCCCTTCCCCGCGAGTCATCGGTGGAGTGGAGCGGCGGGTCAGCGCAAGCCAAGCCGCCGTCCTTCGCGGTCCCCACGGCGGAGGGCGGGCTCGAAGGGGAACTCGTCTACGTTCCGGCCGCGGCCGCGACGGGGCAGCGAGACCTGTTCGCCAGGCGGCTCGGCGACGACCTGCCCGACGTGGCCGGGAAGATCGTGCTGAGCGATGGATTCGCGATGCCGGGCATGGTCTCCGCCTTCGAGGCGGCGGGGGCGGCGGGGCAGATCTTCATCAATCCCGGGCGGAACATCCACTGGGGGATCTGCACGTCGATCTGGGGCACGCCGACGACCCGGAACCTCGCCTCGAAGCCCGGGACGCCCGTGGTCGCGGTCAACCACCCCGACGGAGCGCGGCTGAAGGAGGCCGTGGGCGAATCCGTGCGGCTGGAGGTCCGGCTGGAGGAGGGCTGGTACCCATGCAAGCTTCCCGTGGCGCACATCGCCGGCGCTTCGGAGGAGTTCATGCTGGTGCACGGACACTACGACTCGTGGGACGTCGGGATCGGCGACAACGCCGTCGGCGACGCAACGCTGCTGGAATTGGCCCGGATCTTCCATGCGGAGGCGGGACGGCTGAAGCGCTCGCTGCGCATCGCCTGGTGGCCGGCGCACTCGACCGGGCGCTACGGCGGCTCGACCTGGTACGCCGACACGCACGCGCTGGAACTCCGCCGGCGCTGCGTGGGCGCGATCAACATCGACTCGCCGGGCTGCTGGCACGCGACGGAGTACGACGACGTGATGTGGATGGCCGAGGCGGGGCCGCTCTGCGCGCGCGCGATCGCGGACGTCACGGGAAAGACCGCGAAACGGCTGCGGCCGCTGCGGGCCGGCGACTATTCCTTCAATCAGATCGGGCTGACGTCGTTCTACATGCTGCTCTCGAACATCCCGGCGGACGAACGCGACGCGCTCGGCTTCTATCCCACGGGCGGCTGCGGCGGCAACATCGCGTGGCACACCGAAGACGACGTCATGGGCGTCGCCGAGCGGGAGAACCTCGAGCGCGACCTGCGCGTCTACGTCGCCTCGATCGCGCGCGTGCTCAACTCGCGCATCCTGCCGTACGACTTCCGCGAGACGGTCTCGGAACTGGCGGGGTTCGTGGACGGTTACGTGGAGGCCGCCGGGGACCTGCTCGACCTCGGTCCGGTCCGTGCCGAACTCGAAGCGCTGGGCGCCGCGCTGGACGACATGTACGCCACGGTCGGAGCGAGTCGGCTCGACGCGGAGGCGGTCGCAGCCGTGAACGGGCTGTTCATCGAGTTGTCCCGCATCCTGGTGCCGATCGGCTATGCGGAGGGCGGGCCGTTCGACCATGATCCGGCGTTGCCCCGGACGCCGATCCCGAGACTGGCCCGGGTGGCCGAGTTGCCGGGCCTCGCGGAAGCCGGCTCCGACGTGCTGCCCTTCCTGGTGAACGAACTGCGTCGAGAGGCGAACCACGTGGCGAACGGGTTCCACGAGGCCGCCCGGGCGGTGGGACGCGTGCTGGCGCAGTCGACGGCTTCGGCGCCGGCGGGCTGACGACGGTGCGGCGCGCGAGGGGAGCAGCGGTGCGTGCGTCGGCGCCGGCCGCACTGGCGCTGACGGCGGCGCTGGCCGGTCTGTCCGCGGCCGCGCCGGCGGCGGCGCAGACGACGGACACGGTGTTCGTCCGGCTGGATGCCGACGGCGCGGCCCACGTTCGACAGGGTCTCCTGCCGGAGGACGGCGCGGTGCGGGCTTTCGCCATCCGCATCGAGCACCAGACGCTCTTGCTGGCCGAGACGGAGCGGGGCGGCGCGCCCCTGCCGGCCGCCGATGCCGCGCTCACCCCGGTCGACGGTGCGTACCGCATCGATGCGGTCTCCGACGCGCCGGTCGTCGTCTCCTACACCGTCCGGAATCCCGTGCGCGGGCGGCTGGACCGGATCCCCCTCTTCGTCGCCGGCCGGGAGGCCGAGCAGACCGTCGTACAGGAAATCACGGCGCCGTGGCTGATCCGGCTGGAGGGGGACCCGGACGTGCTCGATGCGCTGGACCTGTCGACCACTCTGCCGCGCTTCGTCCGGGTCGGCGATGACCTCGTGACGGCCACCCTGTCGAGCGTGCCGGGGTTGCTCCGGCTGTCCCGCGGGGGTGCGCTCTCGTTCGCGCGCATCGCCGACGCCGTCGTCCTCGCGCTGCTGCTGGCCGGTGCGATCTGGACGTGGCGGAACGCGCGGGTCCGCCGCGAAGGCGCAGGGGCCGCGCGATGACGATCATCCTGATCGCGGCGGGCTTCTTCGCCCTCGGCCTCACCGTGGTCTTCCTCTTCCGGTCGACCATCCGCGCGGACGATGAGCTGGACCGTCGCTGGGCCGAGGTCGTCGCGCGGCGCTCCACGCGCGGCGCCCCGCCTCCGGCGCCGGAGGACACGCCCGAACCCGCCGAACCCACATGAGCGACATCTTCTTCGTCGTGCTCGGCGTCTACGTGGCCATCATCATGGGCATCGCGATCTGGAGCTACTTCCAGACCGAGACCGAGGTCGACTTCCTCGCCGCCGGCCGCTCGATCGGCCCCATCGTCGGGGGGGCGGTCCTCGCCGCCACGCAGATCTCCGCCGGCACCTTCGTAGGCACCGCCGGCCGCCACTACCTGGCTGGCGTCTCCTGGGTCTTCCCGTGGCTCGGCCTCTGGACGGGGTGGCTCGTGTGCGCCTTCTTCGTCGCCCCGAAGCTGCGGCGGCTCGGCGCGCTCACCGTTCCCGACTACATCTCCGCCCGCTACGGGAGCGCGAAGGCCGGCGCCCTCGCGGGCGTCCTCATCGTCGTCGCCTACACGATCTACCTCGTGGCGCAGTTCCAGGCGGGCGGCGAGATCGCGGAGGTCGTGTTCGGGATTCGCCCGCTCACGGCGATGCTCATCATCGTCGCCTCGACGGCGCTCTACACGCTCCTCGGCGGCGTCCGGTCCAGTTCCTACATCGACTTTCTGCAGACGCTGATCATGGTCGCGGCGCTGATCGTTGCCGTTCCCGTTCTCCTCAACCAGGTCGGCGGCGGCAGCCCCGTCGCGGCGGTCGAACGGTCGCTCGACTTCCTCGATACGCTCGACGACCGCCTCGTGGGCTGGTACTACTCGCCGCGCGAACTCCTCGCCTTCGCGATCGCGTTCGGGCTCTCGATCGCGGCGGCGCCGTACGAACTCACCCGCTTCTACTCGATGCGGGACGAGCGCACGGTGCGGAAGGCGATCTTCGTGGCGATCGGCTTCCAGGTGATCATCGCCACCAGCATCATGTCGATCGGCATGCTCATGCGGGTGCTGTTCCCGAACCTGCCCTCACAGGACCAGGCCACCGCCACCATGGCGCTGCACGTCCTTCCGCCCGTGGTCGGCGCGCTGCTGCTCGTCGCCATGCTGTCGGCGATCATGTCGACCGTGAACTCGATCCTCCTCGTCACCGGCGCGGGCGTCGCCCACGACCTGTACGGGAAGTTCATCCGGCCCGACGCGAGCCAGAAACACCTCGTGAACGCGAACCGGGTGGCGATCGTCGTCCTCGCGATCATTCCCCTCTTCTTCGCGCTCCAGAAGCTGGGGGATGTCCAGGGCATCGTCCTCGAACAGGCGAAGTTCATCGCCTCCTTCTTCTTCGTCCCCATCGTCATCGGCCTCAACTGGCGGCGGGGGACGGCGAAGGGCGCGGTCGCCTCCATGATCGGCGGCTTCCTCGCCTGTCTTGTGTGGACGCTCTGGTTCCAGGAACACTACTTCCCCCTGTACGGGATCGACTCCGTCGAATTGGGTGTCGGCGCGAGCCTCATCCTCTTCATCATGGTTTCGCTGATGACGAAACCGAATCCCGGCCAGACGCTGGAGCCGTTCTTCGGAGACAAGTGACCCCCGGCCCGTCCCACCTGCGGGTCCGCCAACCATGCGGGTCCACCAACCATAGGGAGACTTTGAATGTCGGACGTACTGAGCCGCCTCGTGGAGGAACTGAACGCGGGCACCGTCCGGGTGGTGGATCTCACGGTCCCCCTCGGCCCCGATACGGTCGTCATCGATCTCCCCCCGATGTTCGCGCCGTCGAAGGGGGTGACGATCGAGGAGATCTCGAGGTATGACCACGACGGACCGGCCTGGTACTGGAACAACCTCACGCTCGGCGAGCACACCGGGACGCACTTCGACGCCCCGATCCACTGGGTGACGGGGAAGGACGTGCCCAACGGGACCACGGACACGATCCCGCCGCGGAAGTTCGTCGGCCCCGCGTGCGTCATCGACGTCGAAGCGGAGGTCGATGCGGATCCCGACTTCCTGCTCACGCCCGCTGGGCTCGAGGCGTGGGAGGCGGCGCACGGACGCGTGCCCGAGGGCGCCTGGGTCTTTCTGCGGACCGGGTGGAGCCGGAGGGAAGCGAAGGAGGCGTTTCTGAACGTGTCGGAAGACGGCCCGCACTCGCCGGGCTTTCACCAGGAGACGTCGGCCCTGCTGGCCCACGACCGCGCGGTGCTCGGGGTCGGGGTGGAGACGGTCGGCACCGATGCGGGCCAGGCGGGAGGGTTCGATCCGCCGTTCCCGAACCACGGGATCATGCACGGGGCGGGAAGGTTCGGCCTCGCGAGCCTGTGCAACCTCGACCGGCTGCCTCCGACGGGCGCCGTGGCGATTGCCGCCCCGCTGAAGATCGTGGACGGGAGCGGCAGTCCGTTGCGCGTGATCGCGCTGGCCCCGGCGTAACGGGCGGGGAAGGGAGCGCGGGATGGACGACGCCGAGCGGAAGCGATCCGCCTACCGGAGGGTCCTGAGGGCGCTGGACGAGGCGATCTTCTGCCTGGAGTGGGAGTGCCCGGACGAACCGCAAGACGTCGATGCGGAGCAGCAGGGGACCTTCCGCCTCGGAGAAGCGGGTGGGATCGCGTTCTCCAGCCACTTCGCGGGGACCGACGCCGGAGCCCTCTTCGACGAGATCTCCGACGCGACCGAGGACGAGGATCTGGACCGGATCCGTCGGATCCGGAGCCTCGTCGAATCGAGGCTGCGGTCGGGCGGGGACACCGCCGCCGGCGCTTCGGCGGACGATGCGCTCGACTGGGATGCGGGCTACCTGCAGTTCCTCGCCGTCCTGAACGAGTCGCGGCGAGCCCGGGAAGAAGGCGACCCGCATCGATACTGGATCATGGCGGGCTTCCTCGCCGGCCTCATTCAGCAGGGTACGGAACCGGGGCAACACGAGCCCGGATCCCTGCGCGGCGCGGTCATCGCCGCCTGCAACGAGGGGTGGGGAGAGACCCTGTGGATGGAATGGGAGGCGATCCGGGACGAATGGTTGGCCGGCGACTCGCCGGGAGCCCCGGAGGATCCGGACCTCCTCCTCAGGTGGCTGGGTCTGCGGCTGGCCGCGGCCGAATCGGTGACCGGTTCGCTCGTTTCCGGCCACGTCGGCGGGACGAACGACGACCGAAGCGAGGGGGAGTCGGACGATGGGGCGCGCTTCCTGCGCTGCGAACGTTCCACCCGTCGCGCACAGAACTTCGGCGCTAGAATCGCGCGCCGCGCCCAGGTACGGGAGCACGATCCGCGGACATGAACGAATCGGACCGGGCCGAACGGCGGCGATCCATGTACTCGAAGGTGCTCGAGGCGCTGGACGAAGCTCAATCCTGGCTGGAACGGACCCCTGCGGAGGGCGGCGACGAGCGGGATGTCGCGCGATCGGGGGCGTTCCATCTCGGGGTGGCAGGCGGGATCGCGTTCCGGGGCCGTCTGCCGGGAATCGAGTCGGATGCGCTCTTCGATGACATCTCCGATGCCGCGGAGGAACGGGATCCGGGCCGCGCCGACCGGATCCGAAAGGGGATTCTGGCCAGATTGGAGCCCGGGCAGCCGCCGGACGAGAGCCCCTCCGACGAAGTTGGCCTCGACCTGGAGGCTGGGTTCCTTCAGATGCTTGCCGCTCTCAACGAAGCGCGCCGCGCGTGGAGGGAGAGTGACCGGTTCCGTCATTCGCTCATGCTGGGCTTCCTCGCCGGCCTCCTGAGCCTGGCGTCGCCATCGCGGTACGGGAGCCGCCTGGCCGACGCGGTGATCGCCGTTCACTCCCGGGATCCCCGGAAGGCTCGCCGTTGGTTGGAGGCAGAGTCGATCAAGGCGGAGGAATGGCGCGGAGAGTCGGCCGACACCGACGCGAGGGCGCTCCTCCTTCGGTGGGTGGGGGATCGCCTGGCCGCCGGACACCGGTTCAGCGGGCCGCTATGGTCTCGCCCCGTCCCTGAGACGGATGACGAACGCCGGAAGCGGGAAGCGCGGGAAAGAGCGTATTTCGACAGACAGGAAGCCTCGATTCAGCGCGCCCAGAACTTCGGGAAGAGGATGGCCGCCGAGGACGGCGAAGGCATCTGGATTCCGACCAGCTATGCCATCAACCGGGCCCTGGTGCTCGGATCGCAGGAGGAGGAGTAGAAGTCTCCACCCCGTGTTTGCGATCCGGCCGGGACGTTCCCGCGGGAACGTCGACAGTCTGGCCACGGCTCGAGGTTGGACCAAGGTTCAAGGATCGGTGGGGAGCCGGACCAGCTACTCGTGACGCGAGGAGGGTTCAGTGGCGGACAACGGAACTGCAGGCAAGGCCGTCAGCGTGATGTCGATTCTGCTCGCGCTGCTTTTCCTTCTGAACGGCGGGATGAAGATCGCCGGGATGATGGTCGACCAGTTCGCGGTGTGGGGCTATCCGGCGTGGTTCCAGTACCTGATCGGCGTCGTGGAGGTGCTGGCGGGGGTCGGGTTCCTGAGGCGCCCGACGCGGTTCCTGGCGGCGGTCGTCGTAGTCCCGATCATGGCGGGCGCGGTCTACACGCTCGTGACGGCGGGGACGGCGGCGCAGGCCCCGATTCCGGCCGTTGCGCTGCTGCTCGCGCTCTTCGTAGCGAAGAAATCGCGGTAAACCGGCCGTCCGGTCAGTCGCCTTCGGCGGTCTCGAGCAGCTGGTCGCCCACGAGGCGGACGACGCGGACGCGCTGGATGCCGAGTTCGTCGGGTTCGATGTAGGCCAGCAGGCCGTCCGGCCCGAACGCCGCCGGGATACGGACCCCGTCCGGGGCGATCGTGCCGAAGTACTGACCGTCCGCCGTGAGAATGTCCGTGGGACCGGGTTCTCCCGGCAGGGCGGAGCGCTGGACCCAGATGCGGTCGCTCCAGTCCACGGCCAGTCTCGAGATGACCGGCGCCTCCTCCGGAAACACCATGTCCGCGATCCGGTCTTCCCTCATGCGGCGCATCGCCTCCGGATCGGGACCACTCGGCCTTCCGGAGCCGGCGCTTCCGCTGATCGAAATCGTCCGGGTCATGATGACGGTGCCCCCACCGCCTCCGCTCCCGCCTTCCGCCACGGCGGCGAGCTGGCGCTCGCGCTCCGAGTCCCGGATCTCGTCGGTGACCGTGACGGGGGAGATGGGCCGCTCGAGCGTCCCCGTCACCTGCCCCGAGGCATCGAGGATCTTGACCCTGTAGCCGACGGAATCGGCGAGGGCGACGCGGCCATCTCGAAGCACGCCGAAGCTCAGGGGAAGGGGAAAGGCCTCCATCCGCGACATGACGATCCGCATGTTTCCGGTCTGCGTCTCGGCGTCTTCCACGGGCGGTCCCGCCCAGGCCAGGTGGAACTCCTCCTGTGTGCCGTCGAGCCGGAACCGGCCGATGGGCCGGCCTTCGGGCTCCTCTTCTTCCTCCCCTCGCATGAGTGCGGTGAGCGATCGGCCGGCGAGTCCCGCGGAGAGGAGGCTGTGGTCCGGCATGGCGTGCATCTCGGCACCGGGCATTCCGGTCTCGAAGGTGAACCCGGCTTCCTGGAGCGATTCGCCATCGCGGTTGAAGACCTTTATGCCGCGACCCATGTCGTTGACGGCGATCCGCCCGTCATCGAGCACGGTGAGCCCCAGCGGCTGGTTGAGTTCCCCGGGTCCCTCGCCCTTGTTGGAGATTGTGCGAACGAACTGACCGCCCGGGCCGACGACGACGACGTGGCCAGCGTCATTGTCGAGGATGAAGAGCGAGCCGTCCTCGTCGAAGGCGACGCCCATCACGCTGCCGAACATCTCCCACGCGGCCCCGTCCATCACGCCGACGGTGTACACCTCCTCCACGCTGGGCGCGAGGGAGACGTCGGGACTGTCTAGTCCCGCGGCGCCCGGTCCCGCGTCCCCTCCGCAGCCGAAGGTCGCAAACAGAAGGGCGAGCAGGACGAGATGAGGCGTACGGCACGGACGGCAAGGGATCTTGCGCATGAGGTTCCCCCCGGTTGAAGCGGGCGACAGGCCGGACACCGCCTGCGACAATGGAGACCATGGCCACGGTTGCCCACAGCCCCCCGCCTAAGGCGAGATCACGGAGCACCCTCCAGCAATTCGTCCACCGCGAGACGGACCGCGCGGACGCGCTGGACGCCGAGGTCATCGGCCTCAACGTAGGCCATGAGGCCGCCCGGACCGAAGGCGGACGGGATCCGGAGTCCGTCGCGGGCGAGTGTGCCCAGGTAGCGGCCGTCGGCGGTGAGGATGTCTGTCGGACCCCTCTCTCCAGGCAGCCCCGAACGCTGGACCCAGAGGCGGTTGCTCCAATCCACGGCGATCGCTTCGATGACCGGAATCTCATCGGGGAAGATCATGTTTCCGAGTTGCCTACGATAGGAGTCGCGCAGCGCCGCTTCCATGGCGGCCGGATCGGGACCGCCGGAGGCTCCGCTCGGTCGCCGGACCGCGACCATCGCGATGCCCTCCGTAAGCACGTCCTGGAGCGCCTCTCCCTCGGAATCCAGCAGCGCCAGCCGCCTCGCACGTTCGGCGTCGCGGACCCGTTCCGTTACCCCGACGGGAGCCAGCGGGCGTTCGAGCGTGGTGACTTGCTTCCCTTTCTCTCCTTGCGGGTCGAAGACCTTGATCCGGTAGCCGACCGAGTCGACGATGGCGACCCGACCATCCCTCAATACGCCCAGTTCCAGCGGAGGCGGGAAGGCCTGGATCGGGCGCAATTGCATGAAGATCCCTCCGGACTCCACATCCTCCAGCCGCCTGTCGTCGGGCGGAGGGCCCTGCCACGCTGCGTAGAGCAACTCGCCGCTCCCCTCGGGGCGGAAGCGGACGATGGGCCGGCCCTCACCGGGTCCATCCTCCGCGGAAGAGCGACGAAAGACCTCCGCCGTCACGACGCTGTGGTCGGGCATCGCATGAAACGGAGTCCCCGGGACCCCTGCCTCGGTCGCGAACCGGATCCCTTCCAGGAACGTGCCGTCGCGGGCGAACAACTGAAGCCCGACCTTCGCGAAGTCCATGACACCGATGCGCCCGTCGGAGAACACCGCCAACCCTTCGGGGCGGGCCAGCTCTCCGGGGCCCTCGCCCTTGTTCGAGATCGTCCGCACGTACCGCCCCGCGGTGTCGACCACGACGATGTGGCCGGCGTCGCTATCGAGAATGAAGAGGGTCCCGTCCGCGTCGAACGCCAGACTTGAGACGCGGCCGAAGGTCTCCCACGGCGCGCCGTCGATGGCGCCCACCGTGTAGACAGTCTCCACGGATGGCTCGATCGAGAAATCGGGACGGTCGAGCCTGGCAGGGCGAGGCGGACCATCGCCGGAGCCGACTCCGCAACTCGCGATCCCGAAGAAAAGCAAGGTCAGGCACCGCGGACGCATGGAACTCCTTCCGGGCTCGAGGCCTCCGACCCCGAGCAGGTCGGACTGTGAGAGCAGTCTACTATTAAGTTAGTAGAACAGGAAGAGTGGCATCAGATCCTGAACGTGAGTCGTGGCGCGAGCGCCGGGGTGGTGGCCTGGTAGTCGCGGTAGGCGGGGTACTTCGACGCGGAGATCGACTCGGTGAGGCGCATGGACGGAATGATCAGCGCCGTGAGGAGGATGAAGCCGAGGCCGGTCCAATGGAGCCACTGGCCCGAAGCCGAGACGGCGAACAGGTAGAACACCCACCACATGCCCAGTTCGCAAAAGTAGTTGGGATGGCGGCAATAGCGGAAGAGTCCCGTCGTAATGAAGGGCTGTGCGACATCCTCCCCCTCCGCGATCCGCCACTTCTTGTCCTGCTGGAAGCGCCACATCTGCCCGTCGGCCACGGCCTCGCCGACGAAGAGCGCGAGGAACAGCGCGGCGGTCACGAAATCCAGCCAGCCGAGCGGCGTCTCGTTCCACTCGGCTGCCTGGTGCACCGGGGAGGTGAACCACCAGATGAGCAGCATCTGTCCGAAGCTGATGAAGGTGAGGTTGAGCAGCTGGAACCGGACCGGCCCGAGCTTCTCCCGGACCGCGATCCAGCGGTAGTCCTCGTGTCCCGGCCGGAATACCCCCTTGCGCAGGCCATGCAAGGTCAGGCGCGCCGACCAGAGCACGACGAGCAGGGTCATCAGATTCACCCGCGGCGAGGCGAAGTCCAGCGCCGCCGCCACGATCAGGCAGTAGACGGGCGGGCACAGGCTCCACAGGCGGTCCACCCAGGAGTAGTCGCGCGTCAGGATCGCGACCGGGATGCACACCGCGGCCAGGATCAGGCACAGATCGAGCGCCGCGCCGAAGGGCGTACCCCCCAGCGGGTGCGCGATGAGATTGATGTCGAACATGCGCTATCTCAGGTCGCGGTCAGCCTCCTGACCAGTGTCTGCAACCAGTCGCTCACCTCACGGACCTCCTCCCGGAGTTCCTCGTGCCGCTCGTAGGCGTCGGCGCCCGGCGCCTGATCGGCCCGCCCGGTCATGCCGGCGAGGTAGTTGAGCTGGCTCAGGAGCATGGGGCGCGGATAGCTGCCCTCCGCGTCGTTCACGCGGGCGTCGAGTTCGTCCAGCTCCGCGGCGAGTTCGTCGAGCGTCTCGTTGCGTCCCCCGCCGGCGTCCGCGCGCGCCTCCGCGATACGCTCGCGCAGGCCGTCGATGCCGTCCGCGACTTCACGGGCCTCCGCCTGCGTCTCCCGCACGGCGAGGTTGAAGCGGTACTGCTCCTCGAGGTCGGCGACGGTCACCCCCTCCGCCGCCACCCGCGGGTCGATCCGCAGTTCGAGCCCGGTCTCGGCCGCCACGTCGCCCGCCGAGAGGCGGACCGTGTACTCGCCCGGCGGCACGATCGGCCCGCCGCGGCCCGCGCCCTGCGAGCGCAGGTCCCAGCGCAGCCGGTGCATGCCCGGCGCCGACGAAACCCCGCGCGCGGACCCGCCGCGCGGCGCCATGCGCTGCATCGCCGGTCCCCCCGCCCGGGCCGCGCCGCCGCCCCCGCCGCTGGCGTAGGAGCGGATCACCTCGCCGCTCGCGTCGAGGATCTCGATCCGCACCGACTCGTCGGGTCCCATGTCCGGCGAGATCCAGTAGTTGATGTCCGCGCCCGCCCCACGGTAGTCCGGCCGCGCCGTGTTCGAGGCCCACTCGAAGCCCGAGTTCCGCCCGGGCCGCGTGCGGTACTGCGGCCGTCCCTCGAACAGGTGCGCCCCGCCGCCCTCCGCGACCGTCCCGTCCGCGGCGATCTCGTGCAGCGGCGTGACGTCGTCCAGCACCCAGAACCCCCGGCCCATCGTCGACAGCGCCAGGTCCTGCCGGTACACCTCGATGTCCGTCACGGGCGTCAACGGGAGATCGAGCTGGAAGGACTGCCACGTCGCGCCATCATCGAAGGAGATGAAGAGCCCGAACTCCGTCCCCGCGTACAGGAGTCCCGCGCGGTCAGGATCCTCGCGCACGACCCGCACGGGCACGTCCGCCGGGATCCCGTTCGTCCCATCGGTGAGCAGCGTCCAGGTCTCCCCGGCGTCGTCCGTCCGGTAGACGTAGGGCCGGAAGTCGCCGAGCAGGAAGCGGTACCCGGCCACGTACACCCTGTCCGGATCGTGCCGGGAGATGTCGATCGAGTTGATGCGGCCCTCGGGCGGCATGTCCGCCGGCGTCACGTTCTCCCAGGTTTCCGCGCCATCCAGCGTCACGTACACCGGGCCGTCGTTCGCCCCCGTCCAGATCACGTCCGGGTCGTGCGGCGAGGCCTCGATCACGTAGAGCGTGGAATAGTGCTCCTCACCCGTCGCGTCGCGCGTGATCGGCCCGCCCGACACCATCTGCCGCTCCGGGGGAAACGCCGTCAGGTCGGGAGAGACCCGCTCCCATGAGCGCCCCCCGTCCGTCGTCCGGTGCACGTACTGCGAGCCGTGGTAGACGAGGTTCGGGTCGTGCGGCGAGACTTCGATGGGCACGACGCGCTGGAAGCGGTAGGGGAGGTTGGCGGGGTTCGTGCCGTACATGTTCACGGCGCCGACGTAGTACTGCTGCTCCTGTCCGGTGCGCTGGTTGTAGACTCCGAAACGCCCCTTGCAGTTCGCGTACACGACGTCGGGGTCGCCCGGCTTCGGCACGGCGGGACCCGTCTCGCAGCCGCCCGGCGAACGCCAGTACGCATCGGGCCCGCCCGGCGCGGAGAGCGAAGGCTGCCGGCTCGGCACGGCCACGGTGAACGCATCGTCCTGCTGCCCCGCGTAGAGCCAGTACGGGAAGCGGTCGTCCACGTCGACCTGGTAGAGTTCGGCCGTGGGCTGGTTGTTGACGGGCGACCACGTCTGCCCGCCATCGAGCGTCACGACCCCGCCGCCGTCGCTCCCGTGCACCATGATCCGCGGGTCGTCCGGGTTGATCCACAGATCGTGGTCATCACCATGGACATTCGGAATGGTACTGAAGGTCCGCCCCCCGTCCGTCGACTTCCAGGTGGACAGGTTCAGGACATAGAGGACATCCCCGTCCGTCGGGTCCGCGATCACGTTCGTGAAGTAGAACGGCCGGTGCATGAGCTGATTCCGAGGATCGTCGTTGATCAGCTCCCACGTCTCTCCCGCATCGTCCGAGCGGTACAGGCCCTCGATCGGTTCCGGCGCCTCGACCAGCGCATAGACGCGGTCGGGCATGTCCGGCGAGACGGAGAAGTCGACCTTGCCGATGAGTCCGTCCGGGAGCCCGGCGGTGATCCGCCGCCACGTGTCGCCCCCGTCCGTCGTCTTCCAGATCCCGTCTTCGTCGCTGGCGCCGGAGATGATCGACCACGGGTGCCGTTGCGCTCGCCACATCGCCGCGTAGATGACGTTGGCGTCCGCCGGATGAAATTCGAGATCCACCGCCCCGACGGAGTCCGAGGTGAAGAGGATGCGCTCCCAGTCGAGGCCGCCGTTCGAGGAACGATAGACGCCTCGCGTCTCATTGTTGCTGAACGGGTTCCCCATCGCCGCCGCATAGACGAGGTCGGGATTGTCCGGATGGGCCTTCACGGACGGGACCTGGCCCGCGTCCTCGAGCCCGACGTGGTCCCACGTCTCTCCCGCGTCCGTCGACTTATGGATGCCCTTCCCGATGATGATATTCGAGCGGATGCCGTCCGAGCCCGTCCCCACATAGATGGTATTCGGATCCGAGTCCGCGACTTCGATGTGGCCGATGGAGGGAGACCGGAAATATCCGTCGGAGATATTCTCCCACGTCATCCCGTAGTTCGTCGTCTTCCACACGCCGCCGCCGGTCGCCCCCTGATAGAAGGTATGGGGATGGGAACGGTGGCCCTCGACCGCCGTGACGCGGCCGCCGCGCGAGGGGCCGACGAAGCGGAAGGAGAGGCCGCCGAAGAGACTCGGGTCGACGGTGTCCGCGGCCGGGGCCGGGTGCCGGACGCCGGCCGGAAGTTCACCGGCGCTCGCGCCATTCTGCGCGGCAAGGGGCCACGCGAGAGCGGCAACGGCCGCCAGAGGTGCGAGCACGGTTCGTGTTCCGGTCATCGGGACGGAGAATCGCATGTCTGCTCCTGAGTTATCGCGTCTTGACGATCGCTTCGCCGGCGAGCGCGTCCGTGAAGCGGCCCTCGTCGATCGCGAGCGTACCATTGACGAGGGAGTACTCGACCCCCTCGGCGAGACCGTGCGGGTCGTCGTACTCGGCGGTGTCGCGGAACCGTTCGAGCTCCACGACGATGACGTCGGCGACCGCGCCGGGTTCGAGGACGCCGCGGTCTTCGATGCCGTACACGCGGGCCGGCAGCGCCGTCATGGCGTGAATCGCCTGTTCGAGCGAGGTAACGCCTTCCTCGAGTACGTACTTGCGGATCCGCCGCGGAAAGGCGCCGAAGCCGCGCGGATGCGGATGACCCTCCCCCGGCATCCAGAGCGAGCCGTCGGAGGACGTCATCATCCAGGGCTGCGCCATGAAGCGCGCGATGTCCTCGTCGTTCATGTTGAACGACGTGAGCCCGGTGCCGCCGCCTCCGTCCAGCGCCTCCACGAGGAGGGCGAGCGCCGTCTCGATCGCGTCCATCCCGCGATCATCGGCCACGTCCTGCAGGGTGCGGCCGCCATCGGGGCCGCCCTGCAGCATGAGCCGGTCGGCGCCGCCCCGGCGGTCGAGGTTCTCCCACATCTCCGCCACGAGCCGGGGGCGCTCGGCGGGATCCTCCATCCGCTCGTACAGGTTGCCCCCCTCGCCCGCGAGGGCCCAGCGCGGGACGAGCGCGCCCACGATGCTCGTCCCCGAGGCCTCGTAGGGGTACTGGTCCGCGTAGATCGCGAGACCCTCCGCCCGCGCCTCCTCGATGTGCCGCACGACATCCGCGGACTGGCCCCACACCCGGGGTCCGAGCGCCTTGATGTGCGTGACGACGCCCGTGATGCCGGAGCCGCGCGAGATCTCGATCACCTCGTCCACGGCGCCGATGAGGCCGATCGAATAGTCGGACTCGTCCCGGATGTGGCTCTGGTACACGCCGCCGTACTCGGCCGCGATCCTGGCGAGTTCGACGACCTCTCCGGTCGGGGCGTACGATCCGGGCGAATAGTAGAGGCCCGAGGAGAGTCCGAAGGCGCCCCCGTCCATCCCGTCGCGGACGATGGTCCGCATGCGGTCGAGTTCCTCCGGCGTCGCCTCGCGGGCCTGCATCCCCAGCACGGCGCGCCGCACGCTTCCGTGCGGAACGAAGGCGCCCACGTTGACCCCGACGCCGGGGTTGCGGATGCGAGCCCTCTGGTCGGCGAGGTCCACCGTGCCGCCGCCATCGGGGTTCGCGAAGATCGTCGTGATCCCCTGCGCGAGCAGCGGCCGCGCGGTGCGAAGTTCGTCGCGCAACAGCGCCGGCATGGCGTGGGAGTGCGTGTCGATGAAGCCGGGGAACACGTGCAGCCCGTTCGCGTCGATCACCCGGGCCGCGGTCGCCGCGCCGAGGTCGCCCACGGCCGCGATCCGTCCGCCGGCGATCGCGACATCGCCGCCCCAGGCCGCCTCTCCGGAGCCGTCTACGAGGGTGCCCCCGCGAATGATGATGTCGTACGACTGCGCCGCGGCGGGTTGGGCGATCGATCCGCCACCCGTCACGAGTGCCGCGGTGAGGAGAAGGGTCGCGGGCGCGCGCATGGCGTGGCGGGTTACGGTCGGAAAAAGCATGTTGTTTCGCATGCGGTCGAATCTGTCGACCCGCATTGGAACCGCACAAGCAACAGGCACACAGGCAGACGCACGCAAACTAGGCTCCAACACGCAAGCCCATCGGAGGCACCCATGCGCCGGTCCCCCCTTGCACGGTCCCCCCTCGCCGCCGCCGGACTGGCGGTCGGAATCGCTCTCGCGGCACCGGTCGCGCTCGAGGCGCAGGCGTTCGAGGACGCGCGCGGGAACATGTCCATCGCCCTCGCCGGCGACGCGATCATCTCGCGGAAGATGTCTCCGTATCGGGAGCCCGAGTTCCTCGCCCTGCGAGACATCATCGAGAGCGCGACCACCGCGTTCGTGAACCTCGAAATCCTGTTCCACGACTACGAGGACGACGTGATCCCCGCGGCGGCCAGCGGCGGCACGTACATGCGGGCGGAACCGGAAATCGCGCACGAACTCGCCTGGTTCGGCTTCGACATGGTGAGCCTGGCGAACAACCACACGATGGACTTCGGCGCCGGCGGGGCGCGGCGCACGGTGGCGGCGGCGGAGGCGGCCGGCCTCGCCGTCGCCGGCTTCGGCGAGAACCTCGCGCGGGCGCGGGCCCCGGCCTACGTGGACACGCCCGGTGGACGGGTCGCGCTGATCTCGATCGCCTCGACCTTCGCCGACGCGATGCGGGCGGGCCACCAGCGGCCGGATGTGCGGGGGCGTCCGGGGCTGAGCCCGATCCGGTACGAGCGGCACGTGACCGTGACCGCCGACCAGATGGCCGGCCTCCGGGACGCGCTCTCGGTGGCGGGTCGCGGCGGCGGCTCCGGCCCGCGGCTGAACTTCGGCGGCATGACCTTCATGGAAGGATCGAAGCCGGGGGTGAAGACGGTGCCGCACGCCGGGGATCTGGCCGAGATCATCGAAGTCGTGAAGGAAGCGCAACGGCAAGCCGAGTGGGTCATCGTCACGAGCCACTCGCACGAGGGCGCGGATCGTCGCGAGGTGCCGGCCGACTTCCTCGTGGACGTCGCCCGGGCGGTCGTCGACGCGGGCGCGGACATGTTCGTGGGCCACGGGCCCCACATCCTGCGCGCGGTCGAGATGTACCAGGGCAAGCCGATCTTCTACTCGCTGGCGAACTTCGCCATGCAGAACGAAACGATCGAGTTCCAGCCACAGGACAACTACGAGGCCCAGGGGCTGGGGTACGCGGACCTTCCGGGCCGGTTCCAGGACGTGCGGATCGAGCGGGCCGGCGCGTCTTCGTTCCCGGCGGGGAAGGGGTTCTGGGAGAGCGTCGTCCCGGTCGTCGAGTACGAGGACGGGAAGCTGAAGGAGATCCAGCTCCACCCGATCACCATGGGCTGGCAACTGCCGCGCCCGGTGCGCGGGCGGCCGATGATGGCGGACGATGCGCTCGGGCAGGAGATCCTCGCGGGTCTCCAGAAGCTCTCCGCCGAATTCGGAACGACGATGACGATCGAGGACGGCGTCGGCGTCATCCGGCCCTGACGCGCAGCGCCGCGTCAGACGGGCGTCGGGGCGATCTTCTTGCGGGGCGGGGGATAGGCGCGCGGGGACGGCCGCACGCCGGTGGCGGCGAACGATTCCGCCGCCTTGAGCGCGGCGAGCACCGGGTTGATGACGGGTACCCCGAGGCGCTCGCCGAGCTTCCGCGCCACGTCGAGGAACCCCATCGTCATACAGCCGAGCACCAGCGTGTCGGCGCCGGCGCGCAGCGCCGCGTGAGCCTCCGTTTCGAGCGTCTCGAGCACCTGCTCCGCGCGCTGCCGCAACTCGAGGACCGGGACGTCCACCGCCCGGATGTCCGCCACCAGCCCTTCGAGACCGTAGCCCCGCATCTGGCGGCGGATCGCCGGTATGACCTCCTCGACGACCGTGATGATCGCGAAGCGCTGCCCCATCTGCGCCGCGGCGAGCGCCCCGGCCTGGCCCGGGCCGATGACCGGGAAGTCGACGAGTTCACGGGCCGGCGCGAGGCCGGGATCGCCGAAACACCCGATGATCATCGCGTCGAACCCCTCCGCCTCGAGACGCGGCGCGGCCTCGAGGATGCCGGGCACCGAGAGATATTCCTCGGCGGACGACTCGACCGAGGCGGGGCCGTTCGCCGTCTCGCGGACGACGGCTCCCGTTCCGTGAAACGCATGCTCGTTGAGGAAGGCCTGGCGCCGCACGAGTTCCTCCGGCCCGAGGGGGCCGCGGGACATCGGTCCGGGAAGAAAATAAACGATGCGCATGGTCTCCAAATCCCGTTCACTGGTCAATAGGTTACGTTTCGGTGTCTCGGCCGCAGCCATAGGTTGTCCCGCTGGCGGCCTCGACCCGCTCACTCAACGGCAGCACAGCTTGAGGACCGGGAAACTGATGATCAAGTCACTTCGTCTCATCAACTTCAAGAGTTTTGAGGACGAGACCCTTCGGTTGGGGCCGTTCACGGTCGTGGTGGGCGCAAACGCGAGCGGCAAGAGCAACATTCGCGACGCGTTCCGCACGCTTCACGGGATCGGCCGGGGATACGGTCTCGCCGAGATTCTCGGAGGGCGGTACGGCCCGGGGGGCGAACTTCAGTGGAATCCGATTCGGGGGGCGCCGGAAGAAATCGTTCGCCTCGGCCGTCACTCCTTCGCGCTGATTGTCGAGATGTCCCTCCGAGGGCAATCGAGAGTGCGGCCATCCCATGCCCGTTACGCCATAAGGGTCGCCGTAGACCAAGCAGGCTCCCGGAGATTTCGCGTCATCTTCGAAAGACTCATGGTGGGGAACGCGAACATCTACACGAGCCACCCGCGCGCGGGAGATCCCGTCGCGAAACAGGATGATGCAACAAATCTCTTGGTACGCATGGCCAAGACAGGATCTCAAAAAAAATACGGACATCGGGTCGCCGTGAGACCCGATCAACCGGCGCTGACGCAGATTGGCGAGCACAATCGAGTGGTGAGAGCACACAAATGGTATGCTAGGCAAGTCATCGATATCCTAGCCAATATGCGATTCCTCGACCTCCTACCGGACCGGATGCGTCGACCCGCGTTTCCCGGCCAGGACACGCTCGGCGACAGGGGCGAGAACCTGCCTACAGTACTCAGGGAGATCTGCGAAGACCCCTCACGTCGTAATGCGCTCGTGTCATGGATCCGTGAGCTAACTCCAATGGACGTCGCGGACTTGGAGTTCGTTCGTGACCCAACTACTGGATTGATCCAGCTCGTCTTTCGCGAAACCAACGGTCGCCGGATATCCGCGTATTCGGCATCCGATGGAACCCTACGATTCCTCGCCATTCTCGCGGCGCTTTTTGCAAAGAACCCAGTGGGTCTGCATGTATTCGAAGAAATTGACAATGGTATCCATCCGTCGCGCTTGAGACTCCTGCTCGACTTGATAGAAAGTCAGACGACGAAGAGTCGGACGCAAGTTGTGACAACGACTCACTCACCCGGTCTTCTCTCGATGGTCGGCGATGAGACTTTCGATAGTACGGGGGTGGTCGTCCGCCGTCCGTTCACCGACGACAGCGTCATTGCTTCCGTCGCCAACCTTCCCAACGCAAAGAACCTGAGAGAGTCCCAGGGTCTTGGCAGATTGCTTGAATCCAACTGGTTGGAGGATGCCGTGATCTTTACTGCGTCGGTTGAAGACACGGAGGAATCCTGAATTGAACGTACTCATCGTTCCAGAGGACTTTCGAAAGGACCAGTATATCTTGAAGCCGATATTCGAACGCTTGTTTCGACGACTTGGAAGGCGCACGGCTAGAATCAGGATCTGCCAGGATCCGCTGCTGGGTGGCGTTGACCAAGCTCTACGACTAGAGCGTTTGTCGGATATCGTGGATCGATACGGGAGCATGATCGACCTATTTATTCTGTGCGTGGATCGTGATGGGAACGTTCATCGACGGCAACGACTCGACAGAATTGAAAGAAAAATATCCGGCCCGATGACGTTTTTCGCCGAGAACGCATGGGAAGAACTGGAGACCTGGGTCTTGGCAGGTATCGACCTTCCGCCCGGTTGGAGATGGTCGCCGATCCGCACCGAAGTTCATGTGAAGGAAGTGTACTTCGACAGGCTTGTCGAACTCCGTGACCTTGGAGACTTCCCGGGCGGCGGGCGGCAGCCACTGGCGGAAGAAGCGTCACGGAGAGTGAGTGCGATTAGGACGAAGTGCCGAGAGGATTTTGATACGCTTGCCCGCCGTATCGAGGGTTGGCTGGCCGCAGATCGGCTCGGGTGAACCGGGTTCGCCTTGCGAGCGACGATGTTGCTCGCTTGCGGGGGAAGGACGGGGAGGGGGCGCGGCTGGCCATGTCGATCCTCGCCCGCATGGCCGATGTCGTCGGGGCGCGGGAACTGCTCGACATCACGTCGGCGCACATCGACTCGTCGCTCTACCAGGGACCGGCCACGCTCGAGTTCGCGGAGCGTCTGGCGGACGGCGGCGCGCGGGTACAGGTGCCGACGACCCTCAACGTGTCGGGCGTCGATGAGCATGGTTGGCGCGAGTGGGACGTGTCCGAGTCCTGGGTAACGCCGGCGCGGCGCCAGATGGAGGCGTACGAGGCCATGGGCTGCGAGCCCACCTGGACCTGCGCGCCCTACCAGACGCAGCCGCGGCCGGGCGTCGGGGAGCAGGTCGCGTGGGGCGAGTCGAGCGCGATCGTGTTCGCGAACTCGGTGCTGGGCGCGCGCACCGAGCGCTATCCGGACCTGCTGGACATCTGCTGCGCGGTCACGGGCCGCGCCCCGGCCGCGGGGCTCCATCTGACCGGGAACCGGGCGGGGCAGGTGCTCGTGGATCTCTCCGGCGTTCCGCGCCGACTCGCGGAGGAGCCCGCGCTGTATCCGGTGCTGGGACACTGGATCGGCCTGCGCGTGGAGGGGCGGATCCCGGTGCTCGACGGACTCCGGGCCCGGCCGGGAGAGGACGACCTGAAGGCGCTGGGGGCCGCCATGGCCTCCTCGGGCGCGGTGGGCCTGTTCCACTGGGTCGGACTTACACCGGAAGCGCCGGACCTGGACGCGGCGTTTCAGGGGAGGGAACCGGCGACCCGGATGTGTCCGGGGCCCGCGGCGCTGCGGGCGGCGCGGGACGAACTCGGTTCGGGGCTGTCCGACTCGGCCGGTCTGGATCTCGTCGTGCTGGGGAGCCCGCACTTCTCGCTGTCGGAGTTCGCGGCCCTGGCGCGCCTCGTCGACGGCCGGCGACGCCACCCCGGCGTGCGGCTGCTGATCACGACCGGGCGGGCCGTCCGTGAACTGGCGGCGAGAGCGGGCCACCTCGACGCGATCGAATCCTTCGGCGGGGAGCTGACGGTGGACACCTGCATCCTGACGACGCCCATGCTGCCGGAGAGCATCCGGCGGCTCATGACGAACTCCGCCAAGTACGCGTGGTACACGCCGGGCCTGCTCGAGCGCGCCGTCGCCTTCGGGAGCCTGGCGGACTGCGTGGAATCGGCCGTCGCCGGCCGCGTCACGCGCGACGACGGCGCGTGGACCGCGGAGCCGTGAGCGACGCCCCCGCCGCCCCGGGCTCCGGTCCGCTGACCGGCCGCGCGCTCGTCGCGGGCGCCGCGGAAGGCGCCGTCCTGTACTCGTCCGAGCCGCTCAGCTTCTGGGGCGGCTACGACGCGAAGACCGGGGAGATCATCGACCGGCGCCATCCGCTGGCCGGCCGGACCGGCGCCGGCCGCATCATGGCCATCCCGGCGACCCGCGGGTCCAGCACGACGACCGCCGTCCTCCTCGAGGCCATCCGCCGCGGCACCGCGCCGGCGGCATTCCTGACCCGCGGCCCCGACACCTTCCTCGCGCTCGCCGCCATCGTCGCCGCTCAGCTCTACAACCGCGCCCCGCCCGTCGTCGCGCTATCCGCCGGCGACTTCGACGCCCTGCGTCGGATCCCCCGCGCCCGGGTCGAGGCCACGGGTACCGTGCTGGCCCGCTGACCGGCCGCCGGAAGCCGCCTTCCATCGCTCCGGACCGCTGCCGGACGCGGCGTCCGTCTGGTGGCGTGGACTCCTGATCATCATTCTGAATCCTCTATCGGCCCGGGCGGAGACCGCCCCCCCGAGTCGTCGTGAATAAATGGAGCCGCGCGTAACGCCGCGGCGCTGACCGGCAACCGTTTTTCGCGATGGAGGGAACCAGGATGGAAATGGACTGGGACGCGATACTGCTCGAGCCGATCCGTGTCTTCGTCGATCAACTGGTTGGGTTCCTGCCCAACCTGCTGGCCGTGTTGGCGATTCTGGTCGGTGGCTGGATCGTCGCGAAGTTGATCAAGACGGGGCTCGTCCGGCTTCTCGGGGCAGTGAAGGCGGACAGCGTGGCCGAGAGGATCCAGTTGGCGGAGATGCTGGCCAAGGGAGGCATCGAGCGCACGTTCTCCCAACTGGTCGGAGCCCTGGCCTACTGGATCGTCATGCTCGTCGTGCTGGTGGCGGCGCTGAATGCGCTACAGCTCACCGCCACCGCCGAATTGCTCCAGCGGCTCGTCGGCTTCCTGCCCACGATCGTGACGGCCATCGTCGTGTTGATTCTGGGCATCCTGGCTGCCGGTTTTCTGGGGGCGACGGTCCGCGCCGTGGCCAGCAACGCGGGCATCGCGCAGGCCCAGGTGCTGGGGCAGTTCGCACAGGTCGTCGTGGTCATCTTCGCCGTGGTCGTGGCCCTGCAGCAGGTTCAGGTCCAGTTCGTGGGCGACGCCTTCCTGATCATCCTCGCGGCCATCGGCTTCGCGTTGGCCCTCGCCTTCGGGCTCGGATGCAAGGACCTGGCGGGCCGATGGATGAGCGACCTCGTCGACCGCCTCTCGCCGCGAAAGGACTAGGCCGCCGCGAGTGATGCGGCCGTCGGCTCCGGGCTTGCCGGCCCGGAGCCTGGCGGCCGGACCTAGCGGCGGTAGTCGAGGGGCGGCGGGCGGTCGCCCAGCAGCGCGGAGTACTCGAAGTCCGCGCCGCGGTGCGCCCTCAGTTCCTCCCACGCGGCGGCGATCACGTCCGGGCTCTGGAAGAGCTCGATCGTTGTCAGCGCCAGCGTCTTCGCCGCGACGATCATCCCCTTCGTCCCGATGTCGGTGCCCCCGGCCGCCACGGCCTGCCAACTGTGCGCCGACGTGCCCGGCACCCAGGTCGCCGTCGACAGCCCGGTCGTCGGCACGACCCAGCTCACGTCGCCGACATCGGTCGATCCGCCACCCGCGGGGTCGACCCCGAAGTCCTCGATCTCGGCCTCGGAGCCCAGCGGCCGGCCGGATCCGCCCACGAAGCTGTCCTGGATCTGCTGGGCGAAGGCCCGCTCCGCTTCCGTGTACTCCACACCCCCGACCTTGCGCAGGTTCGCGTCCATTACCCGCCCGAGGGCGACGTTGGGCACGAGGTCGTAGAGCCCGTGGATCACCTCGTATTCCATCCCGGTCCCGGTACCCATCGCCGCGCCCTCGGCCGCGCGCGCCACGCGCTCGAACAGCCTGAGCACGGTGGGGGCGTCCGGGTGCCGCACGTAGTAGTAGACCTCCGCGAAGTCCGGCACGACGTTGGGGGCGAAGCCGCCCTGCGTGATCACGTAGTGGATCCGCGTCTCCTGCGGAACGTGCTCGCGCATGAGGTTTACCATGTGGTTCATCGCCTCGACCCCGTCGAGCGCGCTCCGTCCCCGCTCCGGCGCGCCCGCCGCGTGCGCGGAATAGCCCCGGAAGCGGAATTTGGCGGACTTGTTGGCCAGAGAGCGCCCCACCCGCGCGCTGTTCTGCGCGCCGGGATGCCAATGCAGCGCCACATCCACGTCGTCGAACAGGCCCTCGCGCACCATGTACACCTTCCCCGCGCCCCCTTCCTCGGCCGGCGTGCCGTAGAGCCGAATCGTCCCCTCGTGTCCCGTCTCTTCCAGCCATTCCTTGACCGCGATGGCGGCCGCCACGGAGCCCGCGCCGAACAGGTGGTGCCCGCACGCGTGGCCCGCGCCTCCGATGATGATGGGCGAGCGTACGGGCACGGCGTCCTGGGAGATGCCCGGCAGCGCGTCGTACTCGGCCAGGATCCCGATGACCGGGCTTCCGGAGCCGTAGCTCGCTACGAACGCCGTGGGCATGTCGGCGACCCCCGATTCGACCGAGAACCCCGCCGCCTCCAGTTCGCCCTTCAGCAGTTCGGAACTCTTCTCCTCCTGGTAGCCGACCTCGGCCCACTCCCAGATCTGGCGCGCCACGCTCCCGTAGTGGTCCCGGCGCGCCTCGATCCCCGCGATCTGCGCGTCCTGAACCGCCGTGAGGGGCAGCGGGCATAGGACCACGAAGGCGCCGGCGAGGAGTCGGCGACGGTGGATCTTCCTGTTCACCAAGGGGTGCCTCTCTGACCTGGACATGCTTTCTGGAACTCCTCGAAGAGGAACGGATAGAACGTCTGGGAAAGCTGGCCCGGCAAAGCGCGTCTGGCTAGCCTTGGTCGCCGTTTCTCGTACCGATCACGGGGGTTGGGGGTGGAGAAGATGAAGTCGTGGATCGTGCTTGCCCTGGCTGCGGCATCGACCGCCGCGCCCGCCGCGTCGCTCCAGGAGGAAGTCCAGGAAGAAGCGGAGATCCGCTGGTCCTACAACGCGGAACTGAGTCTGCTCTTCACGTCGGGGAACTCCACGGTACGCACGTTCGGCCTCGGCGGCGGCGCCCGGCGCGAATGGGGCGGGGGAGAGCTGTCCCTGAGCGCGGGCGGTCTCCGAACCGAGTCCGGTACGACCCGGCGCATCGCCGTGGGGACTCCGGACCGCTTCACCGTGATGAGCGACGCCGATCCGGAGCCGACGGCCGAGAACTACTTCGCGCGCGGCGAGTTCGAGCGGTCGTTTTCGGATCAGGTCCACCTCACGACCGGTGCCGGGTGGGAGCGGAACACGTTCGCCGGGTACGAGAGCAAGCTCTCCCTGGTGGGCGGCATCGGGAACACGTGGATCGACACCGAGAGGACCCGGCTCAAGAGCGACTACGGGGTCACGTTCACGATGCAGGACGACATCGTCGATGACCCCGACCGGAGTTCGCGCTTCGGCGGCATCCGCATCTCCACGAACTTCCGGCGCGAGTTGACGGAGACGGCCAACCTCGAGAGCACGCTGACGCTGGACGAGAACCTCACGGACGCGGCGGACCTCCGCGCCGATTTCGCCAACTCGCTCGCTGTCGACATCAACAGCTCCCTGGCCGTGAAGACGGGCCTGCGGCTCGCGTGGGACAACGCGCCCGCGCTCACCCGCGCTCCTCTCGAGCAGCCTGCGGGGACCCCGACCGGGGAGACGGTCCTCGTCCCGCGCCACAAGCTCGACTCCACGCTGACCATCGCGCTCGTCGCCAACTTCTGACTCTCTGAGCGATTGTCGGGAGGCTCACCGCCCCCGCACATTGCCCGCATGGTCAGGCGATCCGGTGGGTTGGTTCCACGACTTGGAAGGGCCGCCGTCTTCCTTCCGCTCCTGCTGTCCGGCTTGTCCGCCGGCTGTCGGTCGGATGCCCCGCCGCCGGGCGAGGATGCCCCGCCGCCGGTCGTCGCGGAACCGTCGGCAACGGCCGCGGGGGCCGAGTCCGGCCCGGCGGACGCCCTCGCGCCCCCCGAAACGCCGGACCTGGAGGCGGGAGGGGCCGACGCGCCGGCCGCAGCGTCCGGGCAGCAGGCGCCGCCCCTGGTTCAGGACTCGATCGGGATCCGACTGGAGGCGCTGGCGCTGGCCCAGGAGCGGATCCTTGCCCGGTTGGATTCGCTGCAGGCCCCCGTCCCTCCCGCGACCACCGAGGATACTTCGTCCGCGGCGCTCCCGGCGCTGGATCTCGAGGAAGCGGGAGAAGAGGTCCGGGGTCTCGGCGTCGGCATCTTCTGGTCGCTCGTCGTGATCGTCGTCTTCCATTTGCTGATCCGGGTCCTGGTCTGGACGCTGGAGGCGCTCGCCGAGCGGAGCGTCCGGCGCCGTCTCGCCTTCAAGTCGCTCATCCCCATCAGCCGCATGCTCCTGTGGGCGATCGCGGCCTACCTGATCCTCCGCACGGTCTTCCGCGTCGACGCCCAGGGGATCCTGGCCGCGAGCGCCGCTCTGGGCGTGGCGCTGGGGTTCGCCGCTCAGGACTTGCTCAAGAACGTGTTCGGTGGCCTGATCGTCGTGTTCGACCAACCCTTCCAGGTCGGCGACAAGATCTCGGTGGGCGGGACCTACGGTGAGGTGGTCTCCATCGGACTCCGCTCGACGCGGATCGTGACGGCCGACGACAACCTGGTCTCGGTGCCCAACGCGCAGGTGGTGCAGGAATCCGTTGCGAACGCGAACGCGGGGCAACTCCATTGCCAGGTGGTGACGGACCTCTACCTGCCGGGGCGCGTGGACGAGCGGAAGGCGAGGGAGATCGCGTTCGATGCGGCGGTCACGTCCAGGTACGTCTTCCTCGAGAAACCCGTCGTCGTGCTCGTCGGGGACGAGTTCCGGACGACGTTCCTCACGCGCGTCAGGATAAAGGCGTACGTGCTGGATCCACGCTTCGAATTCCTGTTCCAGAGCGACGTCACGGAGCGGGCGCGAGACGGTTTCCGGGCGGCGGGCCTCGTCGCCGAGCAGGATTGGTATCCCGCCGTGGAGGCGACCGCTCCGACGGATCCGGATCCGTCGGCCGCGGGCGGGGGCCTGCGCGCATGAACGCGGGCCTCGGCGAACCGGACGGCCGCGCGTCCGGCCCGGCAAACGACGCGGAGATCGCCGACCGGATCTCCGAAGCCGTGCACCGACCGTTCCGGGAGATCTGGCGGCGGTACGAGGAAGACGATTGGGCCCCGATCCGCCGCGCGTTGGACCGTGCATCGAGAACTCACGCGCAGGCTCTGGCGGAACTCGAGGCGGACATCGGATCCAGGGGCGCAAGCGGAGAGGACTCGCCCCGACCGGAGGCGGCGGACGGGTACCTGCGGACGGCCTCCGATGAGGTCCTGAAGCCGTTGTGTCGGGCCATCCGCCGCGCGCCGCTGGCCGCCGGTCTGCGGGCGTCGCTGTCGGCCGCTCGCGCCGAGGCGGAGGCGGGCGTGGAGGAACTCCCGCCGAAGGCCGACGTGCCCCTTTCCGCGGATGCGCTCCGGCGCGCGCGCGACGCCGGGGGCGGGATCGACGCGAAGCGCCTCCTCGCCCTCGCGCTCCGGCCCATCGTCTGGCGGCGCGTGACACATGAGGTCCCGGTCGCCGGCCTCGCCCGGCGGCACCTTGATGGGGTCGTTCTCCCGTGGCAGGCGCGCGCCAGCCGGGCGAGTCAGCGCCGGCGGGCGGCCTGGCTGGGCGGCCTGGAGCGGGCGTTCGATGCGTGGATCGAGGGGGTCCTCGACCCGGAGGGGGAGCGCACGTCCGGCTACCCGGGCCGGCTGGCCGCCGCGGGCCGGGCGCTTCAGGGCGAACTCCTGGCGGCGGCGGACGGTCTTGCCTCGGCCGCCGGACCCGCACCCGGCGATGCGGACAGGCGTGCGGTCCGGATCCTGAGGGCGACGGTGGCGGTCGCCGGCACGTTCGTTGCGCGCGATACGTCGAACCCCCGGCACCGGAACGTGGGTTCGGCCTGGGCGGAAGGCTGGGATCGGTGGGCCGGCGAGTCCGCCAACCGGCTGGAACTGTACCGCAGCCTGCTCGAATCGAGTCTCGCGATTTCGTCCATCGGGGATCGACTGGCCGCCGCCTGGGCCGAAACGATGGAGCGGGTGAACGGTGTGATATCGGAGATCGAGTCGGCGCTCGGTGAAGGTCGCCGGCGCGTCGCGGAGCTGACCTCCGCACCGGAGGCCCTGCAGGGGGCGCTGGAGGCCGAGCGGCGCGGGGTCGCCGAGGCGCTGGCCCGGCCTGCGGGCGTGCTGGGCGACTCCGGGGCCTTCGTCGCGGAACTCTCGGCTGCGGCCGATCGCGCGGTCGGACGGATCGAGGCGCTCAACCTCCGCATGCCCGAGGTCGTGTCCTTGCACGAGATGCCCGATGCCGGCGAAACAGTGCGACGGCCAGGCCGGGAGACGCGGCACGTGCAGGTCCGCGAAGCCGCAATACGGGCCTTCGACACGTTCAGGATGGAACGGATCCGCGCGATACCGGCCGGCATGGCAGGGTCGCTCGACCGGGCAGGCGCGGAGGTGGCGGAGGCGTGCGAGGTGTCGGCGTACGGATACGAGGTCGCCCTCGCCGAACTCTCCGACGCTCTCGACGGGGCGGAGCCCCCCGACCGCGGTCACGTCATCGCTCCCGCCCGGAACGCCCTGACGCGTGCCGCCGACAAGCTCGAACGGACCCGTGAGGTTCTGTTCGAGGCGAGCGCGGAGGCCGGGCGCCGGGCGACCGCCGAGGTTGCCGAGGGGGCCGCGCGCCTGACCCGTCGGGCCCTCGCCGAAGGGTTTGCGGCGGAACTGCTGCGAGCGCGCTCGTACCTCGAGGGCGAGGTCGCCGGGGACTGGCGACGGTGGCGAAGCCGCCTGACCACGCACCAGCCCTCGGTGGCGGCGGCCGTCCGCGCCGGGTGGCGACGCCTTGCCTACCTCGGGAGGACCCTCGGCCTCCTTCCGCCGGTCCAGGGAGCGGCCGACCCCGATGCTCCCCAGCCGGCGTCGGTATCGGACGTCTTCCGGGATCTTCCCGCCGTGTACCGCCGGTTGTTCTCGTTGGAGCCCCTCACCGATTCCCAACTCCTGGCCGGAAGGGATCGCAGTCTGGCCGAGATCGCGAAGTTGCATCGGGCGTGGGAGGAGGGTGGGGCCGGTTCGTTGATCGTGGTCTCACCGCCCGGCGTCGGGACCACGAGTTTCCTGAACGTGGTCGCCGCGCGTCTTGCCGCGGATTCGCGAGCTTGCGTCAGGCGGATCCTGAATGAGCGCGAGCGCGATGAACCCCGGTTCGCGCGCCGGCTCGCCGCGTGGCTCGGCCTCGAAGCCCCGGACCCTCCCGGGGAACCGGTCGACCTCGACCGGCTCGCCGACCGGGTTCTGCGGAGCCCGGACGGGGAGGTCCCGCGGACGGTGATCCTCGAGGGCGGAGAGTTCCTGCACCTGCGAGCCCCCGGCGGCGGCGAGCTTTTCGAGCGCCTCATGACCTGCATCGCGCGGACGGAGTCGAGGATCTTCTGGTTGGTCTCCATGAACGCCTCGGCGTGGCAGATCGTCCGCGCACGCCTCCGGCCGTTCGTCAGCGATATGCACTGCCTGACGCTGGCTCCCCTGACCGCCGACGAGTTGCGTCAGGCGATCTTCGCACGGCACCGGCGGAGCGGGATCCCGCTCCAGTTCGACGAACCCCGCGCGGGGCGGGCGGCTCTGCTTCGGCGGCTTCGACGCGCCCGGACGAGCCAGAGACGCCGACAGTTGATCGAGGCCGACTATTTCCGGCGGCTCCACCGCGCCTCGCTCGGTTCCGTGCGACTGGCGCTGCTGCACTGGCTGAGGTCCGTGGACCTCGAGACGATCGAGGGCAGCCTTCTCGTGCGTCCGCTGACCCCGACCCCATCGTCATCGTCGCTGGACACGCTGGATATCGACCAGAGCTTCGCCCTCAAGGCGATCCTCGACCACGGGACTCTCACGCTCACCGAGTACGGCGAAGTCATGCGGATCCCGCCCGCCGCCGCCCGCCACACGCTCAGGTCGCTCGAGGAGCTACGCCTGGTCGATGTCAACCCGGCCCGGGAGGCCGGGAAAGAAGGGCCCCCGGGGGACACGCCGGGCCCGGCCGAGCCCCGCTACCGGATTCGACCGCTCATGCTCGGCGCGGTGAGCCAGCACCTGAGGTCCCGCAACGTCCTGCACTAGCGCACGCCGGGAACGGCCGATCGAGCGCTTCACGACCGGAAGAGCGTGAGCTGGTCGGGGGGCGCGTCGCCGACCGGGGGGCGATCGCGCCAGCCTGACGGTTCCCGGATCGGAGCGCTCCGGGGCTTCGCGCAGGCCGCATCGTCCGTGGCGACGCGGTTCACCCGGCGGCTGACCGCGAACACCTCCAGTGCCTCCGCGTCGAACGGCCGGAGCGGCTCCATGGTGCGCTCGGAGATGTCGAGGTCGAGCCACATCTGCGCGCCCGCGCCCTCGAGTATGACCGGCATGCGGCCGTGCAGCGGTTCGAGCAGCGCGTTCGCGTCCGTCGTGACGATCGTGCAGGAGGGGATCGTGCGGTCCGGTCCGCGCCACACGTCCCACAGGCCGGCGAGCGCCATCGGTCTCCGGTCCCGGCGCCGGGTGAAGTACGGCTGCTTCAGGCCGCCCTCCTTCCGCCATTCGTAGAATCCGTCGGCGAGGACGGCGCAGCGCCGGTCGAGAACGAGGTCTCGAAACGCGCGCCGGGTTTCGAGCGACTCGGCGCGGGCATTGATCATCGGCGGGAGCGACGCGCGATCCTCCGCCCAGTTCGGGATCAGCCCCCAGCGCAGCGGAACGAGCTCCCGGCCGCCGGCGCCTCGCCGGAGGGCGATGACCTCGTCCGTGGGCGCCACGTTGTAGCGGGCGGACCACTCCTCGAGCCGCGACGGATCGGCCTCGAAGAGTTCCGCGAGGTCCGGAACCGGGGTCTGAAGGCTGAATCGTCCGCACATGGGAGCAACCTAACGAGCGCCGACGCGACCCGTGGACCCCGTTGCGGGTCCCGGCTGGCGCGCCGACAATCCTCCGGCCCGTCACCGAAAGGACATGGATCCGATGAAGATCGCCCTTGTACAGCAGTCCGCGGGGCCCGACCGCACCCGCAACCTCGAACGCGCGCTCGACGCGATGGGCCGCGCCGCGTCGGAGGGTGCCGATCTCGTGGCGTTCCCCGAACTCGCGATCGACCGCTTCTTCCCCCAGCGGCCGGACGACCCCGGCGCCGCGCAGATCGCGGAGCCGATCCCCGGTCCCACCTGCGACCGAATCGCCGCGCGCGCCGCCGAACTCGGCCTCGTCACGGTGTTCAACCAGTACGAACTCGGGCCCGACGGGCGCTGCTACGACAGCACGCCCGTGTTCGACGCGGACGGCTCGCTCCTCGGAGTGACGCGGATGATGCACATCACCGAGTACGCGTGCTTCCACGAACAGCACTACTACGCGAAGGGCGATACCGACGCGCTCGTCTACGACACCGCCGTGGGGCGCGTGGGCGTCGCGATCTGCTACGACCGCCACTATCCCGAATACATGCGGCGCCTGGGAGAACATGGGGCGCAGCTCGTCGTCATCCCGCAGGCGGGCGCGGTCGGGGAGTGGCCCGAGGGACTGTTCGAGGCAGAGGTGCGCGTGGCGGCGTTCCAGAACGGCTACTTCGTCGCGCTGGCCAACCGCGTGGGCGAGGAGCCCCGCCTCACCTTCGCCGGAGAGTCCTTCGTCGTCGATCCCGAGGGCGTCGTCCTCGCGCGGGCGCCGGAAGGGGAAGCGGCGATTCTCTACGCCGACGTGGACCTGTCGCGCTGCGCGGCCTCCACCGCCCGGCGGCTGTTCTGGCGCGACCGCCGCCCCGACGTGTACGCCCGCTGGGCCGAGCGCCTCGCCGCGGTGTCGACCGTGCCCGGCCGCTGACTCCCGCCGTCCGCCGCCGGCTCCCGCTCGTGGAACTCCTCATCGTCGTGGTCGCCCTCGTCGGCCTGATGGCCGTCGTCCGTCTCCTCATGCCCCGGATCGTCCCCTTCTTCGTCTTCTATCCGGAGACCCTGCAGCCGCACGAGACGCACCCGCGGTACTGGGGATTCCCGCAGGCCACCGAGGTCCGCATCCCGACCGAGGACGGGATCGAACTGCACGCGTGGTGGTTTCCCGTGGACCCGCCGCAGTCCAGGCGGGGGACGGCGATCTACTTCCACGGCAACGCCGGGCACCTGGGAGACCGCGGGGCGGTGGCGGCGGCGCTCTCGAGCCTCGGACTCGACATCCTTTTGCCTGACTATCGAGGCTATGGAGCGAGCGAGGGGAAGCCCTCCGAGGAGGGTCTCTACGCGGACGCGAGGGCGGCGTACCGGTGGTTGGTGGAGGAGCGGGGCGTCGAGCCCGAGCGGCTCCTTCCCCTGGGGAACTCCCTCGGAAGCTCCGTGGCGGCGGAACTGGCGGTGAGCCGCCCGGTGGCCGGCGTCGTCCTGCTCGGGCCGTTCACGGACACCGCTGCGATCGCCCGGCACCGCCTGCCGTGGCTGCCGGACTGGTATCTGGACTGGCTGCACAACCGCTTCGACACGCTGGAGCGGGCGCCACGCATCGAGGTGCCGACGTTCGTCGCCGCCGGCGAGGAGGACCGCGTCATTCCGCCCGGCCAGAGCCGGGAGGTCTTCGAGGCGCTTCGAGGACCCCGGCGCTGGCTCGAGATCCCGGGCGCGGGACATAACGACATCTTCTCGCACGAAGCGCTATGGAGGGAACTCCACCGCTTCACCCGCAACGTCCTGGCGAGCGGACCTGGCGACGACTCCGTATCGCCTTGACCCTCACGGCAGAAGCCATGCGGCGGCGGCGGCCAGGTCGGGTGCAATGTGGACGGGGTCGGCGTCGTCCGGGCGGGACTCGCTCTTTCGGTTGACCCACAGCACGGGCACCCGGAGCGATGTCGCGGGGACGACGTCGTGGAAGAGGCTCTGCGCCACGTGCAGCCACCGGTCGAAGCCGGCTGCCCACTCCCGCCCGCGCTCGAAGTGCGGCGCGGCCGGCTTGTAGCTGCGCAGCCGCTGGGCCGTGCCGAGGAGGCCGAACTCGACCTCGAAGCGCTTCAGCGTTCCGACGAGCAGGTCGTCGTCGATGTTCGAGAGGATCCCCAGCGTGACGCCTGCCGCGGCGAGGCGCGAGAGTGCCGGATTCGTATCGGGGAAGGGCCGCCAGGAGGGGATGCTCGCGGGGACGCCCCCCGCCACCTCGTCCGCCGTATCCCATCCGTTCGCGCGCGCGACCTCCACCGAGGTCTCGGTGAGCAACTGCCGGTAGGGGCGGTACTCGCTCGTCTTGAGCCGGTTCTGGGCCGCGTGGAACTCGCCGAGGAGCCGCTCGTCCTCCACCGCGGCCGCCTCCGCGTACGCAACCCGGAGTGCCGCGAGAATCCCGCCTTCCCAGTCGATCAGCGTGCCGTAGCAATCGAACGTGAGGAGGGTGCCCCGTCCCGCCGTCCCCTCGAAACTGTGCATGCGCTCCCTCGAAACCGCTACGTTTCTCCCATGTCGGCCGGCGAGATCTTATCGGGCGTGGCAGGGGAGGGCCACCGGAAACCGAACCCCTTCGCGGGAGGCGGCCTCGATCGCGCCACCCACCTGCGAGCCGATCCCGGGTGGCTCTCCGACCGGTTGTCCGATCCGAACTCGCGCGTCGTCCCCGTATGGCGCGAGCGCAGCCTGGTGTCCCAAACGGCGCGGGAAGTCGCGGCGAAAGCGGACGGCCTGGCCTATCGGCCGGTACTCCTTCCGCCCACCGTCGCAGCCTCCGCCTCGGAACCACCCGAGGAATGGATCTTTCTCGGACTCGAAGGGGGACGGGACGGCGGCCGCGCGCTGTTCGCCGCCGACGTGCCCGGGGGAGCCGGCGAAGGGCCGTCTTCAGACAGCCCGCTCGACGGGGCGGGGGAGTTCCTCGATCTCCGCGGGGT
>VXOJ01000057.1 GCA_009840115.1 Gemmatimonadales bacterium | reverse complement strand
CCACGTCCGGCTGGTCGAAGAGCGAGAGGAAGACGCTGATCCCCTCGACGATCGATGTGCGGAGCTTCGCGTCCAGCGCCGACCAGTCCTTGTCGTACCACCGCTCGATGGCCTCGACCCGCTCCCGGTACTCGCCGCCCGCGCCGCCCCCGGCCGGCTCCACCGCGTAGGTGACTTCGAGCTTCGCCAGCTTCGCGCGCAGCTTGGCGTCCAGCCGCGAGCGCACCCCGTCGGTGCCGACCGGATCCCATTCCCATTCCCGGAGCGCGTCCGCGTGGGCGATCATCGCGTCGTCGCCGATGACGGCATCCACCGGGGATGCCTGGTCCGCCAGGTCCCGGGCCTCGCGGATCTTCCGGGCCAAGAGCTCCGCGTCCACCGTGCAGCGGTAGATGTCCTGGAGGGTGACCCAGCCCCCCGGCAAGAGCCGGAACAGTTCAACGATCCAGCGCACGAGGTTGGTATAGGCTTGCTGCCAGAACGGTTCTCTGCTCTTGCCGAAGAGCTGGTTGATGAGGGATGCCACGCCGTACGCGAGCGAGTAGGAGTCGAGGAGCGGATCGTCGAGCGGGTTCCACTGGAACGACCCGCCGAGCCCGATTTCGAGGTAGTCGTCCGCGCGCCCCGCGTCTTCGAGGATGCCGCGGACCTGGTGGCAGAAGTCGCCCTTGACTTCCAGCACGAGCGCGCCCGCGCGGCGAACGGGATCGTCGGCCCGCCAGGAGAGAATCTGGCGGGCGAAGGGGTACATGCAGCCGCTCGTCTTGCCCGTGCCGACGGCACCCACGATGAGCGTGCCGGTGTAAAGCCCCTTCTCCGGGATCACGAGCCACGACGGCTGCTCGCTCTCTTCCGGCACGGTCGGATGGTGCAGCTCGCCGATCACGAGCGAGGGCGCATCGTCGGCGGGCGAAGCGGGCCACTCCGGCAGCGTGCCCCGCCGCTTGGTCCGGAACAGCGGCTGGAGCCAGACCCGCCAGACCGACAGCGCAAACGAGCCCGCAAGCACGACCAGTACGGCGGGCCACGCGTAGTGCCAGACGCGGAGCGCGGCGTGCAGGCCCGGATCGTTCGAGGCGATCAGGTCGAGGTACGAGTTCGCGCCCGGGGGCGGGAACGGCACTTTGAGCGCCCGCGCGCCGACCGCGCCGATGGCGGACCCGATGATGGCGGGCGTGCCCGTTCTCATCGGCTGGACACCCTTCCTGGAAGGACTGCTGGCTGGGAGCGACCCCGCAGCAAAGGGGAGGATGTGGATGCACATCGCCATCCTCCCCGATGCCGATCGAGGCATGCCGAGATGGGGGGTCGCTCCCAGCCACGGCCAGAGAGCGCGGATCGGCACCCACGCTCCGCTGACCGTGGCGCAACCGCAAGCGCGCCAGAGACATGTCCGATCGGAGGCGCGCACACGGGAACGCAACTTCCGTGCACAAGCACCCCGAAGTGAGATGTGCACGCGCGGATCGGCATCGGCGCCCCGCCCCCGGCGCTCAAAACGGGTCTCCCGGGAGCCGCGTCGACCGCCACACCGTAAAGTCGTCGATCACCGCCTCCGACGGCGCGGTCGGAAGCGCGGCCCGGAGTTCGGCGAGCCGGATCAGGCAGCCCCGGATGCTGCCCTGCTTTTCGATCACGTTCTCGTCCCTGCGGCGGATGCCCTCTTCGATCCGCTCGATGTCGCGGCGGATCTCGCGACCGGTCGCAGACGACCGCGAGCGGCTGGGAGACCGGGCCGGGTCGGTCCAGTTGGCCAACACCTTCTCCGCCCGGTCGAACTCGCTGTCGGTGCGAACGACGGCAATGGCCTCGATGGCCCGGCCCCGCTCCTGGAGCGCGCCCCAGAGTGCTCGGTGGGCGCGGCCCCAGGAGTGGAGGCCCGTCGCGGTCTCGTGGCCGGGATCGGCGTAGACGAACACCGCGCCATCGGTGTCGAGCGCGACGGGCAGCTTCAGCGGGAAGTAGCGCCGGGTCTCGCCCGCAGCACCCCGGTACACGCGCACCGGCAGCAGCGCGCGCTCGATTCCGAGCGTCTCGAACGCGGACACCTTCTCGTGCTCGGTCGGGAGCCAAGGCTGGCCGGTATGCTCGATCACGTAGTCGAGCGAAAGCAGACGGCGCATCAGGACCTCGGGGGACGCGATCCGGCGGTGGCGGATGTCCTCGGCACCGAGCGACCGGTAGATGGCGCGCCCACAGATCCGGCAAATCTTGCGGCCCTCGTGGGTATCCTCGGCCGCCAGCCTCCGCGCGGTGATGTCCTGCACGAAGCGGAGCGCCTTGAAGCGATCGATCCGGAGCCAGTCGGAGATCTGATCGCGGGTGAACACGCCGCTGTGGAGGCACACGAGCGCGATCCACTCGGCGTTCCTGCCCGTCCAGCCGAACGCTTCGAGCGCCTTCTCGCGGCCCCTGAGATGGGCGATCATCGCTCGCCTCCCGTCATGAGTGCCCGGTCGGCCCGCATGTAGGTGACGAGGAGCCCCATCGGGTTGTGGACGACGAGTTCGTTCGGAACCGAGTCCAGGAACTCGAACCGGAGCGTGAGCGACCAGCGCTCGCGCTGAAGCTCCTGCTCGCCCCTCAGTTGCACGAGATCGAAGTCCGCCGTCGCGCCGTGCGGCGGCTCGGGCGACGGATGGATGCGGAGCACGACCTGCTCGACTTCGGTCTCGGTGCCGGCGGTGCCCGCCGCCACGCTCGCGACCTCCGCGCCGTCCCTCTGGAACGCGGCGTTCGCCAAGTCCGTCGAGAGGAACCGGAGGCTCCTCGTCCATTGCTCCTGCGCCGTCGCCCGCCGCCGCGAGTGGAAGTCGTGGACGAACCGGTTCAGGAAGTACTTGGTCGTCGGATCGAGCGGATCGGCCTGCGCCGTCGCGGCCTCGTAGGCCAGCGCCTCGGCCCGGCCCACCTCGTCCACCCGGATGACGATGGGCTTGGGCGGCTCCGCGCCAGCGATCCTGAGCAGCACGAGGACGCCGAGCACGATGCTCGCCGAGAGGAAGATCAGGATCGTCCGCAGCTTCCGGTTCGCCTGCACGGCTTCGCCCCAGATCTCGACGTACTCGCGGCCCGCGTCTCCATCTCCATTCATTCGCGCTCTTCTCATTCCTGGCATCTCCTTGGCCCTCAAACGGGCTTGACGGGAGCGGCGGCCTTGCCGGCTCCCTGCATGACGAGGGCGACGAACCCGGACCCGGCGGAGCCGGAGCCGGACACGAGCATCGAGGCGAGTTCGCCGACCTTGAGCCCGGCCATGAGGCCGGAGACGA
>VXOJ01000016.1 GCA_009840115.1 Gemmatimonadales bacterium | reverse complement strand
AACTTAGAAGATTCCTTGCCTTGATCTACATCGCGCTCGGAGCGCTGTCCCAGCGTCGCGATCCTTCCCGCTCCGCAGCCGCGGCACCCTCGGCGATGCCGCGCGGGAGATGGCTGGTCCTGACCGTGGTTACCGTGCTGGGCGTCGGGCTGGCCGCGGGCGCGGCGCCGCTGGCTGCGCAGGGACTCGAGGGGGTGGGGGGCGCGATCGACGAGCCGTTCTTCTCCCGCCTGGCGCGGGGCCTGCTCGGGATCGCCTTCCTGCTCACCACGGTGTGGCTCTGCTCGGCTCACCGCAGGTCGATCTCGTGGCCGCTCGTCGCGAAGGGGCTCGGGCTTCAGATCGCCTTCGCCCTCCTCGTTCTCAAGACGGGGATCGGTCACACCTTCTTCAGCGCCGTCAACGACATCTTCGTCGCGCTCATCGGGTACACGAACGACGGGTCGCGCTTCGTGTTCGGGTCGCTCGTCGACTACGGGACTCCGGTCGAAGGGGGCGCGGGCGGCGTGGTGAACATCGGCGCGAATTTCGCCTTCAGCGTCCTGCCCACGATCATCTTCTTCTCTTCTCTCATGGCCCTCGCCTATCACCTGGGGTTCATGCAGCGGGTCGTGCGGGGCGTCGCGTGGGCGATGCAGCGCACCCTGGGGACGAGCGGCGCGGAGACGACCTCGGCCGCCGGCAACATCTTCGTCGGCCAGACCGAGGCGCCGCTCCTCATCCGGCCCTTCGTGGACCGGATGACGATGTCGGAACTCAACACCGTGATGACGGGCGGCTTCGCGACCGTGGCGGGCGGCGCGCTCGCGGCGTACGTCGCGATCCTCGTGGGGGTATTCCCGGGGATCGCGGGACACCTGCTGGCGGCGAGCATCATGGCGGCGCCCGCGGGGATCGTGGTGAGCAAGATGCTGATGCCCGAGACGGAGGAACCCGAGACGCGCGGCACGCTGGACATCGACCCGCCCCAGGCGCACGCGAACGTGATCGACGCGGCGGCCGGCGGGGCGGGGGACGGGCTGAAGCTCGCCCTGAACGTCGGGGCCATGCTGCTTGCCTTCCTCGCCATCATCGCTCTGGGGAACGGCGTCATCGGCTGGGTGACCGGGCTGTTCGGCGTGGAGGGAATCACGCTCGAGCGGATCTTCGGCTGGGTTTTCGCCCCGGTGGCCTGGCTCATCGGCGTGCCGTGGGCGGATGCGGTCGAGGTGGGGACGCTGTTCGGCGTGAAGATGGTCGCGAACGAGTTCCTCGCCTTCACGAATCTCGGGGCCGGGCTCGCCGGCGACCTTCAGCTCTCGAACAAGTCGCTCATCATGTGCACCTACGCGCTGACGGGCTTCGCGAACTTCAGCTCCATCGCGATCCAGATCGGGGGCATCGGCGGGATCGCCCCCGGTCGCCGAGAGGATCTGTCGAAGCTCGGCCTGCGGGCGATGCTCGGGGGGACGGTGGCGACGTGGATGACGGCGACGCTGGCCGGAGTCCTCGCGTGACTCGTGCGGCCGCGGACATCCAGGCCGGCGTCGAGGCGGCGGCCGCGGTGCTGCGAGCCCGCGTCGAGGACCGGCTGGACGGCGACGCGCCGCACGTCGCGATCACGATGGGTTCGGGACTCGGCGGCCTCGGGGAGGAGATCGAGGATCCGGTGCGGGTGGCCTACGAGGATCTTCCCGGCTGGCCTCGCCCCACGGTCATCGGCCACGCCGGCCACGCGCTCATCGGGACCCTCGGCGGCCGGCCCGTCCTGGGCCTGAGCGGACGCGTCCACCTCTACGAGGGTGGCCCGCCGGAGCGCGTTGTCTTCTACGTGCGCGTCGCGGCGGCCCTGGGCATCCCGGTCCTCTTCCTCTCGAACGCGGCGGGGGCGATCGGCGAAGGCTGGCACCCCGGCGAACTCATGCTGATCTCCGACCACCTGAACCTGACCGGCACGAGCCCCCTCATCGGCCCCGTGGTGGGGGCGGAGAGTCGTTTCCCGGACCTGACGTTCGCCTACGACCCCGAGCTACGGGCGATCATGCGCGAGACCGCCGCCGAACTGGATCACAAACTCCACGAGGGCGTCTACGCCGCGATGCACGGCCCCGCCTTCGAGACCCCGGCCGAGATCCGCATGCTGCGGACGCTCGGCGCCGACGCCGTCGGCATGTCCACCGTCCCCGAGGTCATCGCGGCGCGCGCCCTCGGTATCCGCTGCGTCGCCGTCTCCTGCCTCACGAACTACGCCGCCGGGGTCCTCGACGAACCGCTGAACCACGAGGAAGTACTGGAGACGACAAAGCTCGCCCAGGCCGATTTCCAGCGCCTCGTCGCCGAGTCCATCCGCCGGTTCCCGTAGCATGTAGCATGGCGGCCCGTTCCCTCGCCCTGGCCCGCTGAATCACCCGCGCCGGCCAGGCTGCGGTCAGGTCAGGTCGTAGCGGTCGAGGTTCATCACCTTGTTCCAGGCGGCGACGAAGTCGTGCACGAAGGCCTCCTGCCCGTCGTCGCACCCGTAGACTTCCGCCAGGGCCCGGAGTTCGGAGTTCGAGCCGAACACCAGGTCCGCCTCGGTGGCGGTCCAGCGGACGTCGCCGGTCGCGTCGCGGCCCTCGAAGGCGCCGTCGGATGACGCCCGCCACTCCGTGCTCATGTCGAGCAGGTTCACGAAGAAGTCGTTCGTCAGCGCTCCCGGCCGGTTCGTGAACACGCCGTGCGCGGACCCTCCGGTGTTCGCGTTCAGGACGCGCATGCCGCCGACCAGCGCGGTCATCTCGGGCGCGGTCAGCGTGAGCAGGCAGGCCCGCTCCACGAGCTGCTCGGCCGCGGACGCTTCGTTTCCGCTCTTGACGTAGTTCCGGAACCCGTCCGCGGCGGGCTCCAGCACGGCGAACGACTCCGCGTCCGTCCACTCCTCCGACGCGTCCGTGCGCCCCGGTGCGAACGGCACCTGCACGTCGTGCCCGGCATCGCGTGCCGCCTGCTCGACGCCCGCGCACCCGGCGAGGACGATGAGATCGGCAAACGAGACCTGCTTCCCTCCGCTCTGCTCGTCGTTGAACTCCGCCTGGATCCCTTCCAGCGTCCGTAGCGCCCCCGCCAGCTCGGCCGGGTCGTTCGCTTCCCAGTCCTTCTGCGGCGCGAGGCGGATGCGGGCGCCGTTCGCCCCACCGCGCTTGTCGGTGCCGCGGAACGAGGCGGCCGACGCCCAGGCGGTCGCCACCACCCGGGAAACCGACAGGCCGGAGGCGAGGACCCTGGCCTTGAGGTCGGCCACGTCCCCCTCATCGATCAGCTCGAGGTCGACGTCGGGCACGGGATCCTGCCACAACTGCGGCTCCGCCGGGACGAGCGGTCCGAGATACCGGCTGCGCGGCCCCATGTCGCGGTGGAGCAGCTTGAACCAGGCCTTGGCGAACGCGTCTTCGAGGTCCGCCGGGTTCTCGAGGAAGCGCTTCGCGATCGGCGCGTAGGCCGGATCAACGCGCAGCGAAAGGTCCGTCGTGAGCATCATCGGGGCATGCTTCTTCGAGGGGTCGTGCGCATCCGGCACGGTGGCCACCTCGGACGCGTTGACCGGCGTGTACTGCGACTTGCCGGCGGGGCTCTTCGTCAGCTCCCACTCGTGATCGTGCAGGTTCTCCATGAAGTTGTTGTCCCACCGCGTGGGCTCGGTCGTCCAGGCGCCCTCCAGGCCGCTCGTGATCGTGTCGCCGGCCTTGCCGCTGCCGTGGCTGCTGTGCCAGCCGAAGCCCTGCGCCTCGAGGCCGGCCCCCTCCGGTTCGGTGCCGACATGCGACTCGGGGCCGGCGCCGTGCGCCTTGCCGAAGGTGTGGCCGCCGGCGATGAGCGCGACCGTCTCCTCGTCGTTCATCGCCATGCGGGCGAAGGTCGTGCGGATGAACTTCGCCGCCGCCGCCGGGTCCGGGTTCCCGCCCGGCCCCTCCGGATTCACGTAGATGAGCCCCATGTGGTCGGCGCCGAGCCCCTCCTGGAGTTCCCCGTCATCGTCATGGCGTTCGTCCCCGAGCCACTCTGTCTCGGATCCCCAGTCCGTCTCGTCGGCCTCCCACACGTCCGGTCGGCCGAAGGCGAAGCCGAACGTCCGGAACCCCATCGACTCCAGCGCGCAGTTGCCCGCGAAGATGATGAGGTCGGCCCACGACAGGTTGCGGCCGTACTTCTGCTTGACCGGCCACAGGAGCCGGCGCGCCTTGTCCAGGTTCCCGTTGTCGGGCCAGCTGTTCAGCGGCGCGAAGCGCTGGTAGCCGGAGCCGCCGCCGCCGCGGCCGTCGGTGATGCGATAGGTGCCCGCCGCGTGCCACGTCATGCGGATGAAGAGCGGCCCGTAGTGCCCGTAGTCCGCCGGCCACCACTCCTGGGAGGTCGTCATCACTTCCTCGATGTCCCGCTTCAACTCCTCGACGTCGACGTTCTTGAACGCCTCCGCGTAGTCGAAGCCCCCGCCCATCGGGTCCGACGCGGGCGAGTTCTGCCGAAGAGCCTTCAGGCTGAGCTGGTTCGGCCACCAGGTTTCGTTCGTCGTCATGGGATTCTCCGGATGGTCAATCGTCAGGTTCTCTCGGGGTGTCCGGGCAACAGCTTCGGCCCGGAGGCGGCCGAGCGTCAAGAAACCGTCGGCGCCTCTTCGTAGACCGCACCGTCCTCTCAGCGAAAGGTACATTCGCCTGAGTCCGGCGTCCGAACGATATTCTACCCATGGGCCTCTTCCAGCGATCATCGGAACCCGGTGTCGTTCCCATGCGGGGGCGCAACGCCGGAACGCCGCTCGACCTCGATCTGATCCGGGGGCAGGCTGCGAACCGCAGTGCGATCGAGCGCCGGGCCGCCACGCTGGCGAAGCGCCGCAGCATCAAGAAGGAGTGGCAGACCGCCTGGCTCCTCCGCGCAGTGACGATGATCGACCTCACGACGCTCGCCGGCGACGACACCCCGGGGCGGGTGGCTCGCCTCGCCGCCAAGGCCTGCCAGCCCGTGCGTCCCGACCTCCTCCGCGCGCTCGGGGCGGACGATCTCGGCCTGCGCGTGGCCTCCGTCTGCGTGTATCCGACGATGGTTCCGGCCGTCGTCAAAGCGCTCGCCGGCGACGACATCCCGGTGTGCGCGGTCGCCGCCGGCTTCCCCGCCGGGCTCACGCCGTTCGCGCAGCGGGTCGAGGAGATCCACGAAGCGGTCGAAGCCGGCGCGCGCGAGATCGACATCGTCATCACCCGCCGCCACGCGCTCGCCGGCGACTGGGAGGCGCTGTACGACGAGGTCCGCGCCTTCCGCGAGGCCTGCGGCGAGGCTCACCTGAAGACGATCATGGCCACGGGTGAACTCGGGAGCCTGCGCAACGTCGCCCGCGCGAGCTGGACCTGCATGATGGCCGGAGCCGACTTCATCAAGACCTCGACCGGCAAGGAGAAGGTCAACGCCACGGTCCCCGTCGGACTGGTGATGGCGCGCGCGATCCGCGCCTACCGGCAACTCTCCGGCTTCCATGTGGGCCTGAAGCCCGCCGGAGGAGTGGGGAAGGCGAAGCAGGCGCTGGAGTGGCTCATTCTCGTGAAGGAAGAACTGGGCGGGGCATGGCTCGACCGGTCGCTGTTCCGCTTCGGCGCGAGTTCGCTGCTCGCGGACATCGAACGCCAGTTGGAGCACCGGGCGACGGGGCGGTATTCCGCGTACCACCGGCACCCGCTGGGGTGAGGGTCGGGTTGAGGCTGAGAGGGGGTTGAGGGAGATGCCGAAGATCGCGGAACTTTTCGAGACGATGGAGTACGGTCCCGCCCCGGAGGTCGCGGACGAGGCGCGAGCATGGATCGCGGAACGGGGTCCCCGCTTCGAGCACTACATCGGCGGCGCCTGGTGCGAGCCGGCGGACGGCGAGTTCTTCGCGACCCTCGATCCGAGCAACGAAGCGCAACTGGGCGAGATCGCGCAGGGCAGCCCCGGCGACGTGGACCGCGCGGTGGCGGCGGCGCGGGCGGCCCAGGCCGCCTGGCGGGACCTCGGGGGACACGGCCGGGCGCGCTACCTGTACGCGATCGCCCGCCGCCTGCAGAAGCACTCCCGGCTCTTCGCGACGCTCGAGACGCTCGACAACGGGAAGCCCATCCGTGAATCCCGCGACATCGACATTCCGCTCGTCGCGCGGCACTTCTATCACCACGCGGGCTGGGCCCAGCTCATGGACACCGAACTCGCGGACTGCGAGCCGCTCGGCGTCGCGGGCCAGATCATCCCCTGGAACTTCCCGCTGCTCATGCTCGCGTGGAAGGTCGCGCCCGCCCTCGCCACCGGGAACACCGTCGTCCTCAAGCCCGCCGAGTTCACGTCGCTGACCGCCCTCCGCTTCGCCGAACTCTGCGGCGAGATCGATCTCCCGCCGGGCGTCGTGAACATCGTAACCGGGGATGGCCGCACGGGCACCGCGATCGTCGAACATCCGGATGTCGACAAGATCGCCTTCACCGGTTCGACGGAGGTCGGCCGCATCATCCGCGAGGCGACGGCGGGGACCGGCAAGAAGATCTCGCTGGAGCTCGGCGGGAAGTCACCCTTCCTCGTCTTCGACGACGCGGACCTCGACAGCGTGGTCGAGGGCGTGGTCGACGCGATCTGGTTCAACCAGGGCCAGGTGTGCTGCGCCGGCTCGCGGATCCTCGCCCACGAAGGGATCGCCGACGCGCTTGCCGACCGCCTGCGCGCCCGCATGGAGACGCTCCGCATGGGGGCTCCGCTCGACAAGGGCGTCGACCTCGGCGCGATCATCGCGCCCGTCCAGTTGAAGAAGATCGAGTCGCTCGTCGAGGAGGGTCGCGAGGAGGGCGCCGCGATCTGGCAGCCGTCCTGGAGCGTCCCCCGGGACGGCTGGTTCTACCCGCCCACCCTGTGCACCGACGTGTCACCGGCCGCGCGCATCGCCCAGGTCGAGATCTTCGGCCCCGTCGTGGTTCAGATGACGTTCCGCACCCCCGCGGAGGCGGTCGCGCTCGCGAACAACACGCGCTACGGCCTCGCGGCGAGCGTCTGGACGGAGAACGTGAACCTCGCGCTCGACATCGCCTCGCAGATCAAGGCCGGGACCGTCTGGATCAACTGCACCAACGTGTTCGATGCCGCGTCCGGCTTCGGCGGCTACCGCGAGAGCGGCTTCGGCCGCGAGGGTGGCCGTGAAGGACTGTGGGAATACGTCCGCCAGCGCCACGCGCCCGTGGAGCCGGCCCCGGAAAGGGACTCGGAGACGGCGGAGCGCGACGAGGAGGGAGACGTCGGCGAGGAGGCCGGCGCCCCGGCGCCGCTGCCCGCGATCGACCGGACGGCGAAGCTCTACATCGGTGGCCGGCAGGCCCGGCCGGATGGTGGCTACAGCCTCGAGGTCCTGGACTATCGGCGCCGCGGCGCGGGGGAAGTCGCCCGAGGCAACCGGAAGGACGCGCGCAACGCGGTGGAGGCGGCGCTCGCCGCGGATTGGGCGCGCACGACGACCCACCTGAGGGCGCAGATCCTGTACTACGCCGGCGAGAATCTCGACGCCCGCCGGGACGCATTCGAAGGCCGGTTGCGCGACCTCACCGGCTGCGACCCGCAGGCGGCGCGGCGCGAAGTGGAGGCGTCGGTGCGGCGCCTCTTCACCTGGGCGGCGTGGGCGGACAAGTGGGACGGGGCCGTCCACCGGACGCCCTTCCGCAACGTCACGCTCGCCATGCCCGAGCCGCTGGGCGTGATGGCGGTGATCTGTCCGCCGGAACCCGCGCTGCTCGGGTTCATCTCCAGCGTGATCCCGGGCGTCGCGCTCGGGAACGCCGTCGTTGCCGTCGCTTCGGAGCGATGGCCGCTCCTCGCCACCGACTTCCAACAGGTGCTCGAGACCTCGGATGTGCCGCCGGGGGTGATCAACATCCTTACCGGCCTCGAGGAGGAACTGCGGCCCACCCTCGCCGGCCACGATGCGGTGGATGGGATGTGGTACTTCGGGACGGACGAGGGGGCCGCCGACGTCGAGCGCCGCTCCGCCTCGAATCTGAAGCGCACGTGGACGCAGGCCGCCGGTGGGCGGGCTTGGTTCGGTCCCGGCGGCGAGGGGCGCGAATTCCTCCGGCACGCCTCCCAGATCAAGAACATCTGGGTGCCGTACGGAGAATAGCTGTCCGTGGCAAAGCCCCGCATCAGCGCCGAGAGCGGCCTCCGGGACTAGCCCAATGATCCAGGGGACCGCGGCCCGCGCCGAGACCCGGCGCCGCCGCGATGGCGGCGTGCGTGAAGGCGAGTCCCCGTTCGATCGCCGGCTCGAGGGCGAGCCCCGACGCCAGCCCCGCCGCGATCGCCGCCGAGAGCGTGCAGCCGGTCCCATGGGTCTCCGTCGTCCGGATGCGGGGCGTCCGCCACACGCGCTCGCGGCTCCCGTCCCCGAACAGGTCCACGACTTCCTCGCCCTCCAGGTGCCCGCCCTTGACGAGCACGGCCCCGGCGCCCCGCGCGAGGATGGCGCTCGCCGCCGCGGACATGTCGGCTTCGGTGCGCACGGTCCGTCCAGCGAGGATCTCGGCTTCGGGCAGGTTCGGCGTGACGAGGGCGGCGAGAGGCAGAAGCTCCTCGAGGATGGCGGCCACGGCGGCCGGGTCGAGCAGCCGGTCGCCGCTCGTCGCCACCATCACCGGATCGACCACAAGCGGCGCTTCGAAGCCGTGCAGGCCCGCGACGACGGCCCGCACGATGTTCTCGTTGGCGAGCATCCCGGTCTTCGCGGCCAGCGGTGGCAGATCCGCGCGCACCGATTCGATCTGGCGCCGCACGATCGGCGGGTCCAGCGCCTGCACCGCCTGGACCCCGACGGTGTTCTGCGCGGTCACGGCGGTGACCGCGCTCGTTCCGAACACGCCGAACGCGTGAAAGGTCTTGAGATCAGCCTGGATGCCGGCGCCGCCTCCCGAATCGCTTCCCGCGATCGTGAGGGCCGTCGCCCGCGCCGCTTTCTTCGGGTTCACGCTCCACTCCGTTCAGGTCCGCAGAGGTCCGCGCAAGGTCGACCGACTCGAGCCCGCTCCGTGCGCCGCGATGACAGTGCGTTGAGCCGCAGCGTAAAATAAGGGCATGCCGACGCGCGCGGAGATCAAGGCCTGGCGGTCGCTGCACCGCGGAAAGGGACGCCGGAAAACCGGGTGTTTCCTGGCCGAGGGGCGGCGGCTCGTCGGCGAGATGCTCGAGTGGCCGGGCCGCACGGTTGCCGTGCTGCACGCCGACGCGGCGGAGGACGAGCCGGAACTGCAGGCGCTGCTCGCGCGTGCGGCGGCACGGGGCGTTCGCACGGAGGCGGTGCCGGAAGCGATCGTCCGGACGCTGGCGGATGCCGCCACGCCGCAGCCCGTCCTGGCGATCGGTGAGGTGCCGGCGTACGGCTGGGCCGACGTGGGCGACGGCAAGGTCGTGCTTCTCGACGGCGTGCAGGATCCCGGCAACGTCGGCGTCCTCGTGCGCACCGCGCTCGCGCTCGGGGCGGCCGCGGTGATCGGCGTCGGCGAGACCGCGGATCCCTGGGGGCCGAAGGCGCTGCGGGCCTCGGCGGGCGCGTCGTTCCGCGGCCCCGTCTTCCGCACGGACACCGCGGATGCCGTGGAGCGGCTCGCCGGGCGGGGGATCCCGATATGGGTCGCGGCGGCCGATGCCCCGCCGCTCGAAGCGTCGCCTTCCGGACCGCTCGCGCTCGCGCTGGGGAGCGAGGCCCACGGCGTCTCGGCCCTCCTCCTCGCCGCCGCCGCCCGCGCCGTCTCCGTGCCGCTCGCCCGTGGCGTGGAGTCGCTGAACGTGGCGTCGGCGGGCGCGATCCTGCTCGACCGGATGCGGACCGGGCGCCCATTTGGCTGATCCCGCGATCGTTGGGGTGGCCGCAATGCTCGGTGCGGCCCTGGGCTCCTTCCTCAACGTGTGCATCACCCGGATGCCCGCCGGAGACAGCGTCCTGCGCCCCCGCAGCCGCTGCCCGGCGTGCCGCGCGACCATCCGCTGGCGCGACAACCTCCCCGTCCTCTCGTGGATCTTCCTGCGGGCGAAGTGCCGCGACTGCGGCGGCCGCATCCCCGTGCGCTACCCCGCGATCGAACTGGCAACGGCCCTCGGCTGGGCCGGCATGGCCTGGCTGTACGGCACATCCGTCGCCGCCCTGACGGGAGCGGTCCTGTTCACGCTCCTCCTCGCGATCGCGGTCATCGACGCGCGCCATTACATCATCCCCGATGCCCTCTCGCTCGGCGGGTGCGCCGCGGGCCTCGCCCTTTCGGCGCTTCCCGGATCGACACCACCGCTCGCGGCGGTCGCCGGCGCGGTTCTCGGGTTCGGACTTCTCCACGTGGTCGGGTGGCTGGGCGAGAAGGCGTTCCGAAAGCCGGCGCTCGGCGGCGGCGACGTGAAGATGATGGCGATGGTCGGCGCGTTCCTCGGCCCCGGCGGTGCCCTCCTCACGATCTTCCTGGGCGCGCTCGCCGGGTCCCTCGTCTATGGTCCGGTCTCACTCCGGACGGGAAAGCCCGTCCCCTTCGGCACCTTCCTCGCGCTCGGCGCCGCCATCTCGTTCCTGTTCGGGGACACGCTGTTCGACGAGTACTTGCGCGCCGCTGCCGCCGAGCCTCTCTCGGCGCTGCCGCGGAGTCTTGCCCCGGCCTGCTAGCGGCGGCGGATCCGGGCGCGCGTCACCTGCGTGTCGGTGCTCGCCACGACCTTGATCCGCACATCGCCGTGCTCCACCACTTCTCCCGCCTCGGGCACCCGGCCGAGTTCGGCCAGCAGGAAGCCGTTCAGCGACCGGTGCTCGACCACGGGGAACGAGGTTCCGAAGAAGTCGTTGATCTCCCGCAGTTCGGCGCCGCCGTCCACGGCGATCTCGTCCCGTCGCAGCCGGATGATGGGTTCGGTCGGAAGATCCGTTTCATCCACGATGTCGCCGACCAGTTCCTCGAGGATGTCCTCGAGCGTCACGAGTCCGTCGAGCCCGCCGTGCTCATCCACCACGAGCCCCATGTGCACGCGCCGCGCCCGAAACTGCTCGAGCAGTTCGATGAGCGTGATCGTATCCGGCACGAAGTAGGGCTCGCGGGCGACGCTCGAGAGCGGAAGGTCCCACCGGCCGCCGAGCAGCGCACGGTACGCTTCGGTGCGGTATAGCACCCCGGTCACGTCGTCGAGCGATTCGCCGTACACCGGGATCCGGCTGAAGCGCACGTCGGCGAGCTCGTCCGCGATGTCTCCGAGGCGGCGCGAGTCTTCCCAGGCGAGAACCTCCACCCGGGGCGTCATGATCTCCCGCGCGCGCAGGCGGTCCAGCGTGAACACGCGGTCGATGAACCGGCGCTCGTGCGCTTCGATGTCGCCCGCTTGGTGCCCGAGGCGCACCATGGAGCGGATCTGCCGCTCGCTCACGTGCGTCCCGCCGCCCGTGTCGGGCAGCACCCGCCGCACGAGCCGGTCGAGCGGGCCGACGACCGGCAGGAGCAGGCGCCCCAGGCCCGCGAGAACCGGGGCGGTCAGCAGCGACAGTCGGTCCGCGCGGCGCGCCGCGAGGCTCTTCGGCGTCACCTCAGGGCCCGCCCGTACTGTCGGCGAGAGCTGCGTACTGTCGGTTTCGTCCAACGTCTACCAGCCGCGGCTGTGTTCGATCAACTCCGCGACGATGTCGTCCGCGGTCTTCCCCTCGGCCTCCGCTTCGAAGCCCGGAACCACCCGGTGACGGAGCACGGCGGGCGCGACCGCCCGCACGTCGTCGAGATTGGGGGCCGGACGCCCATCGAGCGCCGCCCGCGCCTTCGCCGCCAGCACCGTGTGCTGCGAAGCCCGAGGCCCGGCGCCCCAGCTCACCATGCGGCGCACGAATTCCGGGGAGGAGGCCTCGCGCGGCCGTGTGGCCCGCGCCAGCCGCACCGCGTAGTCGACCACCGACTCCGAAGCCGGCACCCGCTGCACGAGCGCCTGGTATTCGAGCAGCTGGCCCGCGGTCACAACGGGGTTCACCTGGGCGGGCGGCCCACTCGATGCCATGTCGGCGATGACCGACTCCTCCTCCGCCGTCGGGTACCCGATCCGAAGCTCGAACATGAAGCGGTCGAGCTGGGCTTCGGGAAGAGGATACGTCCCTTCCTGCTCGATCGGGTTCTGCGTCGCGAGGACGAAGAACGGGCGGCCGAGCGGGAACGTCTCGCTGCCGACGGTGACCTCTCCCTCCTGCATCGCCTGCAGAAGGGCGGCCTGCGTCTTCGGCGGTGTCCGGTTGATCTCGTCCGCCAGGATCACATCCGCGAAGATCGGCCCCCGGACGAAGGCGAAACGGCGCTCCCCCGTGCGCTGGTCGTCCTGGAGCACCTCCGTCCCGGTGATGTCCGAGGGCATCAGGTCCGGGGTGAACTGGATCCGGCTGAACTCCAGGTGCAGGGCTTCGGCGAGCGTCGAGACGAGAAGCGTCTTGGCCAGACCGGGGACACCGACCAGAAGGGCGTGTCCATCGGCGAGCAGCGTGATGAGCAGCTTCTCCACGATCTCCCGCTGCCCGATAATCCGCTTCCCGATCTCCTCCTCGATCCGGCGCCGGGCGTGACCCAGCTCCTCGAGCAGCCGAACGTCATTCGTTTCGACCTTTCGACCGGCTTCCAAGACTCAATCGGCTCCAGAGGTGAGGGGGGCCGCGGGAATGCGAGACCCGGGCGTCGGCGAGGCCATTTCGGAGTTGACCAGAGGCCTTCAATATGGTGGCAGCAACCTAGGCCTTCAGCGCCCAGCGTCAAGCGAAACCGGCATTGCGAAATTTTTCACAAGCGGACAGATTGGGCTTGGGAAATTTTTCACAAGCGGTCGGCGCGGGGCTCCCGAACGGAGAAGTTTCCCCATGCCGCATCCGCATCCCGGTTCGACGAACCGGCCGAAACCCGAGAAACCCGAGGGGCATGCCGGTCGCCTGTACGCAAAGGCGGCGGGCACGGAGTTCGCGAGTCTGGGCATTGCGATGGGTCTTGCGATCACGCTCCTCGCGGTCGGCGGCAACTGGCTCGACGGCCGTCTCGGGACCGCGCCGCTCTTCGTCCTCCTCGGTGTGTTCACGGGGTTCGCGGGGGGGTGCTACAGCATGTACGGCCGGTTGGCGGCACGGCGCGAAGGCTCCGCGGCGGATGAGACCGACGGGGAGACGGACCGCGGGAAGTGAAAGGCGTTCCCACCGGCTGGACGCGGCGTACGCCGACCTATGCGCTGGCCACGTTGGGGCTGGCGGTGGCGGCGGCCGCGTGGCTGGGGGATGGCGAGCGCACGTGGGGCATCGCCGCGGCCTGGCTGATTCAGGTGGTCGCGGTCTGGCCGCTGAACCGGGCGCTCCTAGCGGGACGGCGGGCGACCCGGCCGTGGCTGGCCGGGATCGGCCTGCGCATGGGAGGTCTGGTCGTAACGGGCGGACTCGTGTGGACGGGATCGGCGACGCCCGACCTGCCCATCGCGTACGGACTCGCCATGCTGGTGCTGTTGTGGACGGAAGCCTTGTGGCTGTGGCTCGCGCTCGCCCGCGCGAAGCCCATGAAGACCAACTCGACACGGAACGCACGACCGGATGAACCGGGTGCTCGATAGATCGATGGCCTCCCTGCGGAGTCTGACGGAGCGGGTGCAGGAGCACGCCGCTCCCGCAGCCGCGGCTGCCCAGGAACACCACGGCGACGCCGCCGCTGGCGAGCACGCCGAGGAGTGGGGCACCGAAGTCATGATGCACCACGTCGTGGACTCGAACATCTGGGAGTTCAAGCCCTTCGGCGAGATCCCTCTCCCGACGCTCCCGGCCTTCAACATCGGCGGCCTCGAGGTCGACCTCTCGATCACGAAGCACGTGCTGTTCCTGATGTTCGCGGCAGTGCTCACCATCGTGACGATGTTCTTCGCCGCGCGCTCGACGCAGCGGCTCGAAAACGGCGAGAAGGCGCCGAGAGGGATCCTCAACGGGATCGAGGCCTTCTATCTGTACCTGAGAGATGACGTGGTGATGGCCAACATCGGCCGCGGAGGGGAGAGGTTCGTCCCCCTCGTCATCACCTTCTTCTTCTTCATCCTCTATGCGAACCTGCTCGGCCTCATCCCCTTCGGCGCGACGGCGACGGGGAACATCATGGTCACGGCCGCGCTCGCCATCATCGCGCTCGTCGTGATCGAGACGGCGGGGTTCATCGCCCTCGGCCCGATGGGCTACGCGAAGACCGTCTTCTTCCTCCCGCCCGGGCTGCCCGGGCCGCTGAAGCCGGTTACGCTGCTCATCATGGCCCCGGTCGAACTGATCGCGAAGTTCTCGAAGATCATGGCGCTCGCGATCCGGCTCTTCGCCAACATGACGGCGGGACACTTCGTCATCCTCGCCTTCATGGGTCTCATCCTCACCTACGGCTCGATGGTCGGTCAGGGACTCTTCGGCACGACGGTCGGCGCCGCGACAATTCTGGGGTCCATGGGCCTCGCGCTGTTCGTGATGATGCTGGAGATCTTCATCGCGCTCCTTCAGGCGTACATCTTCGCGATGCTGGTCTCGGTGTTCATCGGATTGATTCGCCACGCGCACTGACCCGGAGGGGTCCGCGGGCAACTTCCGCGCCGGGGAGGCGCGGACGGAACGGGGGGTGTTGTCCGAACCCCCGACAGAGAAAGGAAACTGGAGCATACGATGCTGAACATGTTGACGCTGCTGCAGGGCATGTCGACGGGAGACGGCCTCGCGATCGGTCTCGCCATCGTCGGTGGCGGGCTCTCCGTGCTCGGAGCCGGTATCGGAATCGGTCTCATCGGCGGGCGCATGACGGAAGCGATGGCCCGCCAGCCCGAGGAAGCGCAGACCATCCAGACGGCCGCGATCGTGCTCGCCGTGTTCATCGAGGGTGTGGCGCTGTTCGGACTCGTGATCGCCGGCTTCATCCGCGGATGATGCGTTCGGCCGGGGTCGCCGGCAGCTTCGCGCTCGCTGCGCCGCCGGCGCTGGCGGCCCAGGCGGAGACGGGGATCTTCTCGCTCAACCTGGGGCTCTTCGTCTGGACGGTAGTCCTGTTCGTGCTCACGCTCCTCGTCCTCGCGAAGTGGGTCTTCCCGCTCATTGCCGGCGGACTCGAGCAGAGGCACGCGAAGATTCAGGGGGCGATCGACGATGCCCTCTCCGCGCGCGATGATGCGAAGGGGCTGCTGTCGCAGCAGGAAGCCGCGCTCGAAGCGGCCCGCAGCGAAGCCCGCGAGATGCTCGAAAACGCCCGACAGCACGCCGACGGCCTCCGCAAGGAGATGCTCGAGGAGGCGCGGGCGCAGCAGGCGCAGCTGCTCGAGGACGCCCGCCGCGAGATCGGACACGAGCGGGAACAGCTGCGCGACGAGATCCGGCGGGATGCGGTGGATCTCGCGCTGGCCGCTTCCGAGCGGCTGATCCGCGCGCGGCTGGACGCCGAGGAGAACCGGCGTCTGGTGCACGAGTTCGTGTCGGACGTCTAGCGGAGCGATGAGCGCGTCGGCGGTGGCCCGCAACTACGCGACGACTCTGTTCGAACTCGCGGCGCGGGACGGGAACGAGGCCGAGTACGGGCGGCTGATCGAGGAGATCGGCGACCTGTACGCGAACGTCCCGGACTTCCAGCGCTTCCTGGAAGTGCCCGCCGTGTCGCTGTTCGAGAAGAAGGAGGCGATCCAGGCGGCCCTTTCCGGACGGGCGCCGGATCTGTTCGTCCGCTTTCTGCTCGTCATCATGGATCGCCACCGGCAGCGGGCCCTCCCGGGGATCGCGCTGGCCTACCGCGATCTTCTCGACGAGAAGGCGGGGCGGGTCCGCGCCACCGTGACGCTGCCCTTCGAGGCGGATGACCGCGTCCGGAACGAAGTGGTTTCCGCCCTGGAGCGGCGCTTCGAGCGGGAGGTCGTCCCCGAGTTCCACGAGGACCCGAAGATTCTCGGCGGCGTGATCATCCGCGTCGGCGACGAGTTGCTGGACGCCTCGCTGCGGCGGCAGCTCGAGCAGATGCGGCGCGAACTGTACTGAGCCGCCGGTAACGAAAAACAGAGAAGAGAAGACGATGACAGGTTTCGACAGCTCCCTTCGAGCGAGCGAGATCAAGAAGGCCCTGCTCGAGCAGATTGACCGCTACGAGGAGGAACTCCGGGTCGAAGAGGTCGGCGAGGTGCTCGAGGTGAAGGACGGCGTGGCCCGCATCTGGGGTCTTTCGACGTGCGTCGCCAACGAGATGCTCGAGATCACGTCCCGCGACACCGGGGTCTCCGTGATCGGTCTCGCCTCGAACCTCGAGGAAGACAACATCGGCGCCGTGATCCTCGGCGATTACCTGGCCCTCAAGGAGGGAGATCCGGTGCGCCGCACCGGCCGCGTCCTCTCAGTGCCCGTCGGCCCGGAGATCCTCGGCCGCGTGGTGGACACGCTGGGGCAGCCGCGCGATGGCCGCGGGCCGATCGAAACCGTGACCTACATGAAGGTCGACCGGAAGGCGCCCGGCATCGTGTACCGCCAGCCGGTGAACGAGCCCCTGCAGACGGGCCTCAAGGCGATCGACTCCATGATTCCGATCGGCCGCGGCCAGCGGGAGCTGATCATCGGCGACCGCGGCACGGGTAAGACGGCCGTGGCGATCGACGCGATCATCAACCAGAAGGATGAGGACGTCGTCTGCGTCTACTGCGCGATCGGGCAGAAGGGCTCGACGGTCGCCGGCATCGTGGAACGGCTCCGCGAGGAGGGCGCGCTCGACTACACGGTCGTCGTGGCCGCGAACGCGTCGGAGCCCGCCCCGATGCAGTTCATGGCCCCATACGCCGCGTGCGCGATCGGCGAGTACTTCATGTACGAGGAAGGGAAGGCCGTCCTCGTCATCTACGACGACCTCACGAAGCAGGCGGATGCGTACCGCGAGGCGTCGCTCATCCTGCGGCGTCCTCCGGGCCGCGAGGCGTACCCCGGCGACGTCTTCTATCTCCACAGCCGCCTGCTCGAGCGGGCGGCCAAGATCAGCAACGATCCCGACGCCATCGCCGGCCACCCGGACATCAAGCAACCCGGCGGTTCGCTGACCGCGCTCCCGATCATCCAGACGGCGGCCGGCGACGTGTCCGCCTACATCCCGACGAACGTGATCTCGATCACCGACGGCCAGATCTTCCTCGAAACCGACCTCTTCTACTCGGGCGTGCGCCCGGCCGTGAACGTGGGAATCTCGGTCTCGCGCGTGGGCGGAAACGCGCAGATCAAGGCGATGAAGAAGGTCGCCGGACGCCTGCGGTTGGACCTGGCGCAGTTCCGCGAGATCGAGGCCTTCGCGCAGTTCGGCACGGAGCTGGATGCCGCGACGCAGCGGCAGTTGGACCGGGGCCGGCGCACCGTCGAGATCCTGAAGCAGGGCCAGTACGAGCCGATGCCGGTCGAGGAGCAGGTCATGGTGATCTTCGCGGCCACGCAGGGGTTCCTCGACGACATGGACGTGTCGAGGATTCGGGGCTGGGAGGTTGGCTTCCTCGAGTACATGGGCACGAATCACCCGGAAGTCGGCGACGCGATCCGCGATGAGAGGGTGATGTCGGAGGAGACCGAAGCCGCGCTCCGCGAGGCGATCGAGTCCTACTCCGACACCTTCGTCCACGACGGCGCCTCCCGAGAGGACGCTGCGGACGCCGCGGCATGAGCAAGTCGAGGGACATCTATCGGCGGATGAAGTCCGTCGACAGCACGAAGAAGATCACGCGCACCATGGAGATGGTCGCGACCGCCAAGCTCGCGCAGGCGCAGGGGCGGGTGATCCGTGCACGTCCCTACTCGGCCGAACTGATGGACATGATCGCCCGGCTCGCCACGCCGGACCTGGCGGAATCGCAGCCCCTGCTGCGCCAGCCCGCGCGCATCGAGCGGGCCGCGCTCGTGCTCCTGACGAGCAATCGCGGGCTGTGCGGCGCCTTCAACGCGAATCTCATCCGAACCGCGCAGGCGCAACTCCGCGAACTGGAGGAGGCGGGAGCGGAGGTGGAGTTCCACGTCTACGGCAACAAGGGGATCTCCTACTTCCGCTTTCGGGGCGTCGGGATGGCGCTCACTCGCAACGACCTGGGGGATCCTCCGGCGGTGGACGATGCGCGGAGCCTGATCGGGGAGCTCGCCGCCCGCTTCGTGGCCGGCGAGCTCGACGCGGTGCGGCTCGTCTTCGCGGAATTCCGGAACATGGTCAGCACGCCGCCGGCGGTCCGTCAGGTCCTGCCCGTCGGCGTGGGCGAGGCGCGCAAGGGCCCGCAGCCCTTCTATATCCTCGATCCGTCGGAGGAAGGCATCCTCGACCATCTCCTGCCGCTCTACGTAACGAACTCGACGTACAGCGCGCTCCTGGAGACGGCGGCGGCGGAGCAGGCGGCTCGCCGGACGGCGATGAAGTCGGCGACGGACAACGCCAACGAGTTCCTCGACAACCTGCGGCGGACGTACAACCGCGCCCGCCAGGCCGAGATCACGAATCAGATCGCGGAGATCATCGGCGGCGCGGACGCGTTGGACGGGTAACGGACGAACAGCGTACAGGGGCGGAGGCGCCCCGGAGAACCGATAAGCCATGAGGCTGACATATGTCTGAAGGATCGACCGAACGAGGCACCGGCAAGGTCGTGCAGGTCATCGGACCCACGATCGACGCGGAGTTCGAGCCCGAGCATTTGCCGGAGATCTACAACGCGCTCTCCCTGTCCTGGGAGGACGATGACGGGACCGTGCACGATCTCGTGTGCGAGGTGGCGCAGCACATCGGCCGCAACCAGGTGCGCGCCGTCGCCATGGACGCGACGGACGGCGTGACGCGCGGGATGGAGGTCGTGGACACGGGACACCCCATCTCGGCGCCCGTCGGCGAGGCGTCGCTGGGCCGCATCCTCAACGTCCTCGGCGAGCCCGTGGACGAGATGGGGCCGGTGGAGGCGACGGAGCGGTGGCCCATCCACCGCAAGTCGCCCGCCCTCCAGAACCTCGAGCCGAAGACGGAGATCTTCGTCACCGGGATCAAGGTCGTGGACCTCATCGCCCCCTACGTGAAGGGCGGCAAGACGGGACTCTTCGGCGGGGCCGGCGTCGGCAAGACCGTCATCATCATGGAGCTCATCAACAACATCGCGCAGGAGCACGGCGGCCGCTCCGTCTTCTGCGGCGTGGGCGAGCGCACCCGGGAGGGGAACGACCTCTGGCTCGAGATGAAGGAGTCGGGCGTCATCGACTCGACGGCCCTCATCTACGGGCAGATGAACGAGCCGCCGGGCGCGCGCCTGCGCGTGGGCCTCACCGGCCTCACCGTCGCGGAGTACTTCCGTGAGGTGGAGGGGCTCGACGTCCTCCTCTTCATCGACAACATCTTCCGCTTCAGCCAGGCCGGGTCCGAGGTGTCCGCGCTGCTCGGCCGCATGCCGAGCGCGGTGGGCTACCAGCCGACGCTGGCCACGGAGATGGGCAACCTCCAGGAGCGCATCACGTCGACCACCCGGGGTTCGATCACCTCGGTGCAGGCGATTTACGTGCCGGCGGACGACCTCACGGACCCGGCGCCGGCCGCGGCCTTCACGCACCTCGACTCCCAGACGGTCCTCTCGCGCCAGATCGCCGAACTCGGCATCTACCCCGCCGTGGACCCGCTCGACTCCAGCAGCCGCATCCTCAGCGAGCAGTTCCTCGGCGAGCGGCACTACCGCGTGGCCACCGCGGTGCAGCGCACGCTGCAGCGCTACAAGGACCTGCAGGACATCATCGCGATCCTCGGGATGGACGAACTCTCCGAGGAGGACAAGGTCATCGTGAACCGGGCCCGGCGGATCCAGAAGTTCCTGTCGCAGCCCTTCCACGTGGCCGAGCAGTTCACGGGCATCCCGGGTCGCTACGTCCCGCTGGAGACGACGATCGAGTCGTTCGAGCGCGTCGTCGAGGGCGAGTTCGACCACCTGCCGGAACAGGCGTTCTACATGGTCGGCGGGATCGAGGAGGCGATCGAGCAGGCGAAGAAGCTGGAGGCGGAGGCCGCATGACGGCGATGCTGTCCGCCGACCGCCGACTGAGCGTCACGGTGATCTCGCCGTCGGCAGCCGCCTTCTCCGGCGCCGCGACATCGGTCATCGCCCCCGCGCACGACGGCGAACTGGGGATTCTGTACGGTCACGCCCCGATGGTCGTCCTGCTGGGCGAGGGCCTGCTTCGCATCCGTACGGACGAGGGTCCGCGCCGTTTCCGCGTGGCCCGGGGCTTCCTGCAGGTCCTGGACAACACCGTCGCCGTCCTCGCGGAAGAGGTGGAGCCCGCGGCGGAAAGCTGACGTCTTGAGGGTTCTCGGAGGTGCTTGACGCCCCTCCGAACCGACCCTATTTTACCCGTCTTCCCTGCGGGCGCCTTGGGGCGTCTTGCGGGTCTGCTTTTTTGACAATCTGGTAGCGAGTGAGAGTGCTGGGCGCCGAGTGCGTCTGAGGTGCTTGATGCCGTCAACGAAGATGGATCAAGCGATCAAGGGCACAGGGTGGATGTCTAGGCACGGACTGGCGATGAAGGACGTGGCAAGCTGCGATAAGCCAGGGGTAGCTGCAAGCAAGCGTTGATCCCTGGATTTCCGAATGGGGAAACCCGGCCGGGGTGATGCCCGGTCATCCCTTCGCTGAATACATAGGCGTTGGGAAGCGAACCGAGGGAACTGAAACATCTAAGTACCTCGAGGAAGAGAAAACAACCGTGATTCCCTCAGTAGCGGCGAGCGAACGGGGAAGAGCCCAAACCATGGAGGTGTCAAGGCGGCAGCCGTTGCTTCCATGGGGTAGGAGGGTGGTTCGTGGGAGTCTGCCGGCTCTCGGAGCGTCGCGCGGCGGTGAGTCGAATCCGTCTGGAAAGCCAAGCCATAGAGGGTGACAGCCCCGTAGGCGAAGCCGACGTCGCGATCTCTGGACCATTCCTGAGTAGGTCGGGACACGTGAAATCCCGATTGAATCCGGCAGGACCACCTGCCAAGGCTAAATACACGTCCGTGACCGATAGCGAACGAGTACCGTGAGGGAAAGATGAAAAGTACGCCGGGAGGCGGGTGAAACAGATCCTGAAACCGTGTGCCTACAAGCGGTGGGAGCTCGACCCTCTCTTCGTGAGAGACGTCGGGTGACCGCGTGCCTTTTGCATTATGATCCGGCGAGTTGTTCCTCAGTAGCGAGGTTAAGCCGTTCAGCGGCGGAGCCGAAGCGAAAGCGAGTCTTAACTGGGCGTAAAGTTGCTGGGGACAGACCCGAAACCAGAGTGATCTATCCATGGCCAGGTTGAAGCGAGGGTAATGCTTCGTGGAGGACCGAACCGTTGTGGGTTGAAAACTGCTCGGATGAGCTGTGGATAGGGGTGAAAGGCCAATCAAACCTGGAGATAGCTGGTTCTCCCCGAAAGATATTTAGGTATCGCCTCTGAGTGTAGACTGCGGGAGGTAGAGCACTGGAAGGGCTAGGGCCCTAAACCGGGTACCAACCCCTACTAAACTCCGAATGCCCGTTAGTTGGTCTCAGGGAGGAAGTGCACGTGCGATAATGTTCGTGCGCGAGAGGGAAAGAGCCCAGACCTTCAGCTAAGGTCCCCAAGTGCTAGCTAAGTGACAAAGGTGGTGGATTTGCGGAGACAACTGGGAGGTTGGCTTAGAAGCAGCCATCCTTGAAAGAGTGCGTAATAGCTCACCAGTCAAGCGGATCTGCGCCGATAATGGTCGGGACTAAAGTTAGCCACCGAAGCTAAGGCTGCGCGCATCTGCGCGCGGGGTAGGGGAGCGTTGCCTGAGCCGTGAAGCGGGGCCGGAAGGCTACCCGTGGAGCGCAGGCAAGTGAGAATGCCGGAATGAGTACGCGAGAAACAAGGTGAGAACCCTTGTCGCCGTAAGCCCAAGGTTTCCTGAGCCATGCCAATCAGCTCAGGGTTAGTCGGCCCCTAAGGTGAGGCCGAAAGGCGTAGCCGATGGAAAACGGGTCAACATTCCCGTACCACACGATACTGCGCTTGAGTCTGCGGAGGGACGCAGAGGTGAAAGGTCCGTCGTTTCCATGGACATGAACGATGTAAGGAGGTAGGCGTTTCCGGGTAGGCAAATCCGCCTGGTGAAGCCGAGATCCGATGCCGAAGAAGTCTTCGGACTTCGTTAAGGGACCGTAATCGTACTGCCAAGAAAAGCTTCGTGGACGAGGAGTACGTGTGACCGTACCGCAAACCGACACAGGTGGGCGAGGCGAGTAGCCTCAGGCGCTCGAGTGAGTCTTGGTTAAGGAACTCGGCAAAATGTCCCCGTAACTTCGGGAGAAGGGGAGCCGGCGGTAGGTGACCCTGCCTCGCGCAGGAGAGCCGAAACCGGCCGCAGAGAATCGGCCCAAGCGACTGTTTAGTAAAAACACAGGTGTCTGCAAAGTCGTCAAGACGACGTATAGGCACTGACGCCTGCCCGGTGCCGGAAGGTTAAATGGAAGGGTTAGCTTCGGCGAAGCTCTGAAATGAAGCCCCGGTAAACGGCGGCCGTAACTATAACGGTCCTAAGGTAGCGAAATTCCTTGTCGGGTAAGTTCCGACCTGCACGAATGGCGTAACGACTTGGGCACTGTCTCAACCAAGAGCTCGGCGAAATTGGAGTCTCGGTGAGGATACCGAGTACCCGCGGCAGGACAAAAAGACCCCGTGCACCTTTACTACAACCTGATATTGGGTTCGGGCACCGTCTGTGTAGGATAGGTGGGAGGCATTGAAGCAGGGCCGCCAGGTTCTGTGGAGCCACTGGTGAAATACCACCCTTGCGATGTCTGGATTCTAACCTGGGGCCGTGAAACCGGTCTGGGAACAGTGTCAGGCGGGTAGTTTGACTGGGGCGGTCGCCTCCCAAAAGGTAACGGAGGCGCGCAAAGGTTCCCTCAGCGCGGTCGGCAATCGCGCGAAGAGTGCAAAGGCATAAGGGAGCTTGACTGCGAGACCGACGGGTCGAGCAGGAACGAAAGTTGGCCTTAGTGATCCGGCGGTTCCGAATGGAAGGGCCGTCGCTCAACGGATAAAAGGTACGCCGGGGATAACAGGCTTATCGCCCCCGATAGTTCACATAGACGGGGCGGTTTGGCACCTCGATGTCGGCTCATCGCATCCTGGGGCCGGAGAAGGTCCCAAGGGTCGGGCTGTTCGCCCGTTAAAGCGGTACGCGAGCTGGGTTTAGAACGTCGTGAGACAGTTCGGTCTGTATCCGCCGTGGGCGTTGGAGATTTGAGGAGAGCCGCTCCTAGTACGAGAGGACCGGAGTGGAGTGACCGCTGGTGTACCTGTTGTCCCGCCAGGGGCATCGCAGGGTAGCTATGTCGCGAAGGGATAACCGCTGAAAGCATCTAAGTGGGAAGCCTACTTCAAGATGAGATCTCCCGCACCGCAAGGTGCCTGAAGGACCGCAGGAGACGACTGCGTTGATAGGCGGCAGGTGTAAGGCGTGTGAGCGTCTCAGCCGAGCCGTACTAATCGTCCGTGAGGCTTGATCCATATCTTCATATGAGGTCGATAAGCGCTTCAGCGCGCTCGATCGCCCTGCACTCGAACTCGTGAGCCGGATCCCGGATTGCCGGCGGCTTTAGCGAGGGGGAAACACCTGGTCCCATCCCGAACCCAGCAGTTAAGCCCCTCAGCGCCGATGGTACTTGGGCGGGGACGCCCTGGGAGAGTAGGTCGCTGCCGGCGACTCTTTTGGAAAACGCCTCGTGTCCGTTGCGGATGCGAGGCGTTTTCTGCATCGGGGTGGGGTGGGATGGCGGGTGCCGTGCGGCGGGCTCGGCCGCTTCGCGGCGCGCGATCACCTTGGTCGGGTGGCGGTGGAGGAGGAGGGCGTCGGCGCTGGCGCCAGCCTTGAACGCCTGCGGATTGGCGCCCGTGCGGCCCGGGCCGCCCCGCGACGGGGTGCCCCCCGGCCGTTCAGCGTGGACGCGGCGTTCACCAGCCAGCTAGCGCCGACGCCCTCCTCCTCCACCGGCGAGGCGAAGAAGCTCTCGCACGACCGCGGCGGGGTCGGAGGCGGACATGACCGTGGAGAGGACGGCGATGCCGGCGCCGGTCTCGAGCACCTCGGGGGCGTTTCGCGCAGTGATGCCGCCGATTCCGAGGCAGGGGAGGCGGCTGGCCTCCCGGACGAGGCGGACCCGGTCGGGGCCGATCGCTTCGTCGGCGAGGCCGGGCTTGGAGCGTGTGCCGAACACGGCGCCGACGCCCAGGTAGTCCGCCCCCGCGGCCGCGGCGCGGCGGGCCTCTTGGGGATCGTCGGTGGAGTACCCGATGATGAAGTCCGGCGGGACGATGTCGCGGGCCGCCGCGACGGTCAGATCGTCCGGGCCGAGGTGGACGCCGTCCGCGCCGGCGGCGAGGGCGACATCGAGACGATCGTTCACGATCAGGGTAGCGCCCGCGGACTTCGTGACCGCCCGGAGCCGCTCCGCGGTCGAGGTGAGTGCGCCGCCGTTCGCGGTCTTGTCCCGGAACTGAATCGCGGGCGCCCCGGCGTCCACGCATTCCGCGACGACCTCCTCCACCGGGCGCCCGCAGGCGGGCATCGGGTGGGTGATCACCATGAGGGGCCAGCCATCCCACGCGGGCGAGCCGGGCACGGTCCCTTTCGTCCTAGCGTTCCGCCGACTCGCGGTCGAGGCGGATCCGGTTTATCGCGTTGTTGTGCTCGCGCAGGGTCCGGGTGAATTCGTGCGAGCCGTCGTTTCGCGCCACGAAGAAGATGTACTCGTGGTCGGCGGGCTGGAGGGCGGCCCGCAGCGATGCCGCTCCCGGAGAAGCGATGGGCCCGGGCGGCAGTCCCGGCTGCGTATAGGTGTTGTAGGGGTGATCCGCGACGGAGTCGATGTCCCGATAGAGCAGACGCGCCCGCGGCTCACCGAGGGCGTACTGTACTGTGGGATCCGCCTGCAGAAGCATGTCGCGCTGAAGGCGGTTCCAGTAGACCCCCGCGACCACCGGACGCTCCTCGTCCCACCGGACCTCTTTCTCGACGATGCTCGCGAGCGTCACGACCTCTCGCTCGTCGAGACCGAGCGCCGCGGCTTTAGCTCGCTCCTCGGCTCCCCAGAAACCGGAGTATCGTCCGACGATCGCCTGCACGATGACCGGGATTCCCACCCCGTCGGCGAATCGATACGTCTCCGGGAACAGGTATCCTTCGAGCGTGGGACCCGGCACGCCCAGCTCACCCACCCGCTCCGGAGCTGCAAGGTAGGCAAGGACGGCGGCCGTCGAATCGCCGACGTAGGCGGCCAGGCGTTCCGCCACCTGCGGGAGCCGGAGACCCTCCGGGATCGTGAGCGGCCTCGTCACGACGGCCCCGGTTCGGAGCACCTCCAGCAGGTACGGGTACGGAGCGCCGCGCGGAATCTCGTACCGGCCGGCCTTCAACTGCCGCCCCTGACCCTTCAGGCGCACGTACGCGTCGAAGATCCGCGGATGGAAGATCAGTTCCTGCGCCCGGAGCACGTCCGCCACCTCGAGCGATGCGGCGCCATCCGGGATGAGGACCTCGACCACCGACCCATCGGGAGTGCCCCGGCCCCGGAACTCGGCGGAGAAGAACCCGTACGCCACGGGCGCCAGGGCGGCGAAAGCGGCGAGGAGCAGGCGAACGCCCGTTCCTTTCGACCGGCGTTTCATGGGCCCCGGGGGACGCCTGCACCGGCGGGGGTGCTGCGCAGATAGGCGGAGAGCATCAACGCCGCGGCCATTTCGTCCTTCCGGCCCTTCGGTCGCCGCCGGCCGCGAGGCGGATTCATGCTGAGGAGCTCTCGTTCCGCCCGCGCGGTCGACAGCCGCTCATCCCACTCGATGGTTCGCACTCCCGTCGCTTCCTCCAAAGCCCGGGCGAAGGCCCGCGCCTCTTTGGCCATCTCGCCCGCGGTCCCATCCATTGAGAAGGGGATACCCACGAGGATGGCGGCGGGCTCCAATTCCGCAACGAGTTCGGCCAGCGCGCCCGGGATCGCGGTCCCGGGAGCCCGTCTCTTCGCCCTCTCCACCACACCGTGGGGCGCCGCGATCGTCCGGGTCGGATCCGTGACGGCCACCCCGATGCGTCGTCGGCCGTAGTCGAGCGCCATCAAACGGCTGCGGGGCATGCTCAGCGCTCCCGGCCCCCGGCCCGCGATTGGCTATCGGCAAGCACCCGCTGGATCGTCTCCGCGGATCCGAACAGGAACCAGCGTGGCTCCGTCCCGCGGCCGCCCGGCACCTCGGCGACCTCGACCGCGCGGTCCGCCAGACGGCTCAGCACGCCCCGCAGAAACGCCGTCGCGAAGTGACAGCGAACGTTCCCGGCCGACGTGGCCTCCGGCGAGTCACGCCAGGCGATGGCGGCGAACGCTCCTCCCCCCGGCTTGAACGATATCGATCCGAGGCCCGCCTTCCGGAGGATCTCGTCGAGGAAAGCCCAGAACTCCTCCGCGTCCAGCGCGTCCGGCGAGTCGCCGAGCAGAGCGACGGCCTCCGCGCCGGTACGATCCCCCGCCTCATTCAGCGCCGCGATGCCGGCATCGCCCAGGCTCGCGCAGCGGTGAAAGAGATCCGCGAGGACCGACCTCGGCAGGATCACGGGAGGGGCCTGCGTGGGGGAGATCATCGCGAAAAAAGCTAGACAGGGGGCCGGGGCCGGACAAGGTTGGCGCCCCATGCTTCCCACGCGGATCATCGAGAAGAAGCGGGACGGAGGGCGGCTCTCGTCCGACGAACTCGCGGCCTTCCTGCGCGCGTATCTCGAAGGAAGCGTCGCCGAGTATCAGATGTCCGCCTTCCTCATGGCCGCGTTCATCCGCGGGCTGGATCCCGCCGAACTCTCCGTGCTTCTGCGGGAGATCATCGACTCCGGGGCGCGACTGCGGTTCGCGGACGACGGTCCGCCGGCGGTCGACAAGCACTCCACCGGCGGCGTCGGGGACAAGGTCTCGCTCATCCTGGCGCCCCTCCTGGCCGAAGCCGGCCTTCGCGTGCCCATGATGTCGGGTCGCGGCCTCGGACATACCGGAGGGACGCTGGACAAGCTCGAGGCGATCCCCGGCTTCAACGTGTCTGTGGATCTGGCACGGTTCCAGGCCATTCTCGATGAGATCGGGTGCGCGATGATCGGCCAGACGAAGGAAATCGCGCCGCTCGACGGACGTCTCTACGCGCTCCGGGATGTGACGGGGACCGTTCCCTCCCCAGCCCTGATCGCGGCCTCGATCGTTTCGAAGAAAGTGGCCGAGGGGATCGGGGCGCTCGTACTCGACGTGAAGTGTGGGCGTGGCGCCTTCATTACCGACCGTGACCAGGCACGTGGGTTGGCGCGCACCATGGTCGACCTCGCGACAGCCGAGGGGGTGCGGACGAGTGCACTCCTGACCGCGATGGATGCCCCGCTGGGCCGCACCGTCGGCAACGCGCTGGAAGTGCGCGAAGCGATCGAGACTTTGAGAGGCGGAGGACCCGCGGATCTGCGCGAAGTCACCCTGGCGCTGAGCGCCGAGTTGCTCGTCTCCGTCGGTCACGCTGCCGACGCTGACGAGGCTGCGGCGGAACTCGGTGCGATCCTGGATGGCGGGGCCGCGCTCGAGCGCTTCGCGCGGCTCATCGAGGTCCAGGGGGGGGACCCGGGGGTGGCCGACGACCCCGGGCGCCTCCCCGCGGCCCCGATCCGCGAACCCTTCCCATCCCCCGGCTCCGGTTGGCTCGATGTCGACGCTCGCACGGTGGGCGTCGCCTCGGTGGAACTTGGGGCCGGCCGCCGCCGCGTCGAGGATGCGGTCGATCCGAGGGTGGGGTTCGAGTTTCACCGAAGGGCGGGCGACAGGGTTTCCGAAGGCGAGCCTCTGCTCACCGTCCACGCGGCGGACGCGGCCGGCGCCGCGACGGCCGCGCACCGGCTCACGGACGCGATTCGGATCTCTCCCGAACCCCCCGCGTCGCAACCGCTGATCCTGGAGCGGATCGTCGGCTAGGAGGCCGCAGCAAAGCTCGAAAGCCTGCTAGTGTGGCGCGGAATTCCCACGGACGGGGACCTGCGCGCTCCACGGACCATGCGCGTCGCACATCTCGGTCGGTTCCGTCCCCTCGAGGTAGATCTCGACGTAACGGACATCGAGCGGACACCAGCGCGTGGACAGCAGTCCCGTGGTCTCGCTCACCGTCCGCTCGATGAGGCCGGGCGGCCGCCGCCACGCGTCGGGGTGTTCGTGCGTCTCGTAATAGTGCGCCAGCACCGCCGCTCCGACCGGCGCCGCCGTGCCCCCGCCCGTGGCGCCCGCATAGATGCGCCGGGGCCGGTCGTGCCCGATCCACGTCGTCGTCACGAGGTCCGGCGTGAACCCGACGAACCAGGTGTTGGTCGCGTCGTTCGTCGTTCCCGTTTTTCCCGCCACCGGCACGGAGAAGGGAATCGCATAGCGGGACCTCACCGCCAGCGTCCCGGTCCCCCGGTCCACCGCGTCCCGCAGCATGGACTGGGCGACCCACGCGATGTCCCGTTCCAGCACGCGCTCACGCTGGACCCGGCTCTCCCAGAGCACGCGGCCGTCCCTGCTCTCCACGCGGAGGATCGACCGGGGAGAGACGCGGACGCCGAGGTTCGCGAAGGTGCTGTAGGCGGAGGCAATCTCGATCGGACGGACATCCATCGAGCCGATCGCCGCCGATGGCACGCGCGGGACGCTCGATGCGACCCCCATGCGTTCGGCCATTTGCGCGAACGACTCCTCGCCGACGCGCTGGCCCAGCTTGACGGCCACGACGTTGATGGACCGGGCAAGCGCCCGCCGTAGCGTCATCGGGCCCTTGAAGTCGTTCTCGAAGTTGCGCGGCGCGTAGGGATCGCCGCCGACGTTCTCGAGGTAGTACGGCTGGTCGTAGATGATCTCCGATGCGGGGATGCCGGCCGCGATCGCCGTCGCGTAGACGAACGGCTTGAACACGGAACCCGGCTGCCGGATGGCCTGGGTCGCGCGGTTGAACTCGGAGTCGCCGAAATCGCGCCCCCCCACCATCGCCCGCACATCGCCGGTCGCCGCGTCGAGCGCGACGAACATCCCCTGCACATAGGGCATCTCGGCGCCTCCGCGGCTCACCTGGTACAGACTGTCGGGCGGCCACGCCCGCACCTCCTCGAAGGTGACGCCGCGATAGGCCGGGTGGCGATCCACCCACTCCAGCTGCGCGAGCAGCGCGGAATCCGCGACCGCCTGGAGATCCGGGTCGAGCGTCGTGTAGACGCGGAACCCCTTCTCGTAGATGTCGGTGCCGTAGCGGTCGTAGAGCCGCTGCCGGACCCACTCCACGAAGTAGGGGGCGTCCTGCTCGATGCGGGCCCCCCTCGCGAGTTCCAGCGGGTACGCCTTCGCCGCCTCGGCGTCCTCGCTGCTCACGAGTCCCTGCGCGGCCATCAGTTGAAGGACGAGATTGCGCCGCCCGATGGCCCGCTCCGGGCGGCGGATCGGGTTGTATCCCGCCGGATTCCGCGGGATGGCCGCGAGCAGCGCTGCCTCCGGCAGATTGAGCTGCGCGGCCGTCTTCCCGAAGTAACGCTCCGCCGCGGCCTGGACTCCGAACACCCCGTCGAAGTTGATCTGGTTGAGGTAGGCTTCGAGGATCTCCCACTTGCTGTACGCGCGCTCCAGGTCGATCGCGACCCGTATCTCGCGCAGCTTCCTGCGCACGCTGATGTCCCGGCGGTTCACGGAGCCCTCGAACATGTTGCCCGCGAGCTGCTGCGTGATCGAACTGCCGCCCGCGGCCCCGTACCCCCTCAGCAGGAAATCGAAGAAGGCCCGCGTCGTCCGCAGCAGATCCACTCCCGCATGACCCCAGAAGCGCTTGTCCTCGACCGCGATGAAGGCGTTGTACACGTGGCGTGGAAGCGCCTCCATCCGGATGGGCGTCCGCCGTTCGATGGCAAGCTCCGCGAGGAGGGATCCGTCCGCCGCGAAGAGTTTCGTCGCTTCCTTGGGTTCGAAGGCGTAGATCTGGGCGATGGAGGGACACTCGTCGCACAGGTGCGTCCATCCGCGCCAGGCCACGCCTCCCCCCAGTCCACCGCAGATCAGAACGGCGAGCACCAGGGCCCGGCGCACGTTTCTCCGCTTCCCGGCCGTCCCCTTCTTTGCGCCACGCGACCGGCGCGCGGTTCGTCGTCGACGGATCATCCCCGTTCCCCCCCTGCGATCTCCCGGCCGTTCACTCGTTCCTCCGGACCCCACCCCTCGCGTCGGACCGCCGACGGCCCGATTCTATCGTCACGCCGCGCCCGGCGGGAGCGACCCCGCGACGGGACGATAGGGAATATACCGACACCAGGCCCAGATGTTTCTCCCCGTAGACGAACAGATCCGCCGAATCCGCGCGGGAGCCGAGTCCATCGTCCCCGAAGACGAACTCGTGGCCAAGCTCGAGCGTTCGGCGCGAGAGAATCGGCCCCTCCTTATTAAACAGGGGTTCGATCCGACCCGGCCCGACCTCCACATCGGCCACGGCGTGTCGATCCACAAGCTGCGCACCTTCCAGGAACTCGGCCACCGCGTGGTCTTCGTGATGGGCGACTTCACGGCCCGCGTGGGCGACCCGAGCGGAAGGGACGAGACGCGGCCGATGCTGTCCGAGGAGGAGATCGAGTCGAACCTGGCCACCTACGAGGACCAGGTCTTCCGCATCCTCGATCCGGCGGCGACCGAGATCCGGAAGAACAGCGAATGGCTCGCCGGCCTCGCGCTGGCGGACATCCTGCGGCTGACCTCGCAGTACACGGTCGCCCGGATGCTCGAGCGCGACGATTTCGCCGCGCGCCACCGGGAGGGACGTCCGATCAGCCTCGTCGAATTCCTCTATCCGATGATGCAGGCGTACGATTCCGTCGCGTTGCGGGCCGACGTCGAACTCGGGGGCACCGATCAGCGGTTCAACCTGCTGCTGGGGAGAACGCTTCAGGAGCGCGCGGGCCAGGAACCGCAGGTGTGCCTCATCATGCCGCTTCTGCGTGGGACCGATGGACACCGGAAGATGTCCAAGAGCTACGGCAATTACGTCGGTATCGCGATGGAGGCGAGCGAGACGTTCGGGCGCGTGATGTCGATCCCGGACATGCTGCTCGACGAGTGGCTCGTGCTCGTATCGAGCGCCTCCGGCGAGGAACTCGCCAACCGCCGCGCCCAGGCGGGCACCGATCCGCTCGCCGCCAAGCGGTGGCTGGCCGGGGACCTCGTGGCCCGCTACCACGGCGCCGCGGCGGCCGGCGAGGCGCAGGAGGCGTTCGACCGCCTGCACCGGCGCCGGGAAGTGCCCGAGGATGTCCCCGCCGTCTCGCTCCCCCTCGGAGGGCAGGAGACGCTCTGGATCGCGCACATCCTCCGCGACTCGGGGCTCGCGGCTTCCTCCTCGGAGGCGGGCCGACTCATCCGTCAGGGGGCGGTGCGGGTCGATGGGAGCGTGATCCGCGAGGGCGACCTCCGGCTCGGAGAGGGCGAGTATCTCGTGCAGCGAGGCAAACGGGCGTTCGCGCGGATCTCTCTCCGGTCCCGCGATCTCTAGTTTCGGGAGCCCGGCGGCCGCGCACCCGGTTCCCGGGGCCGTCCCTGCGAAGGTCTTGCACGGGCCGAAATCGGCGCTCATGTTGCCCGGTCCCTTTCGTGGGGAAGTTGCGTGTGTGCGCCGAAAGGCGGCACGACACGTGCGGGAATCGTCGAGCTTCGGCGCGCAGCCGGTGTCGTCGCAAAACGGTTCCGCCAAGCGTTGTAAAGGAGTAGTGGCACGACACGACGTTCTTTAGAGGTCTCGACGCGGTGAACTGACCCGGCCGCGTCGGGCGGGGGCTCGGCCCTCGAACAGGTTCGGGTCGTAGAGGATCCCACTGCCACAGGAGGGCGATCCATGTTGTTTCACTTGTCAGGACGGCGGAGGCGCGCGAGTGCGCTAGCCGCTACAGCAGTGAGCGCCTGGCTCTTTATCGGCGCGGCCCCGCTGCTCGCTCAGGGAGCGGTCTCGGGGACGGTGACCGATGCGGAGTCGCTGGCCCCGGTGGCCGGCGCGCAGGTGTTCGTTGCGGGAACGGTGATCGGCACGCTGTCGGGTCCCGAGGGCACGTACCGGTTGGAAGGGGTGCCGGCGGGCGAGCAGACCGTAACGGTCCGCCTGATCGGCTACCACGAACTGTCGCAGACGGTGACGGTGACGTCGGGCCAGGTCGCGACGGCGGACTTCTCCGTGGAGCAGACGGCTCTTCGCCTCCAGGACATTGTCGTGACGGGGGTGGTGGGAGAGACGCCGCAGGTGAAGCTCCCGTTCACGGTGGAGCGGCTGTCGGCGCAGGACATTCCGGTCCCCGCGGCCGACGCCTCCTCGCTGCTGGCGGGTAAGGCGGCCGGCGTGTCGGTCATCTCCAATTCCGGCCAGCCCGGCCAGGAGTCGTCGATTACGCTGCGCGGTCCGACCTCGATCAACGCGTCCGGCCGGAGCCAGTCGCCGCTGATCGTGATCGACGGCGTGATCCAGGCCGAGGGCGCATCGCTCTCGGACGTGGGCGCGCTGGACATCGACCACGTGGAGATCGTGAAGGGAGCGGCGGCGGCGTCGCTGTACGGTTCGCGGGCGCAGAACGGCGTGATCGAGATCACGACGAAGCGCGGCACGGGCCTGCAGACGAACACGCTGACGATTACCGGCCGCGGCGAGTACGGTTTCGGCCAGCTGGTCGGCGACGTCGGACTCGTGCGTTCGCATCCCTACGAGATGAACGCATCGGGCACGAAGTTCATCGACAGCGAAGGCAACGAGGTCGACTTCGGTGACCTCAACCGCCCCGGCTTCGGTTCCGCCCGGCTGTACAACCAGATCGCCCCGGGCGAGGCGGCGACGCCGCAGACGGCGTTCGCGAACCAGGCGTTCCCCAACGAACTGTTCGATCACATGGACACGTTCTTCGATCCGGGCGAGACCGTCGATATCTACGGCGCGGTCACGGGCCGGTTCGGCGAGTCGAGCTTCCGGGTGAGCGTCAACCAGTTCCGCGAAGCCGGCGTCGTGAGTTGTTCCGCCTGCGTCGACAACCTCGCCACGCTCAACGCGGATCGTGTGGCGCAGGGGCTCACGGCCTTTGATGTCGGTGTTCCGAACGACGAAGGCTACGAGCGGCAGAACGTGCGCCTGAACGTCGACACGCGCTTCGGCGACCTGGACATCGCGGCGAGCGGGTTCTACTCGCGCTCCGACCAGGACGACAAGGCCGTGTCGACCGGTGCGTTCTCGCGGCTGACCTTCATGTCCCCCGCGCTCGACATCTCGCAGGTCGATCCGATGGACGGGTATCCGGACCTGAACGCGGATCCGCAGTCGATCGAGCCCAATCCGCTCTATCTGCTCGCGGTCAACGACAGCCGGGACGAGCGGACGCGGACGATGGGGTCGGTGGACCTCAACTTCTCGCCGGCGGCCATCGACTGGCTGACGTTCGAAGCGAACGCCTCGTTCGACCGGACGGACTTCAGCGACTACACGATCCGGCCCAAGAACGAGCGCACGGCGGGTGGCGGCGGTACCGGCGATTTCACCGGCGGCAGCCTCCGCGAGTTCAACTCCACCAACGAAGCGATCAACGCCTCCGTGACGCTCGGCGCGAGCCAGACGTTCATGGACGGCGACCTTACGGTGCGCGGTAAGGCCCGCTACCTCATCGAGGACCAGAGCTACCAGTCGAACGGCGTGTTCGGGAGCCGGTTCTCGGTGCAGGACGTGCCGAACTTCGGCGCCATCATCGGCGAGACCTCCGGGAACAACTTCCAGAGCGCGATTAAGGCGGAAGGGCTGTTCGGGATCGCGAGCGCCGACTATCGGGGCCGCTACATTCTCGACGGTCTCGTTCGTCGCGACGGCTCCTCGCTGTTCGGGCCGGACGAGCGGTGGCAGACCTACTACCGCGGCTCGATCGCGTGGCGCGTGGCGCAGGAAGACTTCTGGAACATCGACGCGATCGACGAGCTGAAGCTGCGCTTCTCGCTCGGTACGGCCGGCGGTCGCCCGAACTTCGCCGCCCAGTACGAAACGTTCGGCGTCTCGGCCGGCGCGATCTTCCCGATCAACCTCGGGAACCGCGCGCTCAAGCCGGAGTTCACGACCGAGAAAGAGGCGGGACTGAACTTCGTGTTCTTCGAGAACCTGGGTCTCGACCTGACGTACGCATGGAACACGACGGACGACCAGCTCCTGCAGGTTCCGCAGCCGGCGTTCGTCGGCTTCTCCAGCCAGTGGCAGAACGCGGGCGAGATTGCAGCCGAGACGTATGAGGTGTCGCTGCGCTACGCCGCGATCGACACGCAGGACATGGGCCTCCAGTTCCGGCTGAACTGGGACAAGACGAGGCAGGAGATCACGCGCCTGGACGTTCCGGACTACTCGTTCGGCAACTTCTACGTCTCCGAGGGTCGTCCGCTGGGCGAGCTGTGGGGCGAGCGGTGGGCCAGGAGCTGCGCGGATCTGGCGCCGGTCGGCGTGTCGGCTTCCGACTGCAACGCCAACTTCCAGGTGAACGATGACGGCCTCCTCGTCCCAACGGGTGGCTCCGCCTTCACCGAAGGGTTCAGCAAGAAGCTGTGGGGCACGCAGGTCGAGGTCGCCACGGACGACGGCAGCAACTCGTACCACTGGGGCCTGCCGGTCAAGGTTTCGGACTATTCGCCGGCTTGCGTCGCGAAGAATCCTGGCGACTACACCGAGAAGTGCGTACTCACCGAGTTCCTGCCGTTCGGAAACACGACGCCGGACTTCAATGCCTCGCTGGCGACGAACTTCCGGTATCAGGGTCTCAGTGTGAACGCGCTGGTGGAGACCTCTCAGGGCCAGTCGATCTACAACGGCACGGCGCAGTGGTCGCTTCGCGAGCTGCGCGGCGAGGACACGGACCAGACGGGCAAGTCGCTTGAGCACAACAAGCCCGTCGGCTATGCGTCCGCGGTTTACTCGGTCAACGCCGACAACGACTGGTTCCGCGAGGACGGCAGCTGGATCAAGCTGCGCGAGCTTTCGTTCGGCTATACGCTGCCCGAGGGCATGGTCGAAAGTCTGTTCAGCGGCGTCTTCGACAGGGTGACGCTGAACGTGATCGGCCGGAATCTGTTCACGATCACGGATTACCGCGGTTACGACCCCGAGGTCGGCTATACCGGCGGACAGTTCGGGAGCGCGGCGCTTAACCGGATCGACAGCTTCGGTTATCCGAACTTCCGGACGTTCACCTTCGCAGCCGAGTTGGTATTCTGATTCTCTGCCCGTGGCAGTGGCGGGTCGCCCTCTCCGGAGGGCGGCCTCGCCTCGTTACGAACAGGGGGATCGGGAGATACCGCTTGAACAACGGAGAGATCATGAAAAGGAAGCTGACGCTACCGGCCTTTGCGCTGGCGTTGACGGTCGGCTTTTCGGGCTGCGACCTGCAGGTCGACAACCCGAACCAGCCGGACCGCGCCCGCGCGCTCGCCGGCCCGGACGATGTGGAGACGCTCATCGCGAGCTCCTTCCTCAAGGTCTGGGAAATCGGACACTATTGGAACAACGCAAACTTCGCGTTCGGCCACATGGCCAGCCGCCACACGGCAACCTGGGGCAACATGGGGATGAACGACCTCGGTCGTGAGCCCCGCGAGTCGCTCCCGAACTCGCCTTCGTACCGGTGGGCCTACGTCTTCGAGGCCAACTGGGGCGACGCGTACGGCGGAATCTCGGCGGCATCGGATGGGATCCGGGCCATCGACGCGGGCCTCGAGATCGGCCCGGGCGGTGAGCGGAACGCTCGCGCCGTCGCCTTCGCGGCGGGCAGCCAGGCGATCCTTTCCTGCCTGCTTGCGCTCTGGTACGACCAGGCCTTCATCGTCGACGAGACGACGGATCTGGGCGGCGAACTCGAAACGGTCGACTACAACAGCATGTTCAGCTACGCCATGGGCAAGCTGGACGCGGCGGAGTCGCAGGCCCGGGGGGCCTCGTTCACGCTCAACGACACGTGGCTCAACGGGAATGCCTGGGACAACAACCAGTGGGCGGACTATCTCGTGGGCTGGAAGGCGCGCTGCGCGGCGAACCTGCCGCGAACGGACGCCGAAGCCGCGGGCGCCAACTGGGGTCAGATCATCTCCAACGCCCAGAACGGCATCCAGGATGTCGTTATGGTGGGTGAGGACTCGTCATCGGACAGCCCGTGGTACGACGGTCTCAAGACGCTCATGCAGGAGAACGAGACCTGGCACCGGATGCACATGGACTGGGTGGGCATGGCCGACCAGTCCGGGGAGTACCAGGACTGGCTGACGATCCCGACGCAGCAGCGCACCGCGCGCAGAATGACGTTCGGCGACGACATGCGGTTCCCGCCGAGCAACGAGAACGGCGTCACGTCGGAGATCGTAAGCCCGTCGGTCGCTTCCTTCGGTCCGCGGTCGCGCTACAACTCGACGATCATCTTTCGGCCGGAGCGTGGGACGTACCGGCAGTCGCACTACGGCGACATGCGGTATGACGCCTACACGCTCAGTTGCAGCTTCTGCTTCTTCGGCGACATGGAGCACATGACGACGCAGGAGATGGAGGGCTACATCGCCGAAGCGCACTACCGCATGGGCAACTTCGCGGGCGCGGCGGAGATCGTGAACAAGACGCGCATGGAGGCGGGCCTCCCGGCCGCGCCTGCCAACCCGACCGATGTGGTACCGTCCAACGGAGCGGGCGAATGCACGCCTCGGAAGCGGTACGACACGCAGGGGCGTTGCGGCAACCTGCGCGACGCGATGTGGTACGAGCACTTCGAGAACGTGTTCAACGTCTTCGGCGGACTCGAGTTCTGGCATGGGCGTCGTAACGACATTCTGCCGGCGGGTACGGCGCTTCAGTTGCCGATCCCGGCTTCGGACCTCGAGGTCCTGCAGCGCGACGTCTACACGTTCGGCGGTGGCGGTGCGAGTTCAGCCGGCGATCCGACGCCGTCGATCGTGCCCGGCAGCCTGGACGCGGCGCTGGAACGGGCCGCCTATACGCTGGAGCGGTTCAGGGCCAGCCAGGCGGCGGACCGCAAGGTGCGGGACCTGGTCGTCAGGTAGGAAGCAGTAGCCCGGCAAGGACCGGGCCGGGGGTGGTTCTCCCCGAAGGTTTGAACCAGGAAGGCGGTTGGTTGGATAGACAGCCTTTCCAGGGAGCGTACACGCCTCCCGGCGCCGTCAGTGACGGCTCCGGGAGGCGTGCGCTTAACAACGAGACGAGCGTCGGCAAACAACGATCGGTGGTCGCGATCCTGCGGCCCCGATCGTTTTTCTTGGGGGGCAGGGAGAGGGGTCGGGTCGCTTAGGGTCCCACGCTAGAGGAAGGGTGATCCATGTTACACAAGTCGTCCGGACGGCGGAGGCGCGCGAGTGCGCTGGCCGCCACGGCAGTGAGCGTCTGGCTCTTTATCGGCGCGGCCCCGCTGCTCGCTCAGGGAGCGATCTCGGGGACGGTGACCGACGCGGAGTCGCTGGCCCCGGTGGCCGGCGCGCAGGTGTTCGTTGCGGGAACGGTGATCGGCACGCTGTCGGGTCCCGAGGGCACCTACCGGTTGGAAGGGGTGCCGGCGGGCGAGCAGACCGTGACGGTCCGCCTGATCGGCTACCACGAACTGTCGCAGACGGTGACGGTGGCGTCGGGCCAGGTGGCGACGGCGGACTTCTCCGTGGAGCAGACGGCTCTCCGCCTCCAGGACATCGTCGTGACGGGAGTGGTGGGCGAGACGCCGCAGGTGAAGCTCCCGTTCACGGTGGAGCGGCTGTCGGCGCAGAATTTCCCCGTGCCGGCGGCCGACGTCTCCGCGTTGCTGACGGCGAAGGCGGCCGGCGTGTCGGTCGTTTCCGGCTCCGGTCAGCCCGGAGCGGAGGCGTCGATCATGCTGCGCGGTCCAACCTCCATCAATTCATCGGGCCGCTCGCTGTCGCCGCTGATCGTGATCGACGGGGTGATCCAGTCGGAGTCGGCCTCGCTCTCCGACATCGGATCGCTGGACATCGACCACGTAGAGATCGTGAAGGGGGCCGCGGCGGCGTCGCTGTACGGTTCGCGGGCGCAGAACGGCGTGATCGAGATCTCGACGAAGCGCGGGACGGGGCTGCAGACGAACACCCTGAACATCCTCGCTCGCGGCGAGTACGGCATCGCCCAGTTGGTGGGGGACGTTGGTTTGACGCGGTCCCACCCGTACCAGATGAACGCGGCGGGAACGCTCTTCATCGACACCGACGGGAACGAGGTCGCTTTCACGGACCTGAGCCGCGGCGGATTCGGTGCTCCGGTCCTCGCGAACCAGATAAATCCGGACGAGCCCGGCGATTCCTTCACGTCGTTCGCCAACCAGGCGTTCCCGCATGAGCTGTTCGATCACATGAACACGTTCTTCGATCCCGGCGAAACGATCGATGCCTACGCCGCGGTGACGGGCCGGTTTGGCGAGTCGAGCTTCCGGGTGAGCGTGGACCAGTTCAGGGAAGGCGGCATCGTGCGTTGCACGCCGTGTATCGACAACCTTGCCACGTTGAACGCGGACCGGGTCGCCCAGGGCTTGACGGCCTTCAACGCCGGGCTGCCGGACGACGACGGGTACGAGCGACAGAACGTGCGCCTGAACGTCGACACCCGGTTCGGGGACCTGGACATCGCGGCGAGCGGGTTCTACTCGCGCGCCAACCAGGACGACAAGGCGCTCGAGAACGGCGCGTTCAGCCAGTTGACGTTCGCCTCGCCGGCCGTCGACCTGGCACAGATCGACCCGGTGGACGGCTATCCGAGGATCGATGCGGACTCGCAGTCCATCTCCAACAACCCGCTCTACCTCCTGGCGATCGTAGACAGTCGGGACAAGCGGACGCGGACGATGGGTTCGGTCGACCTCAACTTCTCGCCGGCATCCCTCGACTGGCTGACCTTCGAGGCGAACGCGTCCTTCGACCGAACGGACTTCTACGACTACGAACTGTATCCGAAGAACGAGAAGACCCGTGAGGGCCCAACCGGCGGCAGCCTGCGCGAAGGCAACTTCGAGGACGAGGCGATCAACGCATCGGTGACGCTCGGCGCGAGCGAGACGTTCATGGACGGCGACCTCACGGTGCGCGGTAAGGCACGCTACCTGATCGAGGACCAGCGCTTCGAGTCGAACGGCGTATTCGGAACCCAGTTTTCGGTGCAGGACGTCCCCAACTTCGGCGCCATAACCGGATCGACGACGGGCAGCAACTCCGTCCGGGCGATCAAGGCGGAAGGACTCTTCGGGATCGCGAGCGTGGACTACCAGGGCCGCTACATCCTCGACGGTCTGATCCGGCGCGACGGTTCGTCCCTGTTCGGGCCTGACGAGCGGTGGCAGACCTACTACCGAGGCTCGTTTGCCTGGCGCGTGACGCAGGAGGATTTCTGGAACATCGACGCCATCGATGAACTGAAGCTGCGCTTCTCGCTGGGGACGGCGGGCGGCCGGCCGAACTTCCAGGCCCAGTACGAGACCTTCGGCATTTCGGGCGGCGCGATCTTCCCCGTCAACCTCGGGAACACGGCACTCAAGCCCGAGTTCACGACGGAGCGTGAGGCGGGGCTCAACTTCGTCTTCTTCGACAACCTGGGTCTCGACCTGACGTACGCATGGCAGACGACCGACGACCAGTTGCTGCGCGTTCCGCAGCCGGCGTTCGTGGGTTTCTCCAGCCAGTGGCAGAACGCGGGCGAGATCTCCGCGCAGACGTACGAGATCTCCATGCGCTACGCACCGATCGACACGGAGGACATGGGCCTGCAGTTCCGTCTGAACTGGGATCGGACGCGCCAGGAGATCACGCGACTGGACGTTCCCGCGTACCGCCAGGGGACGTTCTTCGTCTCGGAGGGTCGTCCGCTGGGCGAGATGTGGGGCCACGTGCTGGCGCGAACGTGCTCGGATCTGGAACCCGTCGGCATCGCGGCCGCGGACTGCAACGCGAACTTCCGGGTGAATGACGACGGCATCCTCGTGTGGACGGGAGGCGCCGACTTCACCGAAGGGTTCAGCAAGAGACTCTGGGGGACGGACGGAACCGTGCCCACGACCGATGGTGGCGAGAACACGTATCTCTGGGGCATTCCGATCAAGGTTGTGGACTACTCGCCGGCCTGCGTGGCGAAGAACCCGGGCAACTACATGGAGAAGTGCCAGCTCACGGATGTGCTTCCGTTCGGGAACACGACGCCGGACTTCAACGTGTCGTTCGGGTCCAACTTCCGTTACAGGAACCTCGCCGTGAACGCCCTCGTCGAGTCGTCGATGGGTCACTCCATCTACAACAACACGGCGCAGTGGGCGCTCCGGGATGACCGGGGCGAGGACGTGGACCAGACGGGGAAACCCCTCGAGTTCACCAAGTCCATCGGTTACGTGGCCGGGGTGTATCTCTCGAACAACGACAACGACTGGTTCCGCGAGGACGGCGACTGGATCAAGATCCGCGAGTTGTCGATCGGGTACACGCTGCCGGACGGGATGCGGCAGAGCCTCTTCGGCGAGATGTTCGACCGGATCACCTTCAACGCCATCGGCCGTAACCTGCTGACGATCACGGACTATCGCGGATACGATCCCGAAGTCGGCCGGAGCGGCGGCGAACTCACGAACGCGGGCCTGCAGAGGTACGACAGCTTCGGCTATCCGAACTTCCGCTCGTTCACGTTCTCGGCGGAACTGGTGTTCTGATGCCCCTCCGCGAAACGGAGGTCGAACGGACATGGACTGAGTTTATGGAGGGGTCATGAACAGGAAGCTGACACTGCCGGCCGTCGCGCTGGCTCTGGGAGTCGGCTTTTCGGGCTGCGACCTTCAGGTCAACAACCCGAACGAGCCGGACCGGGCCCGCGCGCTGGCCAGCCCGGATGACGTCGAGTCGCTCATCGCCAGTTCGTACCAGCAGGTCTGGGCGATGGGTCACTACTGGAACAACGCGAACTTCGCGTTCAACCACATGTCGAGCCGGCACACGGCGACGTGGGGTAACAACGGCCAGAACGACCTCGGCCGGGAGCCACGCGAACCGATGCCGAACTCGACCTCCTATCGCTGGTCGTACGTGTTCTCGGAGCACTGGAACGACGCCTATGGAGGGATCGCGGCGGCGTCCGACGGGGTCCGGGCCATCGACGAGGGTCTGGAGATCGGGCCGGGCGGCGAGCGCAATGCCCGGGCGCGCGCCTTCGCGCTCTCCAGTCAGGCGATGCTGAGTTGCCTGCTCGCGCTGTGGTACGACCAGGCCTTCATCGTCGACGAGACGACGGATCTCACGGGCGAACTCGAGACCGTCGACTACAACAGCATGTTCAGCTACGCGATGGGCAAACTGAACGAAGCGGAGTCCGCCGTGCGGGGGACTTCGTTCACGCTGCCGGACACCTGGATCAACGGGAATCCGTGGGACAACAACCAGTTCGCCGACTATCTGGTCGGCTGGAAGGCGCGCTGCGCGGCGAACCTGCCGCGGACGGATGCCGAGGCGGCCGGTGCGAACTGGAGCCAGATCATCTCCGACGCTCGGGCCGGCATTCAGGATGTCGTCGTCGTCGGTGAGGACCGTTCGTCCGACACGGCCTGGTATGACGACATGAAGGCCAAGGCGCAGCAGAACGGCACCTGGCATCGGATGCACATGGACTGGGCCGGCATGGCGGACCAGAGCGGGCAGTACCAGGACTGGCTCTCCTTCGAGACCTCGAAGCGGACGGCGCGCAAGATGGAGTTCGGGGATGACCGGCGGTACCCCGCCGTGAACGAGAACGGGACGCTGGGCGAGAGCGTGAGTCCCACGGCCGCGTCCACGGGTCCCGTCCACCGTTACAACGCGAACATCATCTTCATCGCCTCGCGCGGGACGTACCGGCAGTCGCACTACGGAGATGCGCGGTACGACCACTACACCCTGAGCTGCAACTTCTGCGAGTCCGGGGAGATGGAGGAGATGACGGGCCAGGAGATGGAGCACTACGTCGCGGAAGGCCTGTACCGGATGGGCGACTTCGCGGGGGCCGCGGACATCATCAATGTGACGCGGATGCAGGCCGGGTTGCCTCCCGCCCCGTCGAATCCGACGGACGCGGTGCCCTCCAACGGCGCGGGCGAATGCACGCCGCGCAAGCGGTACGACGTGCAGGGGCGTTGCGGCAACCTGCGGGATGCGATGTGGTTCGAGCACTTCGAGAACGTGTTCAACGTGTTCGGCGGGCTCGAACACTGGCACGGGCGACGCAACGACATCCTGCCGGCGGGCACGGCGCTCCACCTGCCAATGCCGGCAGCGGATCTCGAGGTCCTGCAGCGGGACATCTACACCTTCGGCGGGAGCGCGGGCGGAGCGGCCGGCAATCCGACGCCACCGTCGATCGTTCCGGGCAGCCTCGACTCGGCGCTGGAGAGGGCGGCCTTCACGCTGCATCGCCTCCAGCGGCAACAGAGAGCCGCGCGTGCCAGCGAAGACATGGTCGTGCGTTGAGATGAAACGACCGGGGGGCGCCGGTGGGCGCCCCCCGGCCTGACTTCAGATAAAGGACGGTCGCATACGAAGCACAAACGGATCTCACTGCTACAGGAGAGTGATCCATGTTGTTCAAGTTGTCAGGACGGCGGAGGCGCTCGAGTGCGCTGGCCGCCACGGCAGTGAGCGCCTGGCTCTTTATCGGCGCGGCCCCGCTGCTCGCTCAGGGAGCGATCTCGGGGACGGTGACCGACGCGGAGTCGCTGGCCCCGGTGGCCGGCGCGCAGGTGTTCGTTGCGGGAACGGTGATCGGCACGCTGTCGGGTCCCGAGGGCACGTACCGGTTGGAAGGGGTGCCGGCGGGCGAGCAGACCGTAACGGTCCGCCTGATCGGCTACCACGAACTGTCGCAGACGGTGACGGTGACGTCGGGCCAGGTCGCGACGGCGGACTTCTCCGTGGAGCAGACGGCTCTTCGCCTCCAGGACATTGTCGTGACGGGGGTGGTGGGAGAGACGCCGCAGGTGAAGCTCCCGTTCACGGTGGAGCGGCTGTCGGCGCAGGACATTCCGGTCCCCGCGGCCGACGCCTCCTCGCTGCTGGCGGGTAAGGCGGCCGGCGTGTCGGTCATCTCCAATTCCGGCCAGCCCGGCCAGGAGTCGTCGATTACGCTGCGCGGTCCGACCTCGATCAACGCGTCCGGCCGGAGCCAGTCGCCGCTGATCGTGATCGACGGCGTGATCCAGGCCGAGGGCGCATCGCTCTCGGACGTGGGCGCGCTGGACATCGACCACGTGGAGATCGTGAAGGGAGCGGCGGCGGCGTCGCTGTACGGTTCGCGGGCGCAGAACGGCGTGATCGAGATCACGACGAAGCGCGGCACGGGCCTGCAGACGAACACGCTGAACGTCCTCGCGCGCGGCGAGTACGGCCTCGGCCAACTCGTCGGTGACATCGGCCTCGTGCGTTCGCATCCGTACACGATGAACGCGTCGGGGACCAAGTTCATCGACTCGCAGGGCAGCGAGGTCGACTTCCGCGACCTCAACCGCCCCGGCTTCGGCTCGGCCCTGCTCTACAACCAGATCAACGTCGGCGAGCCGGGAACGACGTCCACCGCGTTCGCGAACCAGGCGTTTCCGGGCGAGTTGTTCGACCACATGGACACGTTCTTCGATCCCGGCGAGACGATGGACATCTACGCCGCGGTGACGGGCCGGTTCGGCGAGTCGAGCTTCCGGGTAAGCGTGGACCAGTTCCGCGAGGCCGGCGTGGTGAGTTGCTCGCAGTGCATCGACAACCTCGCCACGCTCAACGCGGACCGTGTGGCGCAGGGCCTGTCGGCCTTCAACGTCGGCGTTCCCGACGACGAGGGCTTCGAGCGGCAGAACGTCCGCCTGAACGTCGACACGCGCTTCGGCGACCTGGACATCGCGGCGAGCGGCTTCTACTCGCGCTCCGACCAGGATGACAAGGCCGTGTCGACGGGGGCCTTCTCCCGTCTCACCTTCATGTCGCCCGCCATCGAACTGACGGAGGTCTCGTCGTTCGACGGGTATCCCGACATCAACGCGGATCCGCAGTCGATCGAGGCCAACCCGCTCTATCTGCTCGCGGTCAACACCAGCCGGGACAAGCGGACGCGGTCCATGGGTTCCGTGGACCTCAACTTCTCGCCGGCGGCCTTCGACTGGCTGACGCTCGAGGCGAACGCCTCGTTCGACCGGACGGACTTCAGGGACTACACGATCCGGCCCAAGAACGAGCGCACGTCCAGCGCCAGCGGCACCGGCGAACTCACCGGCGGCAGCCTGCGCGAGTTCAACTTCACCGACGAGGCGATCAACGCCTCCGTGACGCTCGGCGCGAGCCAGACGTTCATGGACGGCGACGTGACCGTGCGCGGAAAGGCCCGCTATCTCATCGAAGACCAGAGCTTCAAGTCGAACGGCGTGTTCGGCAGCCGGTTCTCGGTGCAGGACGTGCCGAACTTCGGCGCGATCATCGGCGAGACCTCCGGGAACAACCAGGTTCGGTCGATCAAGGCCGAGGGACTCTTCGGGATCGCGAGCGTCGACTACCAGGGCAAGTACATCCTGGACGGCCTGATCCGACGCGACGGCTCCTCGCTGTTCGGGCCGGATGAACGCTGGCAGACGTACTACCGCGGTTCGGTCGCGTGGCGCGTGGCGCAGGAGGACTTCTGGAACATCGACGCGATCGACGAACTGAAGCTGCGCTTCTCGCTCGGCACGGCCGGCGGTCGCCCGAACTTCTACGCCCAGTACGAGACGTTCGGCGTCGCGCAGGGCGCGATCTTCCCGGTCAACCTCGGGAACCGCGCGCTGAAGCCGGAGTTCACGACGGAGCGCGAGGCGGGAATCAACTTCGTGTTCTTCGAGAACCTCGGCCTCGACCTGACCTACGCCTGGCAGACGACCGACGACCAGTTGCTGCAGGTTCCGCAGGCCGCGTTCGTGGGCTTCTCGAACCAGTGGCAGAACGCCGGTGAAATCTCGGCGCAGACGTACGAGGTCTCGCTGCGCTACGCGGCGATCGACACGCAGGACATGGGTCTTCAGTTCCGGCTGAACTGGGACAAGACGAGGCAGGAGATCACGCGTCTGGACGTTCCCGACTACACGGTGTCGACCTACTACGTCTCCGAGGGTCGTCCGCTGGGCGAAATGTGGGGCGAAGTCCTGGCCACGAGTTGTGCGGACCTGGCGCCGGTCGGCGTGTCGGCTTCCGACTGCAACGCCAACTTCCAGATCAACGACGACGGCCTCCTCGTCTACACGGGCGCGAACGACTACACGGAAGGGTTCAGCAAGAAGCTGTGGGGCACGATGGGCGAGGTCGCCACGGCCGACGGTGGAACGCGGAACTACCGCTGGGGGCATCCGTTCTACGTCGAAGACTACTCGCCGGCCTGCATCGCCAAGAATCCGGGCGACTACGAGGAGAAGTGCCGGCTGACGGACTTCCTGCCGTTCGGGAACACGACACCGGACTTCAGCGCGTCGTTCGCCACGAACTTCCGATACCGGAACCTTAGCCTGAACGCGCTCCTCGAGTCGTCGGTCGGTCACTCGATCTACAACAACACGGCGCAGTGGGCGCTTCGCGAGTTGCGCGGCGAGGACGTGGACCAGACGGGCAAGCCGCTCGAGCTGAACAAGCCGACGGGCTACGCCTCGGTCATCTACAACGTCGGGTCGGACAACTCCTGGTTCCGCGAGGACGGCACGTGGCTCAAGGTCCGTGAGCTTTCGCTCGGCTACACGCTTCCGGAGTCAGTCACGTCGTCCGTGTTCGGGGACGTGTTCGACCGGGTCACACTGAGCGCCATCGGGCGCAACCTGTTCACGTTCACCGAGTACCGCGGGTACGATCCCGAAGTCGGCCGGGACGGTGGGGAGGTCGGGAGCGCGACCTTGAACCGCTACGACAGCTTCGGTTACCCGAACTTCCGTACGTTCACCTTCTCGGCGGAGCTCGTCTTCTGACATCCCTCCGCTGATGGGGGTCGGACGACATGGAATTGAGTAATGGAGGGATCATGAAAAGGAAGCTGACGCTGCCTGCCATCGCGCTGGCGCTTACGGTCGGCTTTACGGGTTGCGACCTGCAGGTCGACAATCTGAACGAGCCGGACAGGACGCGAGCCCTGGCGGGCCCGGACGACGTGGAGACGCTCATCGCGAGCTCGTACCTCAAGGTCTGGGAAATCGGGCACTACTGGAACAACGCGAACTTCGCCTTCAACCACATGTCGAGCCGCCACACGGCGACGTGGGGCAACATGGGGATGAACGACCTCGGTCGTGAGCCCCGGGAGCCGCTGCCGAACTCGGCTTCGTACAGCCCGTCGTACGTCTTCGAGGCGAACTGGGGTGACGCCTACGGCGGCATCTCCGCGGCGTCGGACGGGATCCGGGCCCTCGATGAGGGTCTCGAGATCGGCCCCGGCGGCGAGCGGAACGCGCGCGCCCGGACGTTCGCGATAGCCAGTCAGGCGATACTCAACTGCCTGCTCGCGCTGTGGTACGATCAGGCCTTCATCGTCGATGAGACCGTGGATCTCAGCGGCGAGCTGGACACGGTCGACTACAACGCGGTGTATCAGTACGCCGTGAACAAGCTGGATGAGGCGGAGGCGGCGGCCCGGTCGTCCTCGTTCACGCTCCCGGATACGTGGATCAACGGGAATCCCTGGGACAACAACCAGCTCGCGGATTACCTCGTGAGCTGGAAGGCGCGCTGCGCCGCGAACCTGCCGCGAACCGACGCCGAGGCCGCCGGCGTGAACTGGGGCAAGGTCATCTCCGACGCCGAGAACGGCATTCGCGAACTCGTTGCCATCGGCCAGGACCGTTCTTCCGGGACCCCGTGGTGGAGCGGCATCAAGATCTTCATGCAGGAGAACAACACCTGGCACCGCATGCACATGGACTGGGTCGGCATGGCGGACCAGAGCGGCCAGTACCAGGACTGGCTGACGTTCCCCACGGAACAGCGGACGGCGCGCGAGATGACGTTCGGCGACGACAAGCGGTTCCCGGCGGTGAACGAGACCGGCACGCTGGGCGAGCCCGTGAGTCCCTCGGCCGCCTCGTACGGTCCGCGCCACCGGTACAACGCCACGATCATCTTCCGGCCGGAGCGCGGGACGTACCGGCAGTCGCACTACGGCGACTCGCGGTACGACGACTACACGCTGAGCTGCAGCCGCTGCGAGTTCGGCGCGATGGAGTCCATGACGCACCAGGAGATGGACGCGTACGTGGCGGAGGGCCACTACCGCATGGGCAACTTCGGGGCCGCCGCGGACATCGTGAACAAGACGCGCATGGAGGCGGGCCTGCCGCCCGCGCCGTCGAACCCGACGGATGCGGTGCCATCGAACGCGAACGGCGAATGCACGCCGCGGAAGCGGTACGACGTACAGGGCCGCTGCGGGAACCTGCGCGACGCGATGTGGTTCGAGCACTTCGAAAACGTGTTCAACGTGTTCGGCGGGCTCGAGTTCTGGCACGGCCGGCGCAACGACATCATGCCGGCGGGGAGTGCGCTGCAATTGCCGATCCCGGCCGCGGATCTCGAGGTCCTGCAGCGGGACATCTACACGTTCGGCGGAGGGGAGCCGAGTTCGGCCGGGAATCCGATCCCGCCGGCGATCGTGCCGGGCAGTCTCGACGCTGCGCTGCTGCGTGCGGCGTACTCGCTGGAGCGTATCCAGAGGAGTCTCGCGAGGGAGGCTCGAGCCGCAAACGCCGATCTCGTGGTGCGTTAGCAATTTCGGCGGAGTGTCCCGGCCCGGGGGCCTGCGGGCGACCCCGGGTTGTGGAAGAGGCCACCGGGTCCGTCCCGGTGGCCTCTTTACGTCCGGAATCGGGGGTTGTCAGAAATCGCGGACTTCGGACGTTTCCTCGTTGTGCGGCGGTCGTCCGCCGCGCTAGCTTTCGGCGACGGAGACGGTCTTGAGCAAGAACACAGAGGGATACATGAGACTGAGAGCCACGCACTTCCTGGCGACATGCGCGGTCCTGATCGGTTTGGCGGGCGCGTCCGCGACCGGGTGTGTGGACCTCAACGTCGGGCCCACGGTTCCCAACGTCGATTCGATGGAAGACACCGCGCTCGACGAGCCGGGCAACACGAATCCGGGCAACAACATCGTCCCGGCCCTCCCGGAGAGCCGCTAGCCCTTCGGGCGCCCCCGGCCGGCCAGCATCCGAGGTCGACCCCTCGCTGCGGGCCGTGGCCCTCGGGATGGGATCGAATCTGGGTTCTCGCATCGACCATTTGCGCGTCGCCGCGCGGCGCCTGGCGGAGACGGTGCTGGTCGAACCCCGGTTCTCCAGGGTCTATGAGACCGCGCCCGCGTACGGTCTGGACCAGCCCGCCTACCTGAACGCCTGCTGCGCCGGCTGGACCCGTCTCCAGCCCGGCGCGCTGCTCGCTTCGCTCAAGGACCTCGAGGCGCGGGCGGGCCGCGACCTCGACGCGCCGAGATACTCCTCCCGTCCGCTCGATCTCGATATCCTTCTCTACGCGAACGACGTCGTCGAGACGCCGCACCTCGCGATTCCTCACGCCGCGCTCGCGGAGCGGGCCTTCGTGCTGCTGCCGCTGGCGGAAGTTGCCGGCGCCTGGCGACATCCGTCGCTCGGGCGCTCGATCGCCGAATTGGCGGCCGCCGTGGGCCGGGAGGGCGTCACGGTCACGGAACTGTGCCTGACGGAGGCTTCCGATGGAGGCTCATGAGCCGTAGGACTCTGGAGGTCGAAGCCGCCGGAGGCGGGAGCTACCCGATTCACATCGAACCGGGCCTGCTCGACGACGCGGCGTCGGTCTGCCGGGAGTACGCGCCGGCGCACCGATACGCCGTGATCGCGGATTCGCAGGTCGCGCGGCTCTATGGCGCCGCGGTCGTCTCCCGCCTTGAGGATGCCGGTCTCGCCTCCGATCTGTTCCCGTTTCCGGCGGGCGAGTGGAACAAGAGCCGGGAGCAGTGGGCCGCGCTGAGCGATCGCATGCTTCACGCGCGGTTCGGTCGCGACTCGGCCGTCGTCGCGCTGGGAGGCGGGGTCGCGGGCGATCTGGCCGGTTTCGTCGCGGCCACGTACATGCGCGGCGTTCCCGTCATTCAGGTTCCCACGACGCTTCTGGCCATGCTGGACAGCTCCGTGGGGGGGAAGACGGGCGTCGACACCGAGGCGGGCAAGAACCTGATCGGCGCCTTCCATCACCCATCGGCCGTGCTCATCGATCCCGCCGTCCTGGAGACGCTGCCGCGGCACCAGCGCTGCGCCGGGCTGGCGGAGGCCGTGAAGACGGCGGCGATTCTCGATGTGGAGCTCTGGGACTGGATGGACCGGGGGGCTTCGGCGCTATCGAGCGGCGACCCGGATGCGTCCGGCGAACTGATCGAGCGCGTCGTGGGGCACAAGGCGGCGGTGGTCGGCGATGACCCGCTGGAGCGCGGCCGCCGCGAGATCCTGAATTTCGGACACACCGTCGGCCACGCCCTGGAAGCTCTCGAGGGCTACAAGCTCCTGCATGGCGAGGCCGTCGCCGCGGGCATGCGCGTCGAATCGCGTCTGGGAGAACTGCTAGGCGTCACCGAGCACGGAACCTCCGAACAGCTCACCGCGCTGCTGGAAGCGTGCGGGCTCGACGGCGACTGGGAGACGGACCGCGAGCCAGCCGAGATTCGGGATGCGATGTCGAAGGACAAGAAGGCGCGTCGGGACCGGATCCGCTGCGTATTCCTGTCGCGGCTCGGCGAGGTGGCCACCGACGCCGATGGACGCCACAGCTTCGCTCTCGGCGAGGAGGACCTCGGACAACCGCTCGCGACGGCTTTACGACCGGCCCCGGGCGTTTGAGATTGTCGGAAGTGATCCCCCCCGAACCGTCCCCGACCTCCACGCTCAGCGTCGCCGGTCTCTTCGCGCGACACGCGGAGTTGAGCCCGCACGCGCCCTGCATATGGGCGGGGGGCGGGTCGTGGAGCTATTCCCGCGTCGCGGCGCAGGCCCGCGCCCTCGCGGTGGGGCTTCACAACCTGGGGGTCGAGCCGGGGGACCGCGTCGCGGTCCAGTTGCCCAACTGGCCCGAATTCGTGGTCTCCGCCCTGGCGGTCGCGGAAGCGGGCGCCGTCCTCGTGCCCATCGGTCCGAACTGTTCGCCGCGCGAACTCCGCTTCACGCTGCGGAATTCCGAGGCCGCCGTCGCGATCACGGCGGAGAACTGGAACGGCGTGGACTACCTCCAGCGTTTCGAGAGCCTCCTCACGCGGCTGCCGGATCTTCAGTACGTGGTGACGGTCGGAGAGGAGGATCTCTGGTACGACGACCGGATCTTCCAGTTCGAGGATCTCATCGCGAGCGGCCGCGGTCGGGAAATCCCGCCGACGGAGGTGGACCCGCACCGCGATCCGTGCGCGATCCTGTACACTCCCGGCACCACGGGGGCCCCGAAGGGGGTCGTCCTCACGCACGACAACCTGGTGCGGACCGCGCTCGCGACCGCCGCACGGCTGGAGTTGGAGGCCGAGGATCGCACGCTCTGTGTCGTCCCGCTGCCGAACATCTTCGGGCTCACGGCGCTGCTCACGACGCTCGGCACCGGGGGGGCGCTCGTGCTGCAGGAGACCTTCGACGCGTCGGGCGCGCTCGCGCTCGCGCGGGAGCACGAGGCCACGGTCGTTCACGGCGTCCCGACCATGTTCGTGATGCTGCTTAGGGCGCTGGAACAGGGCAGGGCCCGGCCCGACTCGCTGCGCACCGGGGTCATCGCGGGCGCCCCGGTCGGCGAGGCCCTCGTGCGCGATGCGCGCCGTCGCCTGATCCCCGATCTCGAGAGCGCCTACGGCCTCACCGAGACCTCCCCCACGGTGTCGATCACGGCCCGGTCGGATCCGGAGTCGAAGCGGGCCCACACGGTGGGTCGGCCACTCGAAGGGGTCGAGGTGAGGGTGCTTGACGAGGCCGGCGGGGAACTCCCCAACGAGTCCGTGGGCGAACTCGCCGTGCGCGGTTTCAACGTGATGCACGGATACTTCCGCCAACCCGGCCAGACTCGGAAGACCATGACCGAGGACGGCTTCCTGAAGACCGGTGACCTTGCGATGGTGGACCCCGAGGGTTACCTGCATATCGTCGGCCGCCTGAGCGACGTGATTCTTCGCGGGGGTAACAGCGTTCACCCCGCCGAAGTCGAAGCGCAGCTCCGGTCCCACCCCGCGGTGGAAGAAGCGGTGGTTCTCGGGATCCCCAACGACGTGCTGGGCGAACTCATCTGTGCCTGCGTGATCACTGCCGAAGGGGCCCTGATCACGGCCGACGAAATCCGCGATTTCTGCCACGAATCTCTGGCAGAGCACAGAGTGCCGGATCTCATTCACTTTCTGGATGAGCTGCCGGAGGCCTCCAGCACACAAGCGCGCCGCGTGAATCTGGCCCGCATCGTACGCGCCGAGGCCGACTAGACCAGATCGCCGCTGCGGTCGACGGGCAAAGCGGCCCGCGACCGGATCGGCGAGAGCGCGAACGGCGATCCGTAGACCCCTCTCACCATCCCCCCCGCCACCGGGGGCGAGGCAGAGGGGCCTCACCGGGCCGTTCGCGGCAACGAACGGAACAAGAGGACATGAACGACATGTACACGCGGGCGCCTCACCGGCGCCCCCCCGCCGATATGGCAGGCGCCGCGGCGCTTCTCATCGACTTCGACAACGTGACCATGGGGATCCGGTCCAACCTGGGACAGGAACTCCAAAACCTCCTCGATTCGGACATCATCCACGGCAAGGTGGCCGTCCAGCGAGCGTACGCGGACTGGCGACGCTATCCCCAGTACATCGTGCCGCTCTCCGAGTCCTCCGTCGATCTCATCTTCGCGCCCGCCTACGGGTCGTCGAAGAAGAACGCCACCGATATCCGGCTCGCGATCGACGCGCTCGAACTGGTGTTCACGCGCCCGGAGATCGGAACCTTCATCCTCCTGTCGGGGGACTCCGACTTTTCCAGCCTCGTGCTGAAGCTGAAGGAGTACGGGAAGTATGTGATCGGCGTGGGGCTCCAGGAATCCACTTCGGACATCCTCGTCCAGAACTGCGACGAGTACTACAGCTACAACCGGCTGTCCGGGCTCACCTCGGCCGACGAAATCCAGACCAGGAAGCACGATCCGTGGGAGCTGACGAGCAGGGCCGTCGCGCGCATGGCCGAGCGCGGCGATGTCATGCGGTCGGATCGCCTGAAGCAGGTGATGCTGGAGATGGACCCGGGCTTCGACGAGAAAACGGCCGGTTTCTCCCGGTTCAACCGGTTTCTGAGCGAAGCGGCCAAGCGCGATCGGATCGTGCTGCAGAAGCGGGAAAACGGCCAGTACGACATCGGCCTGCCGTCCGGCGCGCCACCGGCATCGGCGGAGGCCGCCGACGCGGTATCCTCCAAAGGAGAGACCGCGCAGGCCAGGAGCCGCGGCCGGCGCGGCCGCCGCGGAGGCTCCGGCCGCGGTCGCGGCCGCGGGTCCGCCGCGAAAGCCCCGGAAGAGCGGGCGCCCGCGAAGGCCGAAAAGCCGCCGGCGAAGACGACGGACTCTCCGGGAGCGGCCCTCGACGGCGCCTACGAAGCGCTGAAGCGCGCGGTGGCCGAACTCTCGCGGGACGGAGCCCCGGTCCGCGATTCCATGGCCAAGCGCAAGCTGCTGCAGTACGACGCCGCCTTCGATGAGGGCAGCTTCGGCTTCAGCAAGTTCAGCCTGTTCCTGCGGGCGGCGCACGACGCCGGCGTGGTCCGGATGTCGCGGCATGATGACGGCAATCACTATCTGACCGTCCCGGCCGCGCCCGCGCGCAAGGCGGCGTCGGAGCCGGCCGCAACCCCGGACGAGGCGGGGGGACGGTCCCCCCTGTCCGCTGCGGCCCGGGCCGCGCGCAAGACGCTCGGCCGCCTCCGGCGAGGGCCGGCATCCCCGAGCAAGCCGGAACCCTCGAGCAAGCCGGACGCCCGCAGGGAGGCAGAGCGGCCGAGCAAGTCTGCGCCCCGGAGCAAGTCTGCGCCCCGGAGCAAGCCGGCCCCCCGCGGCAAGCCGGCGCCCCGGCGCGCGCCGTCGTCTCCGGCGGCCAGCGCGGACGCGCAACGCCAGCCGAAAAAGCCGCCTCAGCAACGGAGGGCGGAGCCGCCTCGGTCCGAACGCGGCGGCAAGGACGCGTCCGGCGCCCAGGAGGCGAAGGCAACCGGGGAAGGCCGGTCGGATCGGCGTCAGGCGGAGCGGGGCCGGCCCGACGAGCGGCGTGATCGGCCTGCCGACCGCCGCGGCCAGCCGAAGGCGCGGGGACAGCGGGCCTCGCGGCCGAGTCGCGAGAAGGAGACGCCGAAGAAGGAGCCCGCGGCGTCCGCGCCGAAGCACGAGCCGGAGGCCCGGGACAGCCGGCCGGCCGCCCGGGAGAAGGCGTCTGCTCCGCGAACACTGGGGCGCTACCGCTCGGGATCCCGCGGGCGGACGGCGGCGGCGGGCGCGGCGAAGAAGGCGGGTGCGCCTCGCATCGGTCCGGTGGCCGATGAGGAGACGGCCACGGAGGAGACGAAGGCGGACGCGAAGCGCGCGGACGTCCCGGCTCGCGACAAGCCGGCGGCCCGCAAGGCCGGGGGGGCGGGCAGGTCGGCCCGCGGAACCGCGAAATCGGCCTCCAAGCCGGCCTCGAAGCCGGCCTCGAAGCCGGCCGGTGGGCCCATCGGACACATGGTCCGCAACTATGCGGGCGTCGGGAAGCGGACCGCGGAGGTGCTCTTCGACCACTTCGGAGACCGCGTGTTCGAGGTCATCGACTCCGAGCCGGCGCGCCTGACAGAAGTGCTCTCGGAAGGTCGGGCGAAGGTGGTTCGCGAAGCCCGGCGCGCAGAGCTGGAAAGCTGAACGAGCCGGCCGGCTCGGATCCCGGATCCGGACCGATCGGCGCCGACTTTCTGTCCCGCCCCGCCGTCGAGGTGGCCCGTGCGCTGCTCGGCTGCACGGTGCGTTCCGACTGTGCGGGCGAGCGGACGGTCGGCCGCATCGTCGAGACGGAAGCCTACACCGGGCCCGAGGACGAAGCCTGCCACGCGGCGGCGCGGATCGGCCGCACCGCGCGGAACGCCCCGCTGTTCGGACCTCCGGGCACCGCGTACATCCACCGCAACTACGGCATCCACTGGCTCCTGAACGTGGTCACGGGACCGGAAGGCTTCCCGGCCGGCGTTCTCCTGCGAGCCGTCGAGCCAACCGAGGGCCTCGACGTCATGCGCCGCCGCCGCGGCCGCGCCGAACTCACCAACGGTCCGGCCCGACTCGCCCAGGCGCTCGCGGTGGGCCCCGAACTGCAGGGACACCGGCTCGATCATCCTCCGCTCTCCCTGCTTTGGGGAGAGCCTGTCCCGGAGGCGGCCGTGCAGGTGACGACGCGGATCGGGATCTCGCGCGCGGCGGATCGACCCCTCAGGTTCTACGATCGACGGAGCCGCTGGGTCTCGAAGCGCTGAGTCGCCGCCGCGGGCCGCTACACCCCGGGAGGACGTGAATGGCCGAAATCGCTCTGCAGGAAGTCGGTACGTACGGCTTCGCCTCGCTTCTTCCCCCCCTGCTGGCCATTGGGCTCGCGATCTACACCCGCCAGGTCTTCCTCTCCCTGGCGGCCGGCATCTGGCTCGGACACACGATTCTCTCCGGCTGGAACCCGGCCGCCGGCGCGGCGGCGGCGATCGATGGCGCGATCGGCGTATTGGGCGACGCGGGCAACGCGCGGGTCATCATCTTCACCTTCCTCATCGGCGCCCTCATCGCCACGGTGGAGGCGAACGGCGGCATGCGGGGTTTCGTGCGCTGGGTCGAGGAGGCTCGGTGGGTAACGAACGCCCGGCGCGCCCAGATCATGGCCTGGCTGATCGGGATCGTCGTCTTCATCGAATCGAATCTCACGATCCTCGTCGCGGGTTCCGTGTCGCGGCCCCTCTTCGACCGCTTCCGAATCTCGCGGGAGAAGCTGGCCTACATCGTCGACTCGACCTCGGCGCCCGTCTGCATCCTGATCCCGTTCAACGCCTGGGGCGCGCTGGTTCTGGGCATCCTGACCGAGCAGGGCGTGGCCAACCCGCTCGGCGTCTTCCTCGTCGCGATTCCGCTCAACCTCTACGCCGTCGCGGCGCTCATCCTCGCGGGCCTGACCGCCTTCCGGGGCTGGAACTGGGGTCCGATGAAGAAGGCCGAGGCGCGCACGCGGGACGGGCGTCTCCACTGGGACCACGCGGTGGCGCTCGCGGACCCGGATGAGATCGCACCGCCGCCGGCCGAGGGCGTCGCGCTCAAGCCTCGCAACATGCTGATCCCGATCGCGGCCATGGTCGTCTCCATGCCCGTCTTCATGTGGGTCACGGGCGGAGGGACCATCGCGGAGGGTTCCGGCACGACGAGCGTGCTGTGGGCGGTGCTGGTAGGGCTGGCGCTCGCCTGGCTCCTCGCCCTGGGCCAGCGCTCCCTCAATCTGGAGAGCCTGAGCCGGGTCGGCCTGAAGGGGGCGGGGGCGCTCACCGGGATGGCGGTCGTGCTCTGGCTCGCGCTGTCGCTCGGGGACGTGACGGGATCGCTGGGGACGGGTCTCTACGCGGCGGGCATCGTCGGAGACACGTTCCCGCTCATGGTGCTGCTGCCGCTGGTGTTCGTCGTCACGGGCGGGATCGCCTTCGCCACCGGGAGCAGTTGGGGGACGTTCGCGATCATGCTCGCGGTGGCCGTCCCGCTCGCGAACGCCCTCGGCCTGCCGCCCGCGCCCTTCGTGGCGGCGGTGCTGTCGGGCGGCATCTTCGGTGACCACTGCAGCCCGATCAGCGATACGACGATCATTGCCTCTCTTGCGTCGGCCACCGATCACATCGAGCACGTCCGGACGCAGATTCCGTATGCGATCGTCGCCGGGGGGATCGCGACCGCGGGCTTCGCCGTCGTCGGGGCGCTGATGTGAGGGACGTTCTGCCCGTCTCATGGACGGAGGCCGGCGGGCGCGGGCGCGTCGGCGGGGTCGCGCTGGCGGAACTCGCCGCCCGATTCGGCACGCCGCTGGTCGTCGTCGACGAAAGCCATCTCGAGGATCGTCTCGCCCGCTTTCGCGCCGCCTTCGGAGCGGACGCCGGACTGACGTACGCCGGCAAGGCCTTCCTGTGCGGCGCCCTGGTGCGGCTCCTGGCCAGGGAGGGCTGGCTCGTGGATGTCGTCTCCGGCGGGGAACTCGAACTCGTGCGGCGGGCCGCGTTCCCGATGCGCGACGTCATCCTGCACGGGAACGCAAAGTCGTCCGTCGAGCTGGAACGAGCCATCGCGTACGGGGTGGGACGGGTCGTCATCGACCATCCCGATGAGGTCGACGACCTGCGGAGGGCCGCGGCTGTCGTTGGCTCCGACCGTCGTCCCGACCTGCTCCTGCGGTTGAACGTGGACCTGACCCCCGAAACGCACGAGAAGGTGCGGACCGTGGGGCCGGGCACGCATTTCGGGATGTCGCCGCCCGTCGCGGCGTCCGTCGCGCGCCGGATCGCGGGCGCGGGAGAGTGGCGTCTGGCCGGCGTCCACATCCACGCGGGCAGCCAGATTCGGGACCCCGCCCTCTTCTCCCGCGTCGCGGAGGCGGCGGTGGATTTCGTCGCGCCGCTTCGGCTCTGCTTCCCCGAGACGGTCGACCTGGATCTCGGGGGAGGGCTCGCGGCGCCGTACCGCGCGGGGGACGACGTGCCCTCGCCGGGGGAGTATGCCGAGGCGCTGGAGGCCGGCCTGCGCCGGTCCGACGCGGAGGCGCGGCTGGGCGCGTACCGGCTCATCGTCGAACCCGGCCGGTCCGTGATCGCGAACGCGGGCCTCACGCTCTACACGATTCACGCGCGCAAGCGCATCGATGGGGCCGGGGAGGCGCTGGCCGTGGACGGCGGGCTCTCGGACAACCCGCGCCCGTCGCTGTACGGGGCGAGCTACGAGGTGCTGAACGCGTCGCGCCCGCCCCGCGAGGCCGGGCCGACGTTTCGCGTCGTGGGACGGCACTGCGAGTCGGGCGATGTGATCGCGCCGGCGGCGACGCTCCCCGGCGACACGGCAGTGGGCGACGTGCTCGCCATCCCGGGCACGGGCGCCTACGTGTTCGCGATGTCGAGCCGCTACAACGGGGTCGGACGCCCCTCCGTCGTGTTCGTGCGGGACGGCGCGGCGCGGGAGGTGGTTCGCCGCGAGACGGACGACGATCTCCTGGCGTGCGACCTCACGCTCGGCAGCCCGGAGCCGGCCCGAGGTGCCGCCCGGGTGAGCGGCGCCGCAGTTCGGCCGTCGCGAGCACGCTGACGTCGGGGTCGAAGCGCACGCCTTCGGCCCCCGCCGCGGCGGAGCTTCGCCCCTGCGGACTCCCCTCCGTCTTGCGAAGCGACTTCCCGCGCCCCACCGTGGCGGCGCATGCTCCGTCGGGCGAAGACCCGATGGCTGTCCCATTCCATGGCGAAACGAAGTCTGGTCATCCTGCCCGCTCCCGAAGAAACGCTCGCCGGTCCGGCGGTTCGCCCGCCGCACCCCGCGCCTCATGAGACGGTACGCACGTGAGTGACGAAGGGCACCCCTTCGCCGAACTCGGTCTTTCGTCCGATCTCGTCGAGGCCGTGGCGAGGGCGGGCTACGCCGAGCCCACCGGGATTCAGCGCCAGGCGATTCCCGCCATCCTCGCCGGGCGCGACGTCCTCGGCACCGCGCACACCGGCACCGGGAAGACGGCGGCCTTCACCCTCCCCGCGGTGCAGCGGCTCGCGGCCACGGAACCGTCCACCGCCCCTCGGGGCCTGGTCATCACGCCGACGCGCGAACTCGCACAGCAGGTCGGCGCCGCCGTCACGACCTACGGCGCGGTCTCCTCCATCGAGTCCGTCATCGTCCACGGCGGCACCCCGCTGGGACCCGAAAAGGAAGAACTCGCCTTCGGGTGCGACGTGCTCGTCGCCACCCCGGGCCGCCTGCTCGACCACATCAAGCGCGGGAACGCGGACCTGTCCCGCGTCGAGGTCCTCGTGCTGGACGAAGCCGACCGCATGCTCGACATGGGGTTCATCGACGACGTGAAGGAGATCGTGCGCCACACGCCGGACGACCGGCAGACGCTCCTCTTCTCCGCGACGATGCCCGATGGCGTCCGCTGGCTCGCGCATCAGCTGATGACCGACCCCGAGGAGGTGCAGGTGGGCCGGGAGACCGCGGCGGAGGGCATCCGCCAGGTCCTCCATCCGGTGGACTGGTCGCAGAAGCACGCGCTCCTTCACCACCTGCTCGGCGAGTGGCCGGACGGACAGGTGCTCGTCTTCACGCGCACGCGGGTGACGGCGACCTACCTCGCCGACTATCTGCGGTCGCACGGCGTCGCGGTGGCGGGGCTGCACGGCGGCAAGCACCAGGACCAGCGCGACAAGGCGCTGCGGCGCTTCCGCGAGGGCTCGATCCGCGTCCTCGTCGCCACGAACGTGGCCGCGAGGGGTCTGGATATCCGCGGCATCCGCCATGTCGTGAACTTCGACGTGCCCGAAGATCCCCGAGACTACGTGCACCGGGTGGGCCGCACCGCCCGCGGCGACGACACCGGCGACGCGATTACGCTCATGGCCGCGAGCGACTGGGTCGAGATCCGGGCCATCGAGCGGCTGCTGGGCGAGACGATCGAGCGCCGCGTCGTTCCCGGCTTCGAACCCGACGTGGAGCCGCCGCCCCCGGAGGAGGCGGAGGTCGAGCGCCCCGAGCCCACCGCCCTGAGGCGCGGGATCCGACGCCGGCGCTAGCCGCCGGGTTTCCGGCCACGGGCTGCCGGCTCCGGCCCGGCTTTCGCCACGCGCATGGCGGGGTCCATATTCGGCTGTCGGCTCGCTCGGTCCCTACCCGGAGGATTCCATGATGTCTGTCGCTTTCGGCTCCCGCTCCCCCCGCCCCGTGCGGACGCCCGGCGTCGCGCTCGCGGCCCTGCTGCTCCTGGTTCTGCCCCCGGTCCTCGAGGCCCAGCGCACGGCCAAGCCGGTCCTGCACGGACGCCACTGGATGGCGATCACCGGCAAGCCGCTCGGCGCCACCGCCGGCGCGCGCATGTTCCACCAGGGCGGGAACGCGGTCGACGCGGCGGCCGCCATGCTGGCCGCGACCTCCACGATGTGGGACGTGCTCTCGTGGGGAGGGGAGACGCAGGCGCTCGTCTATCACCCCGGAGAACAGCGCGTGATCGGCGTCAATGCGCTCGGCGTGGCGCCGACCGGCGCGACCCCCGACCACTACCGGGCGGAGGGCCACGAAAACTTCCCGCCCGAGTTCGGTCCGCTGTCGGCCGTGACCCCCGGCACGCCCGGCGGGCTCATGACGATGCTCGCCGAGTGGGGCCGGCTGAGTCTCGCCGACGTCCTGCAGCCATCGATCGAGATGGCGGACGGGTACCCGATCGAAGCGGACGCGGCGCGCCGCATCCGGAATACGGCGGACGAGATTCGGCAGTGGCCGTCGTCCGTGGATGTCTACTTCACGCACCCGGACGACGCGGAGAACCCGGGCCCGCGGGAGGGCGAGATCTTCCGGCAGCCCGACCTCAAGCGGACGCTCGAACGGCTCGTGGAAGCCGAGGCCGCGGCGCTGGCGCGAGGCGCCAGCCGCAAGGAGGCGATCTACGCGGCCTACGACGCCTTCTACCGGGGCGACATCGCGGCCGACTTCGTCGCGGGCGCGCGGGCGGCCGGCTCGCTCATCACGATGGAGGACATGGCGAACTGGCAGGTCTACCTCGAGGAACCCGTCACCGCCAACTACAAGGGGATCGACGTCTACAAGCTCACGACCTGGGTCCAGGGGCCCGTCATGCTGCAGGCGCTCAACATGGCCGAGCAGCTCGACCTCCAGGCCATGGGATACAACAGCGCGAACTACCTCCACGCGCTCTACCAGGTGATGAACCTCTCCTTCGCCGACCGCGACTTCTACTACGGCGACCCGTATTTCCCGCCCGCGGAACCGATCGAGGGACTCCTCTCGAAGGACTACGCGCGAGCCCGGCTCGAGACCATCGACTGGGACCGGAACGATCCGAACGCGGGGCCCGGCGATCCCTATCCCTTCCAGGGGGAGGAGAACCCCTTCGCCGACCTGCTCGAGCGCTGGGGGACGCGGGCCGAAGTCACCACGGAACAGGGCGTCGAATTGTCGCTGGGCGATCACGCGGCACTCGATGAGGACTTCTATCTCGGCACGACCTCCGTACAGGCGGCGGACGCCGAGGGCTGGGTCGTCTCCATCACGCCCTCCGGCGGCTGGATCCCCGCCGTCGTCGCCGGGGAGACCGGGATCGGGCTCTCGCAGCGGGCCCAGAGCTTCGTGCTCGACGAGGCGGACAACCCGTACAACGTGATCGAACCCGGCAAGCGCCCGCGCGCCACGCTCACGCCGGGCATGGCGCTGAAGGACGGCCGTCCCTTCCTCTCCTTCGCGGTCCAGGGCGGCGACGGCCAGGACCAGAATCTGCTCCAGTTCTTCCTCAACGTGGTCGAGTGGGACATGAACGTGCAGCAGGCGGTCGAGGCGCCGAACATGAACAGCTTCCAGATGCGCGGCTCGTTCGGCCAGCACGAGACGCGCCCGGGACGGATGCTCCTGCAGGACGCGACCCCGCCCTGGATCCGCTCCGCCCTGGAGTCGATGGGATACGACCTGACCTTCTCGGAGCGCACGTCCGGGCCGATCAACGCGATCTTCTTCGACTGGGAGAACGACGCCTTCTGGGGCGGCTCGAGCCACCACGGCGACGACTACGGCATCGCGTGGTGAGCGCTGGCTGGCGTGGCGCTATTCGCCGCGCTCCATCACGTCGAACAGGTCGTAGCGCCCCGGTGAACGGGTCCGGCCGCCCCGGCGGTCGGATCCGTCGCGCGGACCGTCCCCGTCTCCGTCCGCGGGGCGAAGGTCGCCGGGGTCCGCGGGGCGCCGCAGGTGCCAGTCCGTCGCGCGCTGGTACGCCGCGATGACCGCGAGCAGGTGGTGCTCCGCGTAGGGTTCCGCGCCGAACATGCCCCCGATGGGTCTCGGGTATCCCGTCGACCCGGTCTCGAACCCGATCGGGAAGCCGATGAGCGGCAGCCCCACCATGTCGAAGGGGAAGGGCGCGGTCTGCGTCACCAGGTCGCAGCGGCCGAACACGTCGTCGAGCACTTCCCTCAGGAGGACGAGCCGGGCCCGCGAGCCGCGCACGTATTCCGCCGCGGGGAGGAGCAGCCCGTTGATCCACGGCGCGAGCGAGACGCCGAACTTCCGCACGTCATCGCGAAGGTGTTCGAGGAAGATCTCGGAGCGCTCCGGGAGCCGCACGTTGTTGAAGTTGAAGCTCGTCAGCGTCTCCCAGTGGGTGGGGAAGTCGAGTTCGACGATCTCCGCCCCCATCTCCTCGAGGGTCGCGAGCATGCGCCGCCGCGCCTCGACCGTCGCCACCTCCCGGCGGTACGCCGCCTGCGTCCGCTCGCGCCGCGGGAACGAACTCCCGATGCGGTCGATGTCGGGATCCGGGTCGGGCCCGGGATCCTCCGGCGGTTCGGGCTCGTCCAGAAAGCCCGGCAGGACGCCGATCCGCACCGCCCCCCCGCGCTCCGGATGCCTGAGCGCGGCGTCGTCCCCGCGCACCGCCCCCAGGTAGTCCGGGACCGGCGGGAGGCCGAGGGACCGGGGGTCCGCGGGGTCCGGCCCCGCCATGATCTGCAGCATCAGCGCGGCGTCGACCGCGTCCCTGGCCAGGGGGCCGGGATGGTCGCGCGTATAGGTGAGAGGGAGGATCCCGTGCAGTGAGACCCGGCCCATCGTCGGCTTGATTCCCGTCAGGGCCTGCGCGTTCGAGGGGTTCGTGATCGAGCCGCCCGTCTGCGTGCCCGTGCTCGACGCGGCCATGCGCGCCGCGACCGCCGTCGCCGACCCGCTCGAGGACCCGCCCGGGCTCACATCGTCGTGGTGCGGAGCCCAGGCGTTCACCGTCGTGCGCTCTCCGGTGGGCGTCGAGGCGGCCGTCGTCGCGAGCGGGCCCATCTGGGTCTTGCCGAGCAGGATCGCGCCCGCGTCGTGAAGCCGGGCCCACGAGGTCGCGTCGAAGTCCGGCACGAAGTCCTCGAAGATGAACGAGTTGGCCGTCGTGCGGACCCCGGCCGTGAAGTAGTTGTCCTTGATCGCGAGCGGCACCCCGGTCAGCGGCGCCCGCCCGCGCGTCCGGTCGGCGGCCCGGGCCGCTTCCAATGCGGACACGGAAACCACCGTGTTGAACGCCTGGTAGCGGGGGTCCCAACGGCCGATCCGCGCGAGATACGCCTCGACGAGTTCGACCGCGCCCAGGTCGCCGTCACGAAGGAGCCGCGCCGCCTCCGCGAGCGTGAGTTCGGTCGGGTCCGCAGGCTGGGGACGGCTGGCAGGCGGAAGGTCCGGTTCGCCGAGGCGTCCGGCCACGGCCCGGCCGCCCTCTCCGCTCCGGCCGCCGGCTCCGGTCCTTCCCGGGGGTCGCACCCCGACCCCGGATCCCGTGCCGGAGACCGCGCCCAGGGTCGCGGGGGCCGCCATGGCCGTCGCGGTCAGCGCCGTCATCCGCTCGAGGAAGCGGCGCCGGTTCAGCTCACCCACGGTTCCACGCGCTCACTTCGGCGGGGTAGATGGCCGGCGCCGGCCCCATGGGGTCGAACTCGAAGTCCGCGATCGCCCCGGGCGTCGACCTCAGGAAGCGCCGTGCGGACGCCATGATGCGGCGTTGATCCGCCGGCGCATCCTCATCGTCGTCGGGGAGCACGGAGAGATCGACGCCGGCGAGCGCGAGGCGCGTGCGGATGTACGCGTCGAGTTGCTCATCCGTCACCTCCTGTGACGACGCGGCGGAACGTGGCGGCGAGGGTCGGCGGGCCATGGCGCCTCCGTTGGGGAGATGTTCGGAAGCATCATGGTGTCGGCGATCGCCGCGCGCCACCGGGGCCCTCCGTTCGGCGTGCGCCACAGGGGTTTGCCGCGAACCCGAAGCCGCACTAACGTTCACGCAGACGGATGCAAGGCCATATTTCTTGAGCCAACAATTGCCCATAGAGTCTCCGATCCGGAGGCGGACGTCATGCCCTGCGGGGACGGCGGAAACCGATGGGAGGGGCCGAACCGTGTTGCGGAGGGCTTCAAGAAATCCCCTTGCATCTGATTCTACAGAGGGGGTGACCCACGGGTCGCCCCTTTTGCATCCCGGACGGGGCGCGGCTGCGCCCCGCATTCGTCCGCGACATCCCGGAACACTCCTGGAGGAGCCCGTGAGCGAAGAGCGTCTGTCGCGTCTCGTCCGCGAACAGCTCGAGTTGATCGGCGAGGACCCCGACCGCGAGGGGCTCGTCCGGACGCCGGCGCGCGTGGCCTCCGCCCTCGAGTTTCTCACCCGCGGCTACGGCCAGACCGTCGAGGAGGTCATCGGCACGGCGATCTTCGAGGAACCCCACGATTCGATGGTCATCGTCAAGGACATCGAAGTCTATTCGCTGTGCGAACACCACATGCTCCCCTTCTTCGGCAAGGCGCACATCGCGTACATTCCGAACGGACGCATCGTCGGCATCTCCAAGTTCCCCCGCATCGTGGACGTGTTCGCCCGCCGGCTTCAGCTTCAGGAGCGCCTGACCGAGCAGATCGCGCAGGCGATCGAGGACGCGCTCAACCCGCAGGGGGTCGGCGTCGTCGTGGAGGCCATTCACCTCTGCATGATGATGAGGGGCGTTGAGAAGCAGAACTCGAAGACGATCACGAGCGCCGTTCGCGGCCTGTTCCGGCGGGATCACCGGACGCGCGAGGAGTTCCTCCGCCTCACCCGCTCGGACTAGCGTCGTGGCCGGCCCGAAACGGCGGCGTGTTTCTCGAACTGGCTGAAGTCCTGGACTGTCCCGACTGCGGGGCGGCGGCCGGGCTCGTCGCCTTCGTCGACCGGGCCGCGTCGCGTCGCGTGGTCGAGGGTCGGCTGGGCTGTCCGTTGTGCGAGATCGAGGTGCCCATCCGCGGCGGGACGATGCGCTTCGATCTTTCCGATGCCGCGCGACGGGCCACCCCGGACGCCGGGACGGCACCCCCCGACGCCACGGCGCTCGATGCCGCGGCGGCTTCGGCCGGACCCGCCGGGGACGCCGCTCCGGACGCGGCGCTGCGTCTTGCCGCCCTGCTGGGCGTGAGCGACCGCGCCGGCATGGCGGTGCTCCTCGGCCCGCGGCTGGCCGCGTACGCCCCTCACGTCGCCCGTCTCGGCGACCGTCTCGAGGTGGTCGCCTGGCTGCCGGACACCGGCGACCGTTCCTCCCCGGCCGCCGTGGCCATCGAGGACCTCGTCGTCGGCGTCGATCCGCTTCTGGGCGCCGCGCCGGACCGCTGGCCGATCCGCTCCGGCGCGCTGCACGGCATCGCGCTCGCCGCTCCCATGGCCCTCCGACTGTCCGAGGTCACGCGCTGCGCGCGGCCCGGCGCACGCCTCGTCGTGGAGACTCCGACCCCTCCGGACCTCGACTTGCTCGCGGCGTCCGAGTTCGCGGAAGTCGCCTCCGACCGCACCGTCTGGGTCGGTGAACGCCATTAGACGTAGCCGGAAGCGTAGCCGGAAAATTTGCCACAGCTTGACGAAACGCTATAATTCCCCGTTGTCGCCAGATGTGTGGGGCTGTGTGGAAGGTGGTTGAGTGAGACGTACGGTCCAGCTCGCTCGGGGGGAGGTGGCATGGTGTGGTGGAAGATCTGGGACACTGACGGACGGCGCCGACGGAAGCAGCCGGACTTCTACGAGGAAGGTGTGGAACTGGTTCGGCAGGAACTCTACCATGAGGCGCTCATTTCATTTCGGCTCTCCTTGAAGTACAACCCGCGACATCCGGCTACGCTGGAACAGATGGCCGTGGTGTACACGCACATCGGACTGACCGATGACGCGGTTCGCGCCTACGGAGCCGCCCTCAAGGAGCGCCCGCGCAGCACCGCGGCGCACTACGGCCTGGCGTTCCTCCTGTTGAAGAAGGGCGCCGAGCGGGACGCCTCGCGGCACCTTCAGGAGTTCCTCGCCTACGCGGGGGGAGACCGGGAGGAGCCGAGGCACCTCGAGCATGCCCGGCGCACGCTGCAGCGGCTGGGTGTGCCGGCCGCGGAATCGGTTGCTCACTAGCGGCCCGCGTACCAGCAGCGTGCACGTCTCGAGCCCGCTCCCGGACGACTATCGGCCCGGCACATTACCGGAACTCTTCCTCGACGGGCTCTCGCGGCCCCGCGAGGACGCGGCGCGTACGCGGGGAGCGGGCGGCGCGTGGGTTTCGACCTCCACGGAGGACATCGGGCGCCGCGCCCGCGCCATCGCGCTCGGGCTCCGGACACGAGGTTTCACGGCGGGCGACCGCATCGCGATCCTCTCGCAGACCCGCCTCGAGTGGGCCCTGGCGGACTGGGGCATCGTCATGGCGGGGCTCACCTCCGTCCCCGTCTACCCCGTGCTGCCCGCCGACCAGGTCCGCTACATCCTCGCGGACTCCGGCGCGCGCGCGGTGTTCGTGGAGGACCAGGAGCAACTGGACAAGGTCGCGGGGGTAAAGGACGACCTGCCCGCCCTGGAACTGGCGATCGCCTTCGGGGCCGTCACGGCGCCCGAGGGCTCCTCGCTCGCGACGCTGCAGCTCGACGCCCTCTCCGATCTGGGCGAGTCCGCGCCCGAAGCGCTCGCGGCGACGTACGAAGCGCACGCCCGCAAGACGCGTCCGGAGGACCTGGCCACGCTCATCTACACCTCGGGCACGACCGGCGACCCGAAGGGCGTGATGCTCACGCACGGCAACTTCCATTCGAACGCGGACATGGCGCTGCGGGTGTTCCCGATCGACTCCACGCACGTGGCCCTCGCGCTCCTGCCCCTCGCGCACGTGTTCGAGCGCACGGTCGGCCACTACATCATGTGGCGAGCGGGAGTGACCGTCGCGTACGCGGAGTCCCCCAACACGGTGGCCCGCGATCTCGGCGAGGTCTCGCCCACCTTCATGGCCGCCGTCCCGCGCGTGTTCGAGAAGGTGCTCGAACGGGCCGAAGCCACCGCCCGGGAGGCGGGCGGCGCGAAGCAGAAGATCTTCGACTGGGCGCGTCGCGTCGGGGAAGCGCGTGCGATGGCCGAGCTCGAGGGACGCCGGGTGGGGCCGGGTCTCGGTCTCCAGGCCGAGCTCGCCGACCGCCTCGTGTTCTCGAAGCTGCGCGCCCGGACGGGGGGACAGGTCCGCTACTTCGTGAGCGGCGGAGCCCCGCTCGCGCCCGCCATCGCCCGCTTCTTCTTCGCCGCGCGCCTGCCCATCGTCGAAGGGTACGGGCTCACGGAGACTTCGCCCGCCGTCAGCTTCAATCCGATCGACGCCATCCGCCTCGGCACGGTCGGCAAGCCGATCCCCGGCACCGAGATCCGGATCGCCGAGGACGGCGAGATCCTCATCCGCGGGCCGCAGATCATGGCGGGCTACTACAACAAGCCCGAGGCGACGGCCGAAGCCATCGACGGCGACGGCTGGTTCCACACCGGCGACGTGGGCGAGATCGACGACGACGGGTATCTCCGGATCACGGACCGCAAGAAGGACCTCATCATCACCGCCTACGGAAAGAACATCGCCCCGCAGCCCGTCGAGGCGGAGATCAAGCGGCACCCGATGGTGGCGGAAGCCGTGATGCTGGGCGACGGGAGAAAGTTCCCGATCGTCATCGTCGTGCCCGAATTCGAGGCCGTTCGTCCGGAGCTGCACGGGGTCGAGGAAGCGGCGGACGCCGACCTCGTCGCGGACGCCCGGACGCGCGCCATGCTCGAACAGGCCGTGCGGGACCGCTGCCGGGACTTCGCGCACTACGAGCGGCCGCGCGACGTACTCCTCGTCCCGGGGCCGTTCACCGTCGAGGGCGGGGAGCTGACGCCGACCCTGAAGGTCAAGCGTCGCGTGATCGAGGCCCGCTTCGCCGACGCGATCGAAGCGCTCTACGAGCGGGCCGAGGACGCCATGAGCGGGCGGGAAAAAGAGCGGGACCGCCCGTGAGCGACGTCGTGGCCGGGCTCGTCACGGGGCCCGACCGCGAACAACTCTTGCGGCTGGGACGGACCCTCGTCGAAGAACGGCTCATCGCCTGCCTGAACGTCGTGGACCGCGTGACCTCCGTGTATCGCTGGCAGGGCGAGGTGTGCGAGGAAGCGGAGGCCCTCGGCATCCTCAAGACGACGGCCGCCCGCAGCGACGCCGTGGAGCGGCGCATCCGCGAACTCCATCCCTACGACGTGCCGGAGATCCTCTTCATCTCCGTGACCGCCGGTTCCGCGCCCTACGTCGACTGGGTCTCCGAACAGGTGAGCGACTAGCGCCCCTTGGCAAAACCCCGCCTCAGCGGGTGGCGTCGTTCTCCGAGCGGTACCAGAACCAGAAGATGATCCCCGCCGCCGACCACAGGATCGTGCCTCCGCCGATCCGCATGATCAGCCCCGCGAGCCGCTGGTCTTCCCCTGCGGAGAGCGTCCCTACCGGCGGCGCGAGTTCGTACGTGGCGTAGAAGGGGAGTTCCGCGAAGGTCAGGAAGACGTAGGGCAGCGTCATCAGCACGGTGCTCGCGATCAGGTAGCAGATCCGCACGCCGAGCGGAAAGCGCGGCCGGTGCGGCACCGGGCTCACGACGGGCCACCAGAAGATGAGTCCGCCGCCCAGCCAGGCCATGTCGAGGGCGAGCGAGCCCGCCTGCGAGGCCATGAGACCGTCCACGACCTCCGGCCAGTGCGTCGCGATGACGATCGCGTTGAAGAAGAGCAGCGCGATGAGCGGCCGCGCGAGGAATCCGGGGAGGGAGAGGGCCCGGCCGCCCCGCACGCGCTCCAGCGCCGCGCGCGGAAGCCCCGCGATGAGGAGCGGCGGGGCGAGCAGCGCGATGAGGAGGAACTGCACCATGTGCACCGACGCCAGGTATCCCGAGCCCAGCGCACCCACCGGCCAGTCCAGCGCGATCCAGAGGATGAGCACGCCGCCGGCGAAGCGGACGACCTCGAGTCGCGAAGGCACGGCGCCCCGCGTGAAGGCGCGATAGGCGAGGCACAGGCACGCGACGAAGAGCCAGACGCCCGGGTAGGGGCGCCACGACCAGTCCCACGGGATGCCCTGGGCGGCACACCACCATTGCATCGCGTGCCTCAGCCGCCGCTCGGACCCGCTTCGCCCCCCGGCTTCGAAACGGACCGGTTGAGACGCAGGAGCAGCGGAAGGTCGTGCCGCCAGTCGGTCTGGCGCACGCCGCTCGGGTACAGCGCCCGCGCCACGCCGTCGCCCGTGACGGCGACGACCGGCGTCGCGTGTCCCACCAGGTACGGCTCTCCCGCGCCCGGCGGGGGCGAGGTCCCTTCGATCCGCGCGGGCGGAAGACGGAACCCGGCCTGGATCTCGTTCACCGTCTCCATCTCCCCGTAGAGGCCGACGAAGGAGGCGTCGAAGAGGTCCAGCCAGCTCCGCAGCCGGTCCGGCGTGTCGCGCGCCGGGTCCGTCGTCACGAACACGACTTCGATCTCCCGGCGCTCCGGGTACGAAAGATCGTCGAGAGCGGCCCCGAGCACCGCCATCTGCACCGGGCAGATATCGGGGCAGTTCGTGTACCCGAAGAAGAGCAGCGTGAGCGACCCCGCGGTCTCCGGCCGGAAGTCGAACCGGCGCCCCCGCGAATCCGTCAGGGCGAACTCCGGGGCCTCGAAAGGCTGTTCGATCGCCAGCCCGCGCAACTCCCCCGTGCCCTCCGTGCGGTCGATCGCCGCATCGGGAGAAGCGCAGGCGGACCCGGCGAGACCGACGCCGCATGCGACCGCGGCGGCGGCAACGATGCGCGCCGGTCTCATCCGAACAGTCCCCGGATGAACTCGAGTACCGGGAGGGAGTCGAGGATCACGAGCCCGGTGCCGATGCCGGCGCCGAGCAGGTATCCGAGCCGCACAATGAGGTCGAATTCGCGCTGGCTGATGTCGCGAACAAGGTGTTCGATCCGCTCGATGGAGAAGTTCTCGATTTTCGTCGAGATACGTTCGGCGATCCGGATTCGTTCCGCCACCTCCGGCACGCGGTTGACGATCCAGTCCCAGGCGGGCGTGGCGAGCGTATCCGCAAGCCGTACCGCGGCGTCCTCGTGCAGGAAGCGCCCGAGCCGCCCGATCGGCGTGTGCAGGAGCCGGTCCGCCATCGGCTCGGCGATCGAGTCGAAGAGGACGCGTCCCGCGTCGGACCGGAACCCGGCGGCCAGCGAGGCCGCCACGCGGTCGGCCGGGACGGCGCGCAGCAGGTCCGCCCAGCTCCTCTCTCCGAAGCGCTCGAGCAGCCCCTCGAGCCGGTCGAGCAGGAAGGCCCGCGAGCCCGGGTCCCGCGCCGCCCTCACGAGCCACTCGGCCGACGCATCGAGCGCGCTCTCGACCTGGGGATCGCCCGCGCCGCCGATGACCTCCGAAGGAGGGTGCCGGAGGAACTCGACGACGCCGTCGTTCACGTGCCGCGCGATCGCCGTCTGGACCTCCGGTTCTCGCAGCACCCCGCCGAGGCGGTCGGCGCCCTCCTCCCGCAGGGCATCGAGCGCGTGGGTCACGGTCTCCTCGGTCACGATGAGGCGGGCCACGACGCGCTGGTGGAAGCGGAGATCCTGCATGAAGCGGTCGAACAGCTCCCCGAGCACGTGCTCGATCCGCCGCCGCGCGTCCGGATCATCGAGCAGTCGGCCCAGGCGCTCGATCGCGACCGGAAGGTAGTCCTTGATCGCGTGCTCCAGCGCGGCAACGAGCCCCGCGGGAATCAGCTGCTCGAACGTGCGGTGCGGCTGGAGCAGTTGCCGGGCGGCCTCGTCCAGGTGGCGACGCACGGTCGCCTCGAAGGCCGACGAATCGACGAGCCGCGCGAGCCAGCCGTCCATCGTGTCGCGGATGGCCGCGATCCGTTCCGGCTCCAGGGTCTGCGCGAGCGATTCGTCGCTCAGCGACTCCCGGATCGACTCGAGGAGGCGCCCGGCTTCATCCCCGAAGTCCGGGGAGTCCAGCGTCCCGGCCAGGAACTCGCGGCCCTGTCCGAGGATCCGCGTGAGGAGTTCACGGACTTCGGCGAGCGCGGCCTCCGGGAGGAGGTCGGCCAGCGCGGGTTGCTCTTCCTCGCCGAGTTCGACCGCAAGCTCCCGCAGCCGCTCCCGGAACGCGGACTCGAGTTGCCGCAGTTCGGAGGTGATGTCTTCCGGGGTGAGGAGCGCTCCCCCCACGACGCCCCCGACCGAATCCGCCAGCCGCTTCTGGTTCTTCGGCACCGCGCCCTGCAACCACCGCACGGGCCGGCCCAGGACCTTCGGCGGACGGTAGGGATGGAAGATCATCCACACGGCGATCCGGTTCGTGATTCCGCCCGCCAGGGCGCCGAAGGCCACCGTGACGAGGGCGCGCAGCCAGTCGAACTCCATCAGGGCGAAGGCAGCGTGGCGGCAAACCCGTTGAAGTCGAGTACCTCCGTTCCGATGTTGACCACGGCCTCCATGCGGATGAGCGTGCCGTCGCCGGGGTCCTCGCTCGCCAGCGGCCGAAAGCTCCCGCGGACCGTCGTACCCGAGATCTCGAACCGCCAGGCCGCGGCCTCCCCGCCGGCCCGACCCGGATCCGGCGGCTCGAGCGTCACGTCGCCCCACGCCGCGTCGACGCCGTGCAGCCAGGTGTAGGCCACCGCCGGCTGGCGGAGGGTGCCCGCGTGGACGACGAGGCCGTTCCCGAGCGAGTCGGCGAACACGAAGGTCTGGCCATCCGTCGTCGCGACGGGGATGCTCAGCGCCCGCGCGGCACGCCGAAAAAAGAGGATGCCCGGCACCGCCCCGTCACTCGTCTGCAGCGCCGCGATCCCCAGCGACTCCCGCTGCCCTGTCGGCCCCGTCCAGACGGACACCTCCTCCCCCGCCAGGAGACGCACGGGATCCGCGTCCTCGCCCTCGCCGAACCGGAGACTCACGATCTGGCCGGCGTCGCCCACGCGCACCGCCATCGACGGCGTAGGCAGAAGCCGCCACGCCGCGCGGGCCACGGACACCGTGTCCCGCGAAAGAACGAGGGGCCGCCAGGCGTCTCCCTCCGCGAGGCGCACGTCGTAGTCAAGGCGCAGATCTTCGCCCTCGGCCGTCTGATCGAACGAGCCGATGAACGCGGTCCCGTCGTCGGCGGCGAAGAGAAGGTGCGTCAGATAGCGCGCGTCGACCGCCGGAGTGAGCGGCTCGCCGGCGATCTCCGCGCCGGATTCCGCCGTTCCGTCGGGGGGAGGTCCTGCACACGCGAAGAGGACGAGGACGGCGCCCGCCGCCCTGGGGAGCCAGCGCCCGATCACGTCCCCCCCGGCGCATCCCGCGCGTCCCCGCCGGGAGCGAACTCGGGCAGTCGGGCTCGCGGTCCCAGCGCCCGGTCGAGCGACTTCAGCATGCGCCGGATCCGTCGCCGGTTCATGCCGAGATCGAAATCCCGCCTCCGCGCGCGGGAAAACGCTTCGACCCGCGTGAGCCCGTTCGAATCGAGGGCGACCCAGATGGTCAGGTCATCCGACCAGCGCAGGAGCGGAACCGCACACCTGACGGAGATGAGTCCGAGGTCTTCGTCGCGGTGGGCGAGCGTCCACCACCAGCGCCGCCCCACGTATTTCAGCAGTTGGTCCCAGACCCGGGAGAAGGCGATCTCGTAGACGCGCGGCTCGGGCCCGCCCGGCGCGCGGGTGTCCGCCGAATTCTCGTGCAGCCAGCGGGAGCGTCCGCCGGTCTGCCCGCCCTCGGGAGATGCCTCCGTCACCCCGGAAGCCCTCTTTCCCCGGTTGCCCGCGTCCGCCGCGCACGGATAGCTTGGCGATCCGCGGGGCCCGGTTGGCCCGGGCTCCCGGCCCCCGCAGAAAGCAGCACCACTCTCCCGAAACTCTGACGGCTCAACATGCAGGCCATAATACCGTTGGCGGGAATGGGTACAAGGGTCCGTCCACACACCCACACCCGTCCCAAACCCTTACTCCGCGTGGCCAATCGGCCCGTGCTTTCCTACGTCGTCGAGCAGCTCCGAGCCGAGGGCGTGGACGATCTCATCTGCATCACCGGGCACCTCGCCGGCCAGATCCGGGCCTTCATGGCGGAGGAGTTCCCCGGCCTCCCGGTCACGTACGTGGAACAGTCCGTCCAGCGGGGGACGGCGGACGCGATCGCGCTGGCGGAACCCCACGTGACCGGGCCGGTCCTCATCGTGTTCGTGGACACGCTCTTCGACGCCGACTTCAGCGTCCTGCACCGCCACGCGTCCGCGTCCGGCATCATCTGGGCCAAGGAGGTCGAGGACTACCAGCGGTTCGGCGTCATCCTGACGGACGAAGCGGGATTCATGAAGCGGATCGTCGAGAAGCCGTCGGAACCGGTATCGAAGCTCGCGAACATCGGCGTCTACTACGTGAAGGATCACGAGCTGATGTTCGAGGGGATTCGGCATGTGATGGATCGGGACCCTGACCTCGGGGAGTATTTCCTCACGGACGCGTTCCAGTACATGATCGACCGCGGCGCACGTCTCCATACGGCGGAAGTCGGCGGCTGGTTTGACTGCGGGCAGCCGGAAACGCTGCTCGAGACGAATCGGGTGATGCTCGAGCGCGGACACGGAGGGGATCCGGACCTCCCGGATTCCGTCACCGTCGACGGGGCCATCGCCGTCGCCGCCGACGCCGTCGTCGAGACGTCCGCGGTCGGCCCCAACGTGAGCGTCGCAGCCGGCAGCCGGGTCCGGGGTTCGCGCCTCCGCCACACGATCGTCGGCGCGGACAGCGTCATCGAGGACTGCGATCTGATAGATTCCCTCGTCGGGGACCGCGTGACGCTTCGAGGCGTGCGCGGCAGAGTGAGCGTGGGAGACGACGGAGTCGTCGAAGGCGAGCGGACGTGAGCCAGGACGAACTGATATACGACTGGAATGCGCTTCCGGGGAGCCACGACTACGCGGCGACCCGGGTCGAACTGGATGACGAGACGCTGCGCGACGGCCTCCAGAATCCGTCCGTCAAGGACCCGCCCATCGAGAAGAAGATCGAACTCCTCCACCTGATGGTGGACCTCGGCATCCACGCCGTCGACATCGGCCTTCCCGGCGCCGGCCCCCGCGCCTACGAAGCGTGCCTGGCGCTGGCTCGCGAGATCGTCGATGGAGGGCTCCCGATCGAGGCCAACGCGGCCGCCCGCACGGTCCGGGCCGACATCGAACCCGTGGCGCGCGTCCAGCAGGCGACGGGTCTGGACATCGAGGTCGCGACCTTCATCGGCAGCTCGCCGATCCGCCAGTACGCCGAGAACTGGGATGTGGACCAGATCCTCGCTTCGTCGCGCGACGCCATCGAGTTCGCCATCGGCGAGGGACTCGAGGTCATGTACGTGACGGAAGACACGACGCGGTCGCGGCCCCGGACGCTCGCCCGGCTCTTCTCGGCCGCGGTCGAGGCGGGGGCCCGCCGGATCTGTCTCGCGGACACCGTCGGTCACTCGACGCCCCACGGGGTGCGGCGACTTGTGCGGTTCGCGAAGGACATCGTGGCCGGCACGGGAGAATCCGTGAAGATCGACTGGCACGGACACCGCGACCGCGGCTTCGGGCTCGCGAATGCGCTGGCGGCGATCGAGGAGGGTGTCGACCGGGTGCATGCCACCGCGCTCGGGATCGGCGAACGGATCGGCAACGTCGAGATGGACCTGCTGCTCGTGAACCTCCACCTGCTGGGAACGCACGACCACCCGATCGACCGGCTGTCGGACTACTGCCGCCTCACGGCGGAGATGTGCGGGGTCGACGTGCCCCACAACTATCCCGTCATCGGGGACGACGCGTTCCGGACGGGGACGGGCGTGCACGCGGCCGCGATCATCAAGGCCATGCAGAAGGGGGACGGCTGGCTGGAGGACTGCGTCTACAGCGGCGTCCCCGCTTCGATCGTGGGCCGGAAGCAGATCATCGAGATTTCTCCGGTGTCCGGTCTCAGCAACGTCCGCTTCTGGCTGAGCCAGCACGGATACGACGCCGGGGACGAAACCCTGTGCGAGGCGGTGTTCCGGCTCGCCAAGAAGTGCGATCGCACCCTCTCGCAGGAGGAGATCGAAGCCGAGATCGCGGGCGTCGAGGCGGCGCGGGCATGAGACGCCGCACCGCGTCGTGCGGCGCGCTCGCCCTTCTCTCCGCCGGGGCCCTGGCGGCGCAGCAGCCTCCGGCCGCCGACCCGCCGGAGGTGCCCGCGGGCGTGCCGGTCGTCGTCCTCCCGGTGCAGTCGGCCGTCCCGGACGGCGAGGGGGCGTGGGCCGGGGGGACGGGGAGCGCGGCGCGCACGATCGACCTCCTCAACGCGGAGATCGAGTTCGCGTTCGGCGAGGAGGACGGGGCCGCGCACTGGGCGCTCGCGCCCGCCGTGGAGGCCCGCCTGGCCCGCAACCCGACGATCGGCGTCGACCCGGGGCGGCTCGCCTACCGGGGCCTGCTCGCCGCGCCGGACGCCCGGTCGCAGCTCTACGAACCGCTCCACACGCAGCTCCGCCAGGTGGCCGCCCTGTTCGGCGCCCGCCTCGTCGTCCTGCCGCTCGCGGTGTCGTATCGGGAGCGCCGGGCCGTCCTGCAGCTCGCCGTCATCGACGTGCGGCGCAGCGCCGTCCTCTGGCACGGCGCCGTCGCGGGGGCGGCCGCGGAGGCCGCGTCGCCGTTCGCCCTCACCACGCTCGCGCTGCGCGTGGCCGACCGGCTCGCACCCTCGTGACGATGAAGACGCCGCACGACGTTGTACTGATCCCGGGGGACGGCATTGGCCCGGAGATCGCCGAGGCCACGCTCGCGATCCTGGAGGCCGCCGGCGCGCCCATCCGCTGGCGCGAGTGCCTCGGGGGCGTCACCGCCATGGAGACCGTCGGAGAGCCGCTGCCGCAGGCGACCCTCGAAGCGATCGAGGCGACCGGCGTCGCGCTCAAGGGGCCGCTCACGACCCCCATCGGCTCCGGCTTCCGGTCCGTGAACGTCGCGCTCCGCAAGCACTTCGATCTGTATGCGAACGTCCGTCCGGCGGTCACCCTGCTTCCGGCCGCGCGCTATCCGGACGTGGACCTCGTGATCGTGCGCGAAAACACGGAGGGCCTCTACGCCGGGATCGAGCACTTCATCGGGATGGAGAACGACCCCCGCGCCGTCGCCGAATCCGTCATGCTCATCACGCGCTACGGGTCGCGCCGCATCGTCCGCTTCGCGTTCGAGTACGCCCTCGCCCACGGCCGGCGTCTCGTGACGCTCGTCCACAAGGCGAATATCCTCAAATACACGCAGGGTCTCTTCCTCGAGGTCGGTCGCAACGTCGCGGCCGAGTACGAGGGAAGGGTGGAATTCGACGAGAAGATCGTGGATGCCACGGCGATGCAGTTGGCGCTGGATCCGTACCGCTTCGATGTGATCGTGACCGAGAACATGTTCGGCGACATCCTCTCGGATCAGGTGGCCGGGCTCATCGGCGGGCTCGGCTTCGCGCCGGGAGCGAACCTCGGCGAGCGGGCGGCGATCTTCGAGGCGGTGCACGGATCGGCCCCGGACATCGCGGGGCAGGGGATCGCGAACCCCACCTCCCTCCTGCTCGCGGGCTGCCTCCTGCTCGACCACCTCGAAGAACGCGAAGCGGCCGCGCGCATCCGCGCCGCCCTGCACCGGACCCTGCAGGAGGGCGCCGGCTATACTCCGGACCTCGGCGGGTCCGCGGGCACGGCGGAGTTCGCCGCCGCGGTGATCGAACGACTGGATGCCGCGGGTGAATGACCGGCGCGGAACGACCGGCACGGAGCGGGAACCCATGGAAGAGCTTCACTTCAAGGGCGTGATGTGCGGCGCCTGCGGCCTGATGTTCCCCAAGGGGCAGTTGGACGCCGACGACTGGTGCGAGGCCTGCGGGCCGCGCATGCAGCGGCGCATGCGGATCTGGCGCCACGTGGTCGCCGCGGGCATCACGCTGCCCTTCGGCGTCTGGGTCGTGGTCTGGCTCCGCGCCTCCCCCGAACTCGGGTTCCTGCCCGCGTACGCGTGGGGCCTGCCGCTCGTGGCCGCGTACTATCTCGGCTTCCGCATCGGCCGCGAGGTCGTGAAGGGCTACACCCGATGGCGGCTCGCCCGATAGGCGCCCGGCGCGCCGGCGTCCGGACCGTGCTGGGGCTTCCGGCCGCGGCGCTCGCCACCATGGTCGGCGTCGTCCTCGTCATCAACGCGCACGTGTACGGCTGGCCGGGCGTCGTCGGGGGCCTCCTCCTCGCCGCCGCCGGCGTCGCGCTCGGCGTCCATTGTTTCCGCGCGGATTCGTCCGCCGTCCCTCGTCCCGCAGCCACGGGCTGCCCGGAATCCGGAGAGATTCACGAATGACTTTCGAAGGTGTCGACTACTTCAATCTCGATGCGCTCCTTCACGAGGAGGAGATCGCCATTCGGGACCTGGTGCGCGAGTGGGTGGACCAGGAGGTCCTGCCCATCATCGGCCACCACTACATCGAACGCACGTTCCCGCGGGAACTCATCCCCCAGATGGGCGAACTCGGCTTCTTCGGGGCGAACCTCCCCGAGGAGTACGGCTGCGCGGGCCTCAACAACGTGGCCTACGGCCTCATCATGCAGGAACTCGAGCGGGCGGACTCGGGCATCCGCTCCTTCGTCTCCGTACAGGGCGCCCTCGTCATGTATCCGATCTTCGCCTTCGGATCGGAGGAACAGAAGCGCGAGTGGCTGCCGCGGCTGGCGAGCGGCGAGTCCATCGGCTGCTTCGGCCTCACCGAGCCCGACTTCGGCTCCAACCCCGGCGGCATGATCACGAGGGCCGTCGAGGACGGGGACGAGTGGATCCTCAACGGCGCCAAGATGTGGATCACGAACGGCTCGATGTCCGACGTGGCGGTGATCTGGGCCAAGACCGGAGACCTGGACGATGTCGGCTCGATCCGCGGCTTCATCGTCGAGACGGGGCGCGACGGCTTCTCCGCCAGCGACCAGAAGGGGAAACTCTCGCTCCTGGCCTCCGACACCTCCGAACTCGTTCTGCAGGACGTGCGGGTGCCGCGCACGAGCCTCCTCCCCGGCAGCGGGGGGCTCAAGAGCCCGCTGAAGTGTCTCACGCAGGCGCGCTACGGGATCTCGTGGGGCGCCGTCGGCGCCGCCATGGCCTGTTTTCGGGAATCGGTCGACTACGCGAAGAACCGCGTGCAGTTCGACGGCACGCCGATCGCGCAGACGCAGATCCAGCAGGTCCGGATCGCGGACATGCTCACCGAGATCACGAAGGCGCAGCTCCTCTGCCTCCGGCTCGGCCGGATGAAGGACGAGGGCACGATGCGGCCGCAACACGTCTCCCTCGCGAAGCGAAACAACGTGAACATGGCCTGCGAGTGCGCGCGCGAGTCGCGGCGCCTGCTCGGCGCGAACGGGATCCTCGCCGAGTACGCCTCGATGCGTCACATGGCGAACCTGGAATCGGTCTATACGTACGAGGGCACGCACGACATCCATTCCCTGATCCTGGGACACGACGCGACCGGGCTGCCCGCCTACAACTGACCGGCGCGACGAGCGAGGTTCGCCGGGCTCTGGCCCGCATTCGTCCCGGGCCGCACGTTTCCTCGCCCAAAACGACCCGTTTCACGAGGCAGAGAGCCATGTCCAACGTTCGCCGCTTCTCCATCAGTCTCGTCTTCGCCCTTGCGGCCGCCGCGCCGCTGGCGGCCCAGCAACTCACGCCCGAGCAGTACGAGGGGCTGCGGGCGCGCCACATCGGACCCGTCGGCAACCGCGTCTCCTCGATCGCCGGCGTCCCCGGGGACCGCAACACGTACTTCGCCGGCGCCGCCACCGGAGGGATCTGGAAGACGGACGACGCCGGCCTGCACTGGCGGCCCGTGTTCGATGACCAGCCCGTGCACTCCATCGGCGCCCTCGCCGTCGCCCCGAGCGACCACGCGGTCGTGTGGGCGGGGACCGGCGAAACCTCGATCCGCTCGAACGTCTCGATCGGGAACGGGGTCTGGAAGTCGACGGACGGCGGCGAGACGTGGACGCACATGGGGCTGGAGGGGACCGGCCGCGTCGGCCGCATCCTGATCCATCCCACCGACGCGGACGTCGTGTACGTGGCGGCGCTCGGCCACGCCTACGCGGAGTCCGACGAGCGGGGCGTGTACCGGACCACGGACGGCGGCGCCTCCTGGGAGAAGATCCTCTTCGTGGACCGCGGGACGGGCGCCTACGACATGGTCATGGACCCGGCGAACCCGCGGAAGATCTTCGCCACGATGTGGGACATCGATCTCAAGACGTGGAAGCGCGACAGCGGCGGGCCGGGGAGCGGTCTCCACCTGACGATGGACGGCGGCGACACGTGGTCCGAACTCGAAGGGAACGGGCTTCCGACGGGCACGCTCGGCAAGATCGCCGTCTGCATGTCCCACTCGGACTCGGACCGGGTGTATGCCCTCATCGAGACGAGCGACGGCGTGCCGATGGAGGGGTACGAGACCGACACGGGCGAGCTGTGGAGCAGCGATGACGGCGGCCGCACGTGGCGGCTCGTGAACTACAGCCACGACCTCGCGACCCGGCAGGCCTACTACACCCGCTGCGGCGTCGCCTCCGACGACCGCGACGAACTCTACTTCCTCTCGTCCAGCTTCAGCGTGAGCCGGGACGGGGGCGCGACGTACGAGATGTTCAACTTCCTCGGCGGCGGGCCCCTGGGCGGAGACCCGCAGGCCCCGGGGTGGGACCTGCACGACATCTGGGTCGATCCGGAGAACTCGGACCGCGTCTTCATCGGCGGCGACAGCGGCGTCGCGATCACGGAGAACCGGATGAAGTCGTGGTCGCGCATGCAGCTGCCGATCGCGCAGATGTACCACGTCACGGTGGACAACGAGATCCCCTACAACGTGATGGGGAACCGGCAGGACGGGCCCTCCTACCACGGGCCGTCGAACACGCGCTACAGCGGCTTCTGGGCGCGCGGACTCATCCCGCGCGGCGACTGGACGACCGTGGGGGGCGGTGAGAGCGGCTTCGCGACGCCCGATCCCACCGACCCGAACATCGTGTGGTCGAGCGCGTCCGGCGCCGGCGCGGTCGGCGGCATCGTCGTGCGGCACGACCGGGAGCGCGGCCAGTTCCGCGACGTCGAGGTGTGGCCCGAGTCCACGATGGGATATCCGGCGGAGGAGATCCGCTACCGCTTCCAGTGGACCTTCCCCCTCCTCATCTCCCCGCACGACAACGAGACGATCTACGTCACGAGTCAGCACGTGCACCGCACGCGCAACCGCGGCCAGAGCTGGGAGGTCATCAGCCCCGACCTCTCCACGAACAACCGGGAGCGGATGACCGTCTCCGGCGGGCTCACGCCCGACAACATCGGCGTGGAGTTCTGCTGCGTGATCTACGCCTTCGACGAGTCGCCCATCGAGCAGGGCGTATTCTGGGCCGGCACGAACGACGGCCTCGTGCAGGTGAGCCGCGACGACGGCGCGACGTGGACGAACGTCACGGAGAACATCCCGAACCTGCCCCCGGACGGCATCGTGCGGAGCATCGACGCCTCCCGCTTCGACGTCGCGAAGGCCTACATCACGATCGAGCACCACCAGGTGGGCGACTTCGACGCGCGCGCCTACAAGACGGACGACTTCGGGGCGACGTGGACGCAGATCACCGATGGGGTCGACAACCATCCGGTCGACTACACGCGCTACCTGCTCGAGGACCCGGTGCGGCCGGGCCTCCTCTACCTCGGCACCGAGACGAACGTCTACATCAGCTACGACGACGGAGAGAGCTGGCAGCTCTTCATGCCGAACCTCCCGCCGTCTCCGTACTACGGGCTCATCATCCAGGAGCACTTCAACGACTTCGTGGCCGGGACGTACGGCCGCGGCTACTGGATCCTCGACGACCTGAGCGGGGTGCAGCAGCTCACGCCCGAGATCGCGGCCACCGACGCCCACCTGTTCGCGCCGCGCGACGCGTACCGCTTCAACGACATCTCCGAGCCGCAGATCATGTACGAGGACTGGTCCGTGGGTCAGAACCCGCCCAACGGGGCGTCGATCAACTACTGGCTCGGCGGCGGGGAGGGACGCGAAGTCCAGGTGCGGGTCGAGAACTCGGACGGCGAGACGCTGGCCACGCTCGACGGCTCCAGCCACGACGGCTTCAACCGGGTGTGGTGGAACTTCCGCGGCCCCGACGCGAACCCGATCGAGTACCGCACGAAGCCGCAGTTCGCGGACTGGATGCCGATGCCGGAGGTCTCCCGCACGGCCGGAGGCGGCTTCTTCGGCTTCGGCGGCGGGCCGCGTCAGCCCCCGGGCACCTACACCGTGACGCTGGTCGTGGACGGCGAGGACGTGGGGACCGAGGAACTGACGGTCCTCCGCGATCCGAGTTCCGAGGGCTCGATGGCGGACATCCTCGCGCAGAAGGCGCTGCTCGACGACATCGTGGAGGATCGGAACCGGCTCGCCGATGCCGTCAACCAGATCGAACTCCTGCGGCGGCAGATCCATGACCTGCGACCGGTGCTCGAAGAGGCCGGGGACGCGGAGGACGTGCTCGAGGCGGGAGAGGCGCTCGACGAATCGCTCATCGAGGTGGAGGGCGAACTCGTGCAGCTCAAGAACACGGGGCCGGACGGAGTGCGCTGGCCCTCGATGATCGCCGGCCGCCTGCAGTACCTCCAGGGGGCGGTCGGCACGGCCGACTTCCCGCCCACCGACCAGCACGCCGAGGTGGCGCAGCTCCTGAGCGACCAGATCGATGAAGTGGTCGTGCGGCTGCAGGCGGTGCTGGCCGACGAACTCGCCGAGTTCAACCGGATGCTCCAGGCGAGGGTCGGGCGCGTCATCACCACCGACGAAGACGGATAGCGGGCGTGCGCGGGGCGATCCTCCGGCTGGCGGGCGCGGGCGCGCTGGCCGGGGGGGCGCTCGCCTGCGCGCCGGGCCCGGACATCGCCCCCGAATCGAGGGCCGCGACGGCGGGGTTCTGCTCGAACGTGCCCCGCTCGCAGTACGAGGACCTCGAGCGCGTCGAAGCCACCGATGACTGGTTCGAGGTGTATCGCGTCGCCCCGCGCGTGTACGCGATCTACGAGCCGTTCCAGTTCCAGGAGGTCATCTCCTACCTGATCCTGGGCGAGGAGCGCGCCCTCCTCTTCGACACGGGGATGGGGATCGGGCGCATCCGCACCGTCGTGGACGAGCTCACGGCGCTGCCCGTGACCGTCCTCAACTCGCACACGCACATGGACCACGTCGGGGGCAACGCCGAGTTCGAGCGCGTGCTCGCCATGGACACGGAGTTCACCCGCACGCGCGCCCGTGGCCGCACGAACCCCGAGGTGCGGGGGGAAGTGGCCGCGAGCGCCCTCTGCCGCGTCCTTCCCGCGGGGATCACCGAGGACAACTACCACACGCCCGCCTTCGAGGTCTCCGCCTTCATCGAAGACGGACACCGGATCGACCTGGGCGGGCGCACCCTCGAAGTCGTGGCCGTCCCCGGCCACACGCCCGACGCGATCGCCCTCCTCGACCGCGACGCCGGCTTCCTCTGGACCGGGGATTCCTTCTACGAGGGCCCGATCTGGCTCTTCGCGCCGGAGACGGACCTGGAGGCGTACCGGACATCGGTGGCCCGGCTCGCCGAGCTGGCACCCGGGCTGACGACGCTGTTCACGGCCCACAACACGCCGGTCGCGGAGCCGTCGCGGCTGCTGGAGCTGCACGATGCCGTGGAAGCCATGTTCGAGGGCATCGCCGTCGGCAACCGACTGCGGGACGGCGGGATCGAGTTCGTGTTCGAGGGGTTCTCGATCATGATCGGCCCGGACCCGAGTTGACCGACCCGATCCGCGACTTCATCGAGCGGGAGGGCTTCCTCGTCCTCGATGGGGGCCTGGCGACGGAACTCGAGGCGCTGGGCTGCGATCTCGACGATCCCCTGTGGTCCGCCCGCGCCCTCATCGACGACCCCGAGACGATACGCACCGCGCACCGCCGCTTCCTCGAGGCGGGGGCCGACTGCATCGCCACCGCGACCTACCAGGCGACCTTCGAGGGGTTCGCGGCCCGGGGGCTCGGCGCCGCGGCGACCACCCGCATCCTGCGCGAGTCCGTCGACGCGGCGATCTCGGCCCGCGCGGACTTCCTCGGCGGCCGGGCGGCGCCCGGGCCCGGCGGCGCGCCGCCCGCGAGCCGTCCGCCGCCGCTCGTCGCCGCGAGCATCGGGCCGTACGGGGCCTACCTCGCCGATGGATCGGAGTACACGGGCGACTACGGGCTCTCCGCGGCCGAGTTGTACGACTTCCACGCCCCGCGCTGGGAGGTCCTCGCCGAGACGGAGGCCGATGTCCTCGCCTGCGAGACGACGCCCTCGGTGGAGGAGACGCGCGCCTACTGCCGGCTCGCCGCCGTCTCCCACCGCCCGACGTGGATCAGCTTCCAGTGTCGCGACGGCGCGCGCCTCGCGGACGGCACCCCGCTCGAGACTGCCGTCGCCCTGTGCGACGCCGAACCGCACGTCGTCGCGGTCGGCGTGAACTGTGTCGATCCGCGCCTCGTCGTCCCCCTCGTCCGCGCGGCGCGGCGGGCGACCGAAAAACCGATCCTCGCCTATCCCAACTCGGGGGAGGAATGGGACGCGGACGCGAAGCGCTGGACGGGCCCCGCGACCCCGACGGACTGGGCCCGGAGCGCGGCCGAGTGGCGGGCGGCGGGCGCCGACGGCGTCGGCGGCTGCTGCCGCGTGGGCCCCGCCGCGATCGCCGCCATCCGCGGCGGGGCCGTACCTTCTCAGCGGACCGTCACTTGAGGGGGGAAGAGATCCGCGTGCGCGCCGTACTTGGCCTCGTCGCCATCTCCAGCCTTGCCGTGCCCGGCCTGCTGGGCGGCCAGCAGGCGCCCCGGGCGCGGGCGTCGGAGATCGCGGCGCCGCCCGTCATCGACGGCCGGCTCGACGACGACGCCTGGTCGGGCCTCGAACCGCTCGACGGCTTCACCCAGCGCGAGCCTACCGAGGGCCAGCCGGTGTCGCAGTCCACGGAGGTCCGCGTCGGCTACGACGGCGCGGCGCTCTACATCGGCGCGTGGCTCCTCGACGACGACCCGGCGGGCATCGTCACGGGCCAGACGTTGCGCGACGCCTCGCTCGACGACTCCGATGCCTTCGTCGTCGTGCTCGACACCTACCTGGACCGGCAGAACGCCCTCGTCTTCGGCACCACGCCGGCCGGCATCGAGTACGACGGCCAGGTCACCGGCGAGGGGGTGGGCGGAGGCCGGGGCGGGGGCCGCCAGCAGCGCGGCTCGGCCGGCGGCTTCAACCTCAACTGGGACGCCTCGTGGGAGGTCGCCACGAGCCGGGATGAACGCGGCTGGTACGCCGAGATGCGGATCCCGTTCTCGACCCTCCGCTACGGCGCCGGGGGACCGCAGGACTGGGGCCTGAACTTCGAGCGCAAGATCCGGCGCAACAGCGAGCAGTCGATGTGGGCGCCCCTGCCCAGGCAGTTCGGCGTGTACCGGGTCTCGCTCGCCGGCACCCTCGCGCTGGAAGCCCCCGCCCGGCGGACGGTATCGATCAGCCCGTACGCGCTCATGGACGGCTTCAGGGACTACCGCGTGCCGTCGCCGGAGACGGACTTCGGCCGGCAGATCGGCGGCGACGCCAAGATCGGCCTCAACCAGAGCCTCACCCTCGACCTCACCGTGAACACCGACTTCGCGCAGGCGGAGGTCGACGATCAGCAGGTGAACCTCACGCGCTTCAGCCTCTTCTTCCCGGAGAAGCGCGCCTTCTTCCTGGAGAACGCGGGCACCTTCGCCGTCGGCGCGAGCCGTTCGGCCGAACTCTTCTTCAGCCGCCGCATCGGGCTTCAGGGCGGACGGGAGGTGCCGATCACGGCCGGCGCCCGGATGACCGGAAAGGTGGGCGCCTTCCAGGTCGGCATGCTCAACATCCAGACCGACGAGGCCTTCCACTTCGACGACGACACCGGCCTCAGCGAACGGATCGCGCCGGCGAACAACTTCGGCGTGCTGCGGGCGTACCGGGAGTTCGGCAACCGCTCGCAGCTCGGCGCCATCTTCGTGTCGCGCCTCAATGCGGCCGATGCGGGAGACCACAACCTCACGTACGGGATCGACGGCAGGCTCGGCATCGGCGACGCCCTGACGTTCAACGGCTGGGCGAGCCTCACCGCCACGCCCGTCCCGACCGGGGAGGAAGCCGCGGGCTCGGGGTTCAACGACGGCGAGTACGGCTTCGCCGGCGGCATGCGGTACGTGACGCGCGACTGGCAGATCACGACCGGGTACCGGCAGATCGGCGACGCCTTCAACCCGGAGGTCGGTTTCGTGAACCGGCGCGGCTACCGGCAGGTGAACTGGCGCTTCCTCCGCCACATGCGCACGGAAGGCGTGTCCTGGTTCCGCGAGTTCCGCCCCCACATCTCCGGGAACAGCTGGTGGACGCTGGGCGGCTTCAACGAGTCGTATCTCCTGCACATCGACAACCACTTCCAGTTCGAGAACGGCGCCTTCTTCCAGCTTCCCGGCTTCAACTTCACGGGGGAGGGTCTCGAGGCACCGTTCGCGATCCGGGAGGACATCGTCATCCCGGCCGGCACGTACCACAACATCGACTGGGAGTTCAGGGCGAACACGAACCGGGGCGCTCCGCTGTCGCTTTCCGTCGGCTGGGACCTTGGCGGGTTCTACAGCGGAACCCGATTCGGGCCGAACGCGACGCTCGCGTACCGCTACGGAGACCGCCTCAGCGCGAGCCTGATCACGAACTACTTCGACGTCCGCCTCGACGAGGGCAGCTTCAAGACCGCGGTCGTGCGCTTCAACGCGTCATATTCGTTCACGCCGCGCGTTTACCTGCAGGCGAACGTCCAGTACAACGACGATACGAAGGATGTCGGGACCAACATCCGGTTCGCGTGGCTCGACACGGCCGGGACGGGGTTGTACGTGGTGTGGAACGACACGAATCACACCGGCTCGCTTGAGCGCACGGGAATCATGGCCGGTCCGAAGCAGCGCCAACTCGTCGTCAAGTACAGCCGGCTCTTCAACCTGACCGGGTAGCCCGTCGAGCGGGCGCCGGCGCAAGGGAGGGCGAATCTTCATGTGGCACGAGGATATCCTGGGCACGATCGGCGGCACGCCGCTGGTGCGCGTGAACCGGCTCGCCGCGCACCTGCCGGGCACCGTCCTCGCGAAGCTCGAGTACTTCAATCCGGGCGGCTCCGTCAAGGACCGGATCGGGGTCTCGATGCTCGACGACGCCGAGGAGCGGGGCCTGATCGCACCCGGCGGCACGATCGTCGAGGGCACGAGCGGCAACACCGGCGTCGGGCTCGCGCTCGCCGCCATCGCGCGCGGCTACAAGTGCATCTTCGCGACCACCGACAAGCAGAGCCCCGAGAAGATCGCCATCCTGCGGGCGCTCGGGGCGGAGGTCATCGTCTGCCCGACCGCGGTGGACCCCGAGGATCCGCGCTCCTACTACCAGGTCTCGCGCCGGCTCGCGGAGGAGACGCCCAACTCCTTCTACATGAACCAGTACGACAACCCCGCCAACACGCTCGCCCACCTGCGGACGACCGGCCCGGAACTGTGGGAGGGGACGGAGGGGAGGATCACGCACCTCTTCGTCGGCTCCGGCACCGGCGGCACGATTTCGGGCTCCGCCGCCTACCTCAAGGAACGGAACGCCGACGTGCGGATCATCGGCGTGGACCCGTACGGCTCCGTCTACTGGAAGTACTTCCACACCGGCGAGTTCGACGAGGACGAAATCCAGCCCTACGTCACCGAAGGGGTGGGGGAGGACATCCTCGCCGGCAACATGAACTTCGAGATCGTGGACGACTACGTGCGCGTCACGGACCGCGAGTCGATGCTCATGACCCGCCGGCTCGCGCGCGAGGAGGGGATGTTCCTCGGCGGCTCGTGCGGCATGGCGATGGCCGGCGCGCTCCAGTGGATGGAGGCGAACCGCGAGGCGATCTCGGACGAGGATGTGCTCGTCGTGGTCATGCCCGACGGCGGCTACCGCGCGCTCGGCAAGGTCTACAACGACGTCTGGATGCAGGAGCACGGCTTCCTCGAGGAGGGCGAGACCCTTACCGCGGGAGCGCTCGTCGCACGCCGTTCGACCGAAAGGCCGCTCGTGTCGGCCCCGGTCGACATGTCGCTCGAGGATGCGATCGCGTCGATGCGTGAGCATGCGATCTCGCAGCTTCCGGTGACGGAGGGAGGAGAAGTCGTCGGGAGCCTCATCGAGCAGAACATCCTTGGCTTCCTCATGGGAGATCCCGACGCCCGGGGGCGCCTCGTGCGCGACGTCATGGGCCCGCCCTTCCCGGTCGTGGAGGCCTCGAGCCCCGTGCACGCCTTCGCGAACGCCCTCAGCGGAGACCAGCCCGCCGTGCTCGTACGGCAGGAAGACGCCACGTTGGGCATCCTCACCCGCTCCGACCTCATCTCCGCCCTCGGCGCATAGAGCGACGGACGCGCCCGGGAGACGTTCCCGCGGGAACGCGCGTGCTTGCGAAACGATGCTGCCGATGTCAAAATGATGTCATGAGTGTTCAAATCACGATTCGAGACGTCCCCGAGGAAGTGCGTGACCGGCTGAAGGTGCGCGCGGCTTCTCGCGGCCAGTCGATGCAGCGGTATCTGCGCGGCGAACTCACGCGGTTGGTAGCGAAGCCGACCGTTGAGGAGTGGGTCGAGAGCGTTCGCGCCCGCAAGCGGCTGTCGACCAATCGGGTGACCACCGAGAGCATCCTGCAGGCGCGAGACGCCGACCGGAAGTGACGGTCGTTGTTGATGCCTCGGTCCTCGCGGCGGCGGTAGCCGACCTCGGGACGGACGGCGCCTGGTCGGAAGCTGCCATAGCGGAGGCAACTCGCGAAGGCCGTGCCCTAGCGGGCCCACAGATCGCCCTCGCGGAAGCGAGCAACGTTCTTCGCCGGCTGGAGCTTGCCGAACGGCTGGAGACCTCCGAGGTCAATCTCGCCCGCCGCGACCTGCTGACGCTCGATATCGAGCCGTTCCCGTTCGAACCTCTAGCCGATCGCGTCTGGGAACTGCGCCACAACCTCAGCATTTACGATGGATGGTACGTGGCGCTTGCCGAAGCGCTTTCATGCCCCCTGTTGACGCTTGATCGCCGGCTTGCGCGGGCCCCCGGGCCCGCCTGCCGAATCATCACTCCGCCGGGGCCGGAAACCAGTGCACCGTCCCGCGTACATTCAGAGGTACCGCACGATGCGAATAGTTGACCAAACAACGGAAGGCGCTGATGAAGCCAAATGGAAGGTCCGAATACGTGGAAGCGCGTCGCATCATCCGGAACGCGGCAGCACTGGTCCGACGCGGCTGGATCCAAGGCGATATCGCCGCGGATGCCGATTGGTGCACCTGTGATCCGGAAGATCAGGCAGCCGTACGGTGGTGCGCCGTCGGCGCCATGTACGCCGCCAACGACACACGCCCGTATGTCAGCACCGCCCGTCTGGAATTGCTCCTGGAAGCCCACATCGGTGACGCCGGGAAGTGGAATGATGCTGAGGGCCGAACGGCTGATGAAGTGGCGGCAGTGATGGCGGCCGTCGCGGATGCATCGAACGGCTGGGATATCTGGCGAGGGCTGGACCGGAAACGCCTGCCATGTCCGTGACGCCCGACACGTGGGAAGGTGAGACAGCGAGGACGGCTGGGGCCGGTCAACGGACGCAACTCCTCGGCCCGGGCTGGCGTGCCGAGTTGGCCGATATGGCCAATAGCGCTCGCCAATCCATGGTGGTCGCGGTCCCCTTCATCACATATTCCGCCGCCGTCTGGTTCCGTCGCCAGCTTGCACCGGATGTTGCACTGGTCACACTTACCGCGATCAGGGCGGAAGCGGTCGCTTCATCCGCGCTGGACGTGACCGCCCTGGTCCACTTCGCGGAACAGTCCGAAAAGGCACGCGTGTTCGCACTACCTAACCTCCACGCAAAGGTCTTCATAGCCGATGAGAAGGTGGCGATCGTGACGTCGGGCAACCTTACTCGCGCGGGCCTCGACACGAACCTCGAGTATGGCGTGATGCTCCGCGACCCTTCGATTGTGCGCACGATTCGCGACGACATGAACTCGTTCGTTCGCTTGGGGAATCAGGTCAGTCGATTTGCGCTCGGCGAACTTGCATCCATCGAGACCGATCTCCGCCAAGCCAGAAGGAAGGCCGACGAAGATGCGGAGCATGAGCCGCGAGCGAGATTCAGGACGATCATGCGCGGCGCCAGACCTCGGTTCGTTGGGGCACAGGTTGGAAACAGAAGCGCGAACTCCGTCTTCGGCGAGGCAATTCGCTTTGTGCTGGCGCGCGGGCCGCAACCCACAACTGCGATCAACGAGGAGGTTGGTCGGCTGTTACCGGATCTCTGCGACGACTCCGAGGAACTCGTCATCAACGGCGAGCGCTACGGGAAGCGGTGGAAACACGGGGTGAGGAACGCGCAGCAATACCTGAAGCGGAAGGGTGTCGTGACATACGACGCGAGCACGAAGCTCTGGGCGCTGCGATAGAGGTTTCCTCGACACGCGGCAAAGGACCGGCGAACACATGGCGGCGCCAGGCAGGAAGCACAGCACCGCGTAGCGGGGGGCCGGCGATTACGTTGCGGTATCCTGCCCTAGTCCACCACGGGAATATAGTCGCGCCCGCTCATCGGCTCATGGCCGTCCCACCGACCCTTCATCTCAATGAGAACACGCTGCTTGGAAGGTGCGGGCTGCGGATTGATCCGCACGACTCGCGCGGAGTATTGGTCAGGCACTCCCGCCATGGCCATCGCCAGGTCGGCGGCCAGATAGCGAGGCGCCCAACCGATCATGAAGTAGTCCTCGGTCTGGATCTGGACGGCGAACCCGGTGACCGGATTGGTGAGCTCCAACGTGACGTATAACGCTTCTCCAGGCATCAGACGCTTGAGACGCTCCTTCGCCGCGGAGTTGACGTGCCGCCAACCGTGGAGGAAGAACCGGCACAAAAACGATCCGTCCGCGTCTCTCTCAATCTTCGGGAAGACCTCGTAGGCATCCGTCTGACGAAAACCACCGTTCGCCGCCAGGATCTCGATCGGGTCGGCCTTATGATCCAAGTCCAGATTGCGAAGGTAGTCCCTCAGGTCCGGCCTGCCGGGGTTGATCACTCGGTTCTGAAACAGCGGAAACAGGCTCGACGCCTTGTAATCCTCCTCCAGCTCCGGGAACTCGACGAGCAGCGGAAACCCTGCTTCGGCCCGGGCTCGCCTGGCGCCGCCGGTGTAGCGGAACCGGTACTCCGGTTGAGATACGTCCACATCGAGACGGCCGACGGGGAACCACTGCCGCCTGTCCTTTTCCTGCCACGCCAGGAACAGAGTTTTCGGAGTCATCGAGCGACCTCCCGTAGCTGGTCTCGATTGTAGCAGATCAGTTCGACGACAAACGCCCGTGCGGGATCCGACATCCAATCAACCGGTACGCGATGTACCAGCTCCGTTACGAGGGCATCAGTCAACGCGGCCGCACGTTCCAAGGTACTGCGGAAATAGGACCCGTGCTGCTCGGCCGCCTTGCGCACCAGCTCTAGGGGACTCGGACCGTACCGCGCATCCCCCGACCAGTGGATTCCTCCACGACCCCTCTCCGAATACCAATCCACCCTCTTCTCGTCCAACAGGAGGGCTCGCCTTTCGTCAAGAAGCTCCCTCCCAAGCGAGGAGGCGTGATCGAACGACGGGGCAAGCCCACCTCTCCAATCCTCTCCAACGCGACGCCGCAGGAAGCCCCAGTTCTCGTGATGGCGATCGGTGTTCCCGATCACCGCGTCCAACACCAGATACCCGGCGAACGCCGTCCGGTTTTTTTCGGTTGCGGCTTGCTCCTGAAAGATCCGTTCGAATGATGTCCAGATGTTGCTGAACGAATGGTCTGACTGACCGAACCTTGCCGTTCGGTCGTAGCCCTCGACGGTCCGGGCAAGGACCTGGTTTCCGTGAACCAGCTCGGTGCTTCCTGGAGCGAAGGACTCGGAGACCGACCCACGCTCGCTCTCAAACTCCGCCAGTTCGGTTCTGGCGTGCTGGATGTCCAGGGCTCGCGCGATTTCGGCCGCAATTTTCTCCGCCCAGTGCTGACCCGTGTTGGGTTGCGGATACTTGAAGAGCCAGGCCGGTCCGTGACCCTCGGCTTCTCGATACCAGAACTTCTGCTTTGTGCCCATGTCTTCCGGTCCACGCCATTCCGGATCCACCACGACCACGGGGTAGTTCTCGTGCACGATTGGCGCTTCGCCGAACTAGCCTTCGCCGGGGAGGGAGTAGAGGTGGGCGGTGACGAGGGCGGCGACGAGCAGGAGGAGGGCGACGAGCCAGAGCTGGCCGGCGGCGAATACGGCCGAGACGAGGATCGCGCTCCACAGGAAGATCGTGGCGCCGCGCCGGACGCGGGTGGAGATCACGCCGCGCTCCCGGTAGGCGTGGAGGTAGCGGCCGAAGAGGCGGTTCTCGTACAGCCAGCGCTCGGCGCGAGGTGAACTGCGCGCGAAGCACCACGCGGCGAGCAGGAGGAAGCAGGTCGTGGGCCAGAGCGGCACCACGATGCCGATGATGCCGGCGCTCACGCTTAGGCTCCCCACGCCCAGGAAGACGGCCCGCCGCACGGGGCCGGGCAGTGCGCGCGCGGCGCGCTCGGCCGCCTCGTGATCGATGGGGCACTGGGCGGCCGGCGCAGGGGTCGCGGGCCGGCTGTGTCGCGTGTCTGGACTCGGTTTCATGTCTGCGGAGTCACCGGAGTCGAATGAGTCTCTGGCGTCATCGGCCGGGGGATCATGCGCCCGGGAGGACTCGAACCCCCAGCCTTCTGATCCGAAGTCAGACGCTCTATCCAATTGAGCTACGGGCGCGGGCGGCGCGAGCGAAAAACGGTAGAGCCGGCCCGCGTCCAATGCAACCGGGAGCCGGCGCCCCGGCGCTCTCCGTCGCTCGCGGGTTTCCGAGACACTACGCTAGATTCGGGGATGCCAACCCCCTCACCCGGAGCGGAACGATGCGACGAATGCGTACACTCTTTCTCCTCGGCGCGCTGGCCGCCGGACCCCTGGCGCTCGCGGCGCCCGCCCCCGTCCTCGCGCAGGGCCGAGCCAACGTGGCCATGGCGGAGAGCTGGCCCGACGCCGATCACGCCGACGTGGAGTCCGTCGACAGCATCCTGACCGCGCTCTACGACGTGATCTCGGGCCCGGCCGGGCAGGCGCGCGACTGGGATCGCTTCCGCTCCCTGTTCATCCCGGAGGCCCGCCTCATTCCCACGGGCCGGTCCCCGGAGGGCGAGCACGGCTACCAGGTGTGGAGCCCGGGCGAATACGCCGAACAGGCGGGCGGCTTCCTCGAACAGAACGGGTTCTTCGAGCGGGAGATCGCCCGCAGCGAGGAGCGCTTCGGCCCCGTGGTGCACGCGTTCTCCACCTACGATTCGAAGCGCACCGCGGACGACCCCGAACCGTTCGCGCGCGGCATCAACTCGATCCAGCTCATGCACGACGGCGACCGCTGGTACGTCGTCACGATCTACTGGGCCGCGGAACGGCCGGATCTGCCGATCCCGGGACAGTATCTGCCCTCCAGAAACGGAGGAGGTACCCCGTGAAGTACTCCCCGAAGCTCTGCCCCCCCGCCGCGTCGCGTGCCGCTTCGTGGCGGATCGCCGCGTGGACCGCCATGGCGGCGGTCGCGCTGGCGGCCGCCCCGCCGCTCCAGGCGCAGAATCTTGCCAGCTTCGAGCCCGCCCCCGCGCGCGACAACGCGTTCGCCCTCACGCTCGAGTCCATCATGCGGGGCTCCGAGCACGTCGGGCAGGCGCCCGTCGGCGTGAGCTGGTCCGACGACGGCGAGTGGATCTACTTCCGCTGGCTCCCGGGCGGCGCCGAGTGGCACGAGCAGCGCGCCCTCTACCGTGTCCGTTCGACCGGCGGCACCCCGGAGCGGGTCGATGACGAGGAGGAACTTCGCCTCGGCCCCATCCTCGCACCGGGCGACGTCTCCCCGGACGGCCGCTGGCGCGTGACGTCCTCCGGCGGAGACCTCTATCTGATCGAGCGGGACGGCGCCGCGACCCGGCGGCTGACCCACACCCAGGACGCCGAGATGAGTCCCGTCTTCTCCGGCGACGGCGCCTCCATCTTCTTCCGCCGCGGGAACAACCTCTTCGCCTTCGACATCGACGACGGCGAGATCCGGCAGCTCACGTCGGTCGGCGGTCCGGAGCAGCCCGAAGACCCGGAGGCCGAGGGGCACAAGGCCTTCCTCGAGGAGCAGCAGCGAGAGCTGTTCGAGCACATCCGCGTGCAGGACATCCGGGAGGAGCGGGCCGACGAGCGGCGCGAGCTCCGGGAGGCCGGGCAACGGGAGACCCTGCACCTCGCGCAGGGCGAGCGCGCGCAGTCGTTCGCCGCCGATCCCACCGGCAGCCACGTCGCGGTTACCGTCACGCGCGGCGGCTTCGGGGGCGAGGGCCGGAGCACGGACATCCCCCTCTGGGTTACGCAGTCCGGTTACACCGAGAACACGGAGATGAGGGCCAAGGTCGGGGACGAGCAGGGCGTCTCGCGCCTCGCCGTCGTCGACACGGGGACGGGCGAGGCGACCTGGCTCGACCTCACGGGGGACGGCTCGGACGCGGACTCGGAGGAGACGGAGTCGGCGGACGCGGAGGCCGACTCCGACGAAGCCGGTTCCGGCGAGGCGGCATCCGACGATCGCCTCGCCGTCGCGAGCTTCGCGGGCTGGAACGACGCGGGCTCCCACGGGCTCGTGTTCGCCGTGGACTACGACTACAAGACGTGGCGCCTCTACGCCTTCGAAGCGGCGACCGGCTCGCTGACGCTGCTCGACACGCATCACGACGAGGCGTGGGTCGGCGGCCCCTGCTTCGGCTTCCAGGGCGCGGGCTGCATCGGCTGGCTCCCGGCGGAGGCCGCGGGCGACGTGCCGCGCGCCTGGTATGTGAGCGAGGAAACGGGGTACTCCCACCTGTACGCGGTCGACGCCGATGGCGGCGACAAGGAGGCGCTCACGGCTGGCGAGTGGGAGGTTCTGGGCGCGACGATCCCGGACGGATGGGACGCCTTCCTCCTCCAGACGAGCGAACTCTCCCCCTTCGACCAGCACCCGTGGCGCATGGGCTTCGACGGCTCCGACCGGGTGCAGCTCCTCGAGGGAGAGGGCTCGTTCACCGTCACGCCGTCGCCCGACGGACGTCGCTTCGCCGTCCTCCATTCGCGCGCGAACCGCCCGCCCGAACTCTACCTCGCCGACGCCGCGCCGGGCGCCGCGATGACGCAGGTCACGACCTCCCCCACCGAGACGTGGCTCGGCTTCCCCTGGCTCCTGCCCGAGATCGTGCACTTCGAGGCCCGCGACGGGACGCCCGTGCCCGCGCGCATCTACCGGCCCGCCGACTTCGGCGTCGAACCCAACGGGGCCGGCGTCATCTTCGTCCACGGGGCGGGATACCTGCACAACGTCCACAACTGGTGGTCGAACTACTACCGCGAGTACATGTTCCACCACTTCCTGGCGGCCCAGGGCTACACCGTGCTCGACATCGACTACCGGGGCTCCGCCGGCTACGGCCGCGACTGGCGCACGGCGATCTACCGGCACATGGGTGGCTGGGACCTCTCCGACCAGGTGGACGGCGCCGCGTACCTCGCCCGCGAGGAGGGCGTCGACCCCGACCGCATGGGGATCTACGGCGGGTCCTACGGCGGCTTCATCACGCTGATGGCGCTCTTCACGGCGCCGCAGTCCTTCGCGGCGGGCGGCGCGCTCCGCTCAGTGACCGACTGGGCGCACTACAACCACTGGTACACGAGCCGCATCCTCAACCTCCCCCACGAGGACGAGGAGGCGTACCGCCAGTCCTCCCCGATCTACTTCGCCGAGGGCCTCGAGGGGCACCTCCTCATCGCGCACGGGATGTACGACACGAACGTGCATTTCTCCGACGTCGTGCGCCTTGCCCAGCGTCTCATAGAACTGGGGAAGGAGAACTGGGAGATGGCGGTGTACCCGGTGGAGAACCACGGTTTCGCGGAGCCCTCGTCGTGGACTGATGAATACCGGCGCATCTACGAGTTGTTCGAGCGCGTGATCGGCGGCGGCCGCGGGGCGTCGGCGAACGGGGAGGGTGGCTGAACACACGGACGCTCCTCGCGGCGGCCCTCCTCGTCTCGGCGTGCGGGGCGCCGGACCCCGGACCCTGGGTCGAGGCGGACGGACACCGCTGGCGAGAGCTGCGGCCGCGGGGCTCGGGCGGCTTCCGGCCGCTCGATGGCTCCGACCTCGGCGTGTCCTTCCTGTACGACGTCGACGAGGAGACGCGCCTGCGCAACCGGGTGCGCGCGGAAGGGCAGGGCGTGGCGGTCGGGGATGTGGACGGGGACGGCCTGGCCGACCTCTTCTTCGCCGGCTTCGGGCGCGCGAGCGCGCTCTACCGCAACCTCGGCGGCTGGCGCTTCGAGGAGATCACGCCGCCCGCCCTCGCGCTCGAGGACGTGCTCGCGAGAGGCGCCGCGCTCGTCGACGTCGATGGAGACGATGACCTCGATCTCCTGATCGCGGTCCACGGGGGCCGGAACCGGGTCTTCCTCGCCGACGGCGCGGGCGGCTTCGCGGAACTCGAGGACGCGGGCCTCGCCGGGGCGTGGGGGAGCACGACCCTCACGCTGGCCGACACCGACGGCGACGGCGATCTGGACCTCTACGTCGCCAACTACAAGACACGGCAGGTCGACGACCTCTACCCGCCGGACATCCTCGACATCAACCACCTCCAGCGCGGCGAGGACGGAAATCTCGACACGCTTCCGGAACTGCGGGAACTCTACGACGAGCACTACCGCGTGGAGTTCGACGGCCGCTTCGTGCGCCGCTTCGAGCTTGGCGAGCCGGACGAGTATTACACCGGACTCGGGGACGGACGGTTCGCGCCCGCGGCCCCCGGAGCGCCCCTCGCGCGTTCCCGCGGGAACGTCTCGACGCCGGCCCGCGACTGGGGACTCGCGGCGAGGTTCAGCGACTGGGACGAGGACGGCGACCCGGATCTCTACGTGGCGAACGACTTCAACAGCGAGGACGGAATCTGGATCAACCGCGGCGACGGGACGTTCGCGCCCGCTCCGGCCGTCGCCGTCCGCACGACGAGCCTCTCCTCGATGGCCGTCGACGTCGGCGATCTCGACCGCGACGGAGACCTCGATCTGCTCACCACCGACATGCTCGCCCGGGACGCGGCGGTGCGCCTCGTCCAGACCCCGAGCTACGAGGCCGTCCCGGAACCGTCCGGCGTCACGGACACGAGAATCCAGGTGAACCGGAACGCGGTCCAGCTCAACCGGGGGGACGGCACGTTCGCCGAGGCGGCGTGGGAACTCGGGCTCGCCGCCTCCGACTGGACGTGGGGCGCGCTCATCATGGACGCGGACCTCGACGGCTGGAACGACATCCTCGTGACGACGGGACACGCGTGGGACCAGTTGGACGGCGATGCCAACGCGCGCGTGGCGGCGATCCCCGGGCTGCCGGCGGACCAGGCCCTGCGCATGTTCCCGCCGCTCGCGCAGCCGAACGTCGCCTTCCGCGGAGGGGCGGACGGCTTCACGGACGTGAGCGAGAGCTGGCGCTGGGGGGTCGAAGCGGACATCTCGCACGGTGTCGCGGCGGGCGACCTCGACCGCGACGGAGACCTCGATGTCGTCGTGACCCGGCTCGGCGCGCCGCCCGTGATGTACCGCAACGACGCTCCGGCGCCCCGTATCCTCGTGCGGCTGCGGGGGCCGGGCCCGAACACGCGCGGGATCGGAGCCCGGATCCGCCTCGACGGACCCGACGGGCTTCCGGCCCAGGTGCGGGAGATCACCGCGGGCGGCGCCTATCTCTCCTCGTCGGAACCCGCCGCCAGCTTCGCCGCGGCGTCGGACGGGGAGATGGTCCTCACCGTCGACTGGCCGGACGGCCGCCGCACGCGGCTGGCAGGCGTCGTCGCGAACCGCGAATACGTGATCGATGCCGCCACCGCGGAGCCGGTGGCTCCCGACCCGGCCGGCCCCGCCACGGCGGCGACGGCCGAGGCCGGCGCGCACTTCGTGGACATCTCGGATCGGCTCGGGCACCGGCATGTCGAATCGCCCTTCGACGACCGGCTCCGGCAGCCGCTCCTGCCCCATTCGCTCGATCGCCCCGGCCCCGGCGTGTCGTGGATCGACGGGGAGGACGACGGCGATGCGGATCTCGTGGGCGGGAGCGGCCGGGGGGGCAGCCCGGTCCTGATTCGGAACGAGGGGGACGGTTTCGCCGCCCCGCGGGCCCTCGTGCCCGCGCTGGCGTGGGACGCGACCGCCGTGCTGCCGCACCGCGCGGCCGACGGTCGCGTCGCGCTGCTCATCGGCACGAGCGCGTACGAGGCGGGCTCGCCCGCGGAAGCCGCGGCCGTTCCCGCGGTCATCGCGGCGCCGCTCGGCGCGTCCGCGCCGGCGCCCCCGCTCATCGAAGCCCCCGGCGCCCCGCCCGGTCAGCTCCCCGCTGCGACCGGCCCGCTCGCCCAGGCCGACATCGACGGCGACGGCGACCTCGACCTCTTCGTGGGCGGACGCGTCGCCCCCGGCGCCTATCCCATCGCCGTCGACTCCCGCCTGCTGATCCACGACGGCGACGCCCTGCGCGTCGATGCGGAGCGCTCCCGCCCCTTCGCGCGCCTGGGGCTCGTCTCCGCCGCGCTCTTCACGGACTACGACCTCGATGGCGACCCCGATCTCGCGCTCGCCCTCGAGTGGGGCAGCGTCCGCCTCTTTCGCAACGATGCGGGCCGTTTCACCGATGTGAGCGCCGCGCTGGGGCTCACGCGTCTCACGGGGCGCTGGAACGGCCTCGCCGCCGCGGACTTCGACGAGGACGGACGGCCCGACCTCGTCGCCACCGGCTGGGGCGCGAATCTCGACGTGCCGTCCGCCTATTCCCTCATCTACGGCGACATGAATCGCGACGGCATCGTCGATCTCGTCGAGGCCCGGACGGAATCCGGCGTGTGGCGCCCTCTACGGGGCAGGGACGCGCTCGCCGTCCCAGGCGGACTCTCGGCCCTCCTCCGGGTGACGTACGAGCGCTTCGCACGCGCGCCGCTCACCGACCTCATCGGCGGCCTGGACCCCGAGCGCCGGCTGGACGCGAACGAACTCCGCCACACCGTGTGGCTCAATCGCCCCTCCGGCTTCGAGAGCGCCCCGCTGCCCGCGGCGGCCCAGCGCGCGCCCGCCTTCGGCGTCGCCGCCGCCGACCTCGACGGGGACGGTCACGAAGATCTCGTCCTCGCGCAGAACTTCTACGCCGGCCGGCCGGGGGCGCCGCGCTACGACGCGGGGCGCGGACTCTGGCTGAGAGGGGACGGCCAGGGGGGCTTCGAGCCCGTTCCGGCCCCCCGGTCCGGGATCGCCGTCTACGGAGACGCCCGCGCCGTCTCGCTCGCGGACCCCGACCGCGACGGACGGGTGGACGTGGCCTTCGGCGTCAACGGCGGCGAGACCCGGCTCTACCGCAACGTCGGTGCGGCGCCCGGCCTCCGGGTCACGCTCGAGGGCCCGGCCGCGAACCCGCGGGCCATCGGCGCCCGCCTCCGGCTCGAATACGCGGACGGCACGTTCGGTCCGGCGCGGGAGGTACGGTCGGGGGAGGGCTATCTGGCCCGCCACGAATCGACGCAGACGCTCGGCCTGGCCGGCGACCCGCCCGCCGGTCCCGCGACGCTGCACGTCGTGTGGCCGAACGGCGGGGAGACGTCCGTTTCGATCCCGCCCGGGACCCTGGAGGTGCGCGTCCCGCCCGCGGGAACGGGCGGGACGTCCGGTTAGAGGTGGCGGACGCTGCTAGCGGTAGCGGTAGCCGAAGCCGATCGTGATGCCGACGTCGTTCTGCAGCTTCGACGCGTCCGTCTGGGCGGAGATGTAGTAGGACGCCATGTCCCGGAGTTCGCCCCGGAACCAGAGCGACGACAGGAGTTGGACGCGGATCCCGATCGCGGCCGTCGCCATCGGATCCGTCGCGCTGAGTTTCGGCACCTCGGCGCCGTAGAACTTCAACTGCCGGAGCCCTCCGCCCACCGTGAAGTAGGGTTCGAGCGCGCCCGCCGAGCCCGCCGACCGCAGCCGGAACGTCAGGTTCACCGTGCCCGCCAGGTACTCCATTTCGCCCAGCGTTCCGATTCCACGTCCGAATCCGCCGCCGCCGCCGACGCCTTCGAGCGTCGCCGGTGAATAAAGCCCCATGACGCCGATCCCCACCGAGCGCGAGGCCCAGTAGGTCGCTTCGCCCCCCATCATCACGTCCGGCGGCATCACGGTGCCGTACGCGCCGGTATTGTCCGTGAGGTTGTTGAGGGGCTGGATGACGCCGGCGAGTCCGAAGAATTCCGGACCGGTATCGCCGCCGAGCGGCGCCTCGGGGGTCATCTGGGCCGTCAGTTGCGACGCTCCGGGAGCGAGCCCGCACAGAAAGAGAAAGAGAAAGCGAAGAACGCCGGACGGGCGTCTCATTTGATCCTCACGATCGTGATTAGCGGTTCCGCGGTCTCACCCGCCGGGGCCCCTCCCGCCGTTTCCAGCGACAGCGAAAGGCCCGGCGCGCCGGGAACCGAGGCGAGTGAGAAGTACTGTACGCTCGACGGCCCTACGTCGAGGCTCAGCACCCGGGTTTCAAACCCCAGCGGCTCGGCCCGGAGCGCGATCGCGGTCGGAAGACCCGATCGGGTGTCCGTATCCTGATTCAAGGATCGGAACACATCGGTGGCGTCCCACGTTGCCGCGGCGCGCGGCGGCCCCGCGTCCGGCCCCGCCTCCGGCGCTTCGAGATCCTCCTCCGAGGGATCCTCGGTGCCCGCGCCCAGCGTCCCGGCGCCCAGCGCCAGCGAAACCGACACGTCCGCCAGGATGTTCGCCCACTCCCTTCCCGTGACCCGCTCCAGGTTCGCGATCCCGCGCCCGTAGTTCTGACCGCCCCCGACGACGGACCGGAAGAAGGCCCGTTCGTCCCCTCCCGCCTGGTCCGCCAGCCGTCGCAGGAGGAACCAGCCGAAGCCCCGCATCTGCAACCCGCCGACGCCGTCCGGGTCGTCCGTCGACACCGTGGGGGCCCCGGGGAGTCCGAGCATGTACAGGCCGAGGTTTCGGAAGTTGCCCAGCATGTACGCGTTGAAGGCCTCGAGTGCCTCGGGCGTCTCGGACACGCGGTCGAAGGTGAGGCGTTCGCCCACGGGGAGCCCGAGCGCGGCGAGTCCCGCCACCTCCTCGGCCAGACTCGAGAGCGCCTCATCCAGCCATACTTCCTCGGCGGCCCCGAACCCCGCCGAAGAAACGGGCACGCGGCGCCCCGCGCTCACGATGTGCTGGAGTTCGTGCGCCACGAGGGCCGGCGTCTCCCGCAGCAGATCCTCCGTCGAGACGGCGCGGCCGAGCGTCGCCTCGGGGTCCGCGCTCACGCTGTAGACGATCTCCGCCTCGTTGCTCGCCGGGCAGAGGCCGCCGTCCGGGTCCGACAACTCGCCGTCGCCCCGCCCCGAGGCCGCAAGGTCCTGGGGGAGGGAGAACCCGCCGACGCCCGCATCGCCGTCGCCGAGCCGGTTCACATCGGGCGTGAACAGGACGACGACCCGTCCGTTCCGGTCGATGTCCTCGGGAGGGCCGAAGTAGGAGGTCACGGCCGGAAGCACCGTCTCGTCCAGTTCCGCGGCGAGCGCGAGCCACTCCTCCTCCGTCGGACCCCCCGCGGGCGCGGTGAGATCCTCCACCAGGACCACGCCGTCGCCCACGGCTCGCACCGCTCCCCGTACCGTCCTCGTGGGGTCGACGCAGGTCGCCGTCAGCTCCGGACCGACGGAGAAGAAGTACTCGAGCGTGTCTCCCGGGACAGGCGCCGAAACCGCCGTCGAGCCATCGGGCCGGAGGGGCGAGATCCGGGCCTGAACAAGTGCGGCAAGCGTGCGTGCGCGAATCCCGATGTCCCTGCGCGTGCCGGCGAGCGCGGCGTCCGCGACCCGGGGATCGATCGCCCTGGCGTCGAGCGCCGCCGCCGGACCGTCCCCCGACATGTCGGCGGGCGTCCGCATCGTGAGCCGGAGCGGGAGCCCGCTCGAGGCGCCGCGCCCCGTGTTGCCGATGACGATCCGGTATTCCCGCGTCACCGCCCCGATGTCCTCGGGCGCTCCCGGCTCTCCCGGCTCTCCCGCTTCCGCGGGCGCGCCGGGCCGGAACTGGACGCATTCGACCTCGACGGGCCCGCGCAGGGTCAGCGACTCGCCGACCTCGAGACCCACGCGCAGGTTCGCCGGTTCGATCGGAACGAGGAGACCGTTGCTGGCGTCGGAGCCCGCGAGCACCCGCACGCCGACCTCGCGCTCGGGCAGGCAGGTGCGGGCGAAGGCCGGCACTTCAACCGTGAGTTCCGTCTCGGTGGCGCTCACCACCGTCGCCGCCGTGCCCTCGATCCACACCTCGTTATCGGCCGCGACCGGGCGGAAGCCGCCGCCGTACAGGAGCGCCCGCGTGCCCGCGGCCAGCCTTCCGTTCCCGACCGAGTCGAGTTGTACGGCGCCGCCCGCCGATGCGAGCGCCGTGGCCGAGAAGGAGAGCGTGTCCGAGTACACGCCGCCCGTGGCGGAGACGTGGATCCGGTACTCGCCCGGACGCGAGCCCAGCGTGAAGACGGCCCCGCCGCGTCCGTCCGCGTCCGTCATCACGATGTCGTGCGTGAGGGCGCCCCCGCTCTCCGGCGATTCCTCCGGCGCCGGCGCTTCCGGCGCCTCCGCCACGGCCACCGTGTCCCCGGCCTCCGGCAGTTCCTCCGCTTCCAGCGCGGCCGGCGCTTCTTCGGGCGCCGTCCAGCCGAACGCGATGCGGACGCCGCCGGCCGGGGCGCCGCTCGTCGTCTCCGCCCGGATGGAGAACGGGAGCGGCAACTGGCTCCCCGCCTCCGCCCGCTGGCCGTCGCCCTCCACGATGGTGAGACGGACCGTGTCCGCGGCCTCCGCGAAGACGAGGAAGCGGAGCGGCGGGACGTTCGCGGCACTCGGGATGTCCGCCTGGATCTCCGCCTCGCCCGGCGTGGGCCCCGCGCGGTAGACCGACTCCGCGACGCCGTTCTGCCCCGCGACCGCGACCCCCGGCGAAAGCTCGCCCTCGCCCCGCACGATCACGAAGCGGACCGGCGCCCCCTCGACCGCATTGCCGAGCGCATCCTCGACCCGGACCGCGATCGGGGGGTCGGTGGCCTCTCCCGTCACGATGGTGTCCACGGCGGAGGAAACGGGGACGAGCGTCGTCGGCGGAGAGCCGAGTTCCGTGCTCCCTCCGTCCCCGCACGCGACCGCGAGCACCCCCGCGAGCACGGCCAGCGCGCCGCGCCTCACCGCGGTTCCGCCTTCCAGAAGGCGATGCCGCCCGCCTGCTTCCCCACGTCGACGCTCGCCGCCCGGACCCCGGCCCGGAGGTCGATCACGTCCACCGTCCCCGGCTCTCCGCCCACCCCCTCCACGCTCACGAAGGCGTACCGGGAATCCGGGGAGATGGCGATCCCGTGCGGCAGCGTCCGCGTGTTCGGAACCCGGGCCACTTCCGTCCCGTCGGCCAGATCCCAGACGCCCGTCGCCTGCCCGCCCTTGTACGTCACCACGAGGTAGGCGCCGTCCGGAGTCACATCGAGATTGTACGGGCCCTCGCCCGTCTCGAACCGTCGCGTCACCCGCCACGACCCCACATCGATCTCCAGCACCTCCGCGTTCCGGTTGCACGCGACGTACACATGGCGTCCGTCCACGGCCGGGTGCGCCCAGGTCGGGCTGCACGCCGCCGCTCCCACCGGCCGCGTCGGGAGCCAGTCGTGCGGCCACGCCTGCTCCGAGCCCGGGAAGAGGAGGAAGCGCTGCGTGACCTCGAGCCGGTGCGCGTCGACCTCCACGAGCATCTCGTCCATCATGCACACGGAGTAGTGCCGCGCCCCGTCCGCCGTGAGCCGCGAGCCGTGCGGCATCGTGCAGGTCGAAATCTGCGCGACCTCGATCATCGCGCCGACGTCGACGACCGACACCGAACTCGGCTCGTGGTCGCCGTGCAGGTTGAAGTTCGCCGCGAACAGCAGCCCCGCCGGCGTCACCTGCATGGTGGCGGGGAAGAGCCCCAGCTCCGCGCTCCCGAGCGGGCGGTTCGTCTCCGTGGAATAGGCGACGACCGTGCCGAAGGGGTTCCCGTGGGCGAGCGTCACGTACCACCGTTCCCCGCTCGGATCGACCGCCAGGCCGTGGGGCCCGTCGATTTCCGTGGGGAAACGGCCCACGAAGACGGAATCCAGCACCGACGCACCGGTGCCATCGAACCGGATGAGATCGACGCGATCCTCCGATTCGGCCGCCACGTAGACGTAATACGACGACGGGCCGTCGGGGCTGATTTCCTGGGAGACCGCGGGCGTGGCCGCCGCGGCCGTCGTTCCCAGCGCCCACAAGGCCATCGCCATGCGGGGTATGGCAGACTCAGGTAGCATACGATTTACGCGCGTTCGCGACTCCTTCTCCCTGAAGTCTCCGGGCCCGGAAACCCGTTCCGCCGGACACTTCTCCTCCTACCCTTAGAGTAGACAATTCCTCAAGGGGTTGCCAATCGATTAGGTTGTCCGCGGCGGAGGGAGAAGAGGTCGCGGACGGGTGCGCGTCACGCCGTTCGAGGAAAGTCCGGGCTCCACAGGGCACGGCGCCGGGTAACGCCCGGGCGTCGCGAGGCGACGGAAAGTGCCACAGAGAGCAGACCGCCGATGGCTGACTGAGACCCTCAGGGGTCCAGACGCACAGGCAAGGGTGAAAGGGTGGGGTAAGGGCCCACCGCGTTTCCTGGAGACAGGGACGGCACGGCAAACCCCGCCGGGAGCAAGGCCAAGCAGGAACGAGCGGCGGCCCGTCGCGTTCGAGTTCCGGGTAGGCCGCACGAGGCCTCGGGAAACCGAGGTCCCAGATAGATGACCTCGCCGCGGGCCTGGCCCGTCGGTAACAGAACCCGGCTTATCTCCCTCCGCCTCACCTCATGCCGCGGCGCCGGGAGCGGCACGGAGACCAGCGATGAGATTCGACATCCTTGAGCACACGCTCGACAACGGGCTGCGGGTCGTTCTGCAGCCCGATACGTCCGCGCCGCTCGTCGCCGTTCACGTCATGTACCACGTGGGATCGAAGAACGAGCGCGCCGGCCGGACCGGCTTCGCGCACCTCTTCGAGCATCTCCTCTTCCAGGGGTCCGAGCACGTGCCGCGCGAGCACCACTTCAAGCTCGTGCAGGATGCCGGCGGCACCCTCAACGGGACGACGTGGTTCGACCGCACGAACTACTTCGAGACGCTGCCCGCGAACGAACTGGATCTCGGCCTGTGGCTGGAGTCCGACCGCATGGGGTTCTTCAAGCCCGGGATCACCCAGGAGAAGCTCGACAACCAGCGCGAGGTGGTGAAGAACGAGCGGCGGCAGGCGTACGAGAACCGTCCCTACGGGCTCGCGTTCGAGACCCTGCTCGCGCGCGCCTACGACGAGGGACACCCGTACCGCCATCCGACCATCGGCTACATGCCCGACATCGACGCGGCCCGGCTCGAGGACGTGCACGAGTTCTTCGACCTCCACTACGGACCCAACAACGCGACCCTCGTCCTCGTCGGCGACTTCGATCCGGCCGCGGCGCTGGAGCGGGTCGAGGCCTGGTTCGGGGAGATTCCGGCGCGACCGGTGGCGCCGCGCCCCGACGTCCCCGTGCCGGCGCGCGGCGGAGAGCGCCGGGCGCTCCTTCGGGACCGCGTCCAGATGCCCAGGGTGTACCTCATGTACCATTCGCCGTGCTACGCGGACCCCGATTTCGAGGCCGTCGTCATCCTCAACTACCTGCTCGCCGACGGGAACAGTTCCCGCTTCGAGAAGACGCTCGTGTACGAGAAGCAGATGGCGGCGGACGCGACGTCCTTCACCTGGCCGACCGAAAGCGCCGGGATGTGCTTCGCCGTCGCGACCGCCCGCCCGGGCGTCGCCGCCGCCGACCTCGAGACGGAAGTGAGAGACGTCATCGACGACCTGCTCCGCGACGGGGTCGAGGAGGAAGAGATCGAGGGGGCGAGGAACCGGGCCCGGCGCGGGCTCCTGAACGGGCGCGCGGGCTTCGGCGACCGGGCGGACGCGATCGCGCACGCCGCCGTGCTGCGGGGCGACGCCGCCTACATAAACGACGCTTTCACACGCTACGGAGCCGTCGCCCGCGCGGACGTGGAGCGCGTGGCCCGCGAGGTGCTCGACCCGAGCGGCCTCACGGTCCTCCACGTCGTGCCCGAGGAGGAGACGTCGTGACCCCCGACCGGGCCCTGCGCCCGGCGCCGGCCGCCCCGCGCCCGCTCGCGCTTCCGCACTTCGAGCGGCACGCGCTCCCCAACGGCCTCCGCATCGAGCACGCCGAACGCCCCGGTCTGCCCGAGGTGTCGCTCCACCTCGTCCTCGAGTGCGGCGCGGGCGCCGAACCGCCGCGACTCGGCGGCCTCGGCGAACTCACGGCCCGGCTCCTCACCGCCGGCACCCCCGGCCGGGACGCCATCCAGATGGCGCGCTGGCTCGACCGCCTCGGCGTTGGCTACCGCGCGACGGCCGGCTACGCCGTCGGGGCCGTCTCCATGCACTTCCTGTCGGAGTTGTTCGAGGAGGCGCTCGAGTTCCTCGCCGCCACCATCCTCGATTCCGAGTTTCCCGAGCACGAGGTCGAACGCATCCGCCGCGAGCGCATCGACGAGATCGAGCGCCAGGCGGACGACCCGGCGACCGTCGCGGGTCTCGCGACCATCGCCGAACTCTACGGCGACGGCCTGTACGGGCGGGCGGCGGCCGGCACCGAGGCCACCGTGTCGGCGATCGGCACGGAAACGGTGCGGGAGTTCCATGCAGAGCGGTACCGGCCCGGCGGCGCCCTCCTCATCGCGTGCGGCGACCTCGACCGCGAGCGTCTGCTGGCCGCGGCGGAGGCGCGTTTCGGCGCCTGGAGCGGCGAGACCGCCCCGGTCTCCCCCCCGGAAACGCCCGAGGCGCGGGCGAACGGCCTCATCCTCATCGACCGTCCCGGCAGCGCCCAGAGCGAGATTCGCGTCGCGACGGTGGGCGTGCCGCACAACACCGAGGACCATCACGCGATCATCGTGGCCAACGCGATCCTCGGCGGCCTCTTCAACTCCCGCATCAACCTCAATCTGCGCGAGGACAAGGGGTGGACCTACGGCGCGAGGTCGAGTTTCCGGTTCCGCCGCGGCGCGGGGCCCTTCATCGCGCGCACCGCCGTCGAGACCGGCCGGACCGGACCCGCGTTCGAGGAGATCCTGCGCGAGATCGAGGGCATGCGCACGGCGCCCGTCACCGACGACGAGATGAAGCTGGCCCGCAACGCCCTCACGCTCTCCCTGCCGCTCCAGTTCGAGACCGCCGTGCAGATCTGCGGAAAGGTGAGCCGTCAGCGCGTATTCGGCCTCCCGGACGACTACTGGGAGACGTACCGCTCCCGCATCGAGGCCGTGACGCCCGAGGAGGTGCGGGAGGTCTGCCGCACGTACCTCGATCCCGACCGCCTCACGCTCCTCGCCGTCGGCGACGCGGCGACGGCCGCGCCCACGCTGGACGGCCTCGGGCCCGTGGACGTCCGGCCCGCTTCGTGACCGCGCCGTGAGCGGCGGCGCGCAGGAAGGCGAGAGGGGCCGCGCCTCGACGGGCCGGGTGGACGGAGAGCGCGTCTACTCCGGCCGCAGGATCCATGTCGACGTGGATCGCGTGCGGTTTCCGGACGGGTCCATCGGGCGGCTCGAACTGATCCGCCACTCCGGCGCCGCGGCCGTCGTCGCGCTGGACCTTCCCGACGCGCACCGCGAGACCGCCGGCGCCGCCCCGCCCGAACCCATCGTCACGCTGGTGCGCCAATACAGGTACGCCGCCGCCGGGTTCATCTGGGAGGTGCCGGCCGGGAACCTGGAGCCCGGCGAGCCCCCCGAGGCGTGCGCGCTCCGGGAACTGGAAGAGGAGGCGGGGCTCCGCGCCGGGCGCCTGGAGCGGCTGGCCTCCGTGCACACGACGCCGGGGTTCACGGACGAGGTCATCCACCTCTTCGCGGCGTGGGAGCTGGCGGCGGGGGAGACGCGTCACGAGGCGAGCGAGTTCATGGATGTGCATCGGCTGCCCCTCCGCCGTACCATCGAGATGATCGATGCGGGAGAGATCACCGACGGCAAGACGATCTGCGCGCTGACCCTCGCGGCGCGCTGGGTCGCCCGCCGGATGGATCGAATCGGCGACAGCGGGGTTTAACGCGCCGAATCGCCCGCAAAGGGGAGCCCCGCAAAGGGAGCGGCATGGACACGAAGCCGAACCTCGAGGTATCGAGGCAGTACGCGGCGCCGGAGGAGATGGCATCGCTCGGGCGCGGAGAGTTGAAGCGCCTCGAGGATGCCGAACTCGTCACCCACTACCTGGGGGGGCAGCGCTTCGCGTTCAACGAGATCGCCGACCGCTACCAGGACCGCCTGCTGAACTTCATCTACCGCACGATCGGCGACCGGGACCGGGCCGAGGATCTCGTGCAGGAGACGTTCGTGCGGGTCTACCGGCACCTCCACCGGTTCGATCCCTCGCGGAAGTTCTCGACCTGGATCTATACGATCGCCAGCAACCTGGCGAAGAACGAACTGCGGAACCGGGCGCGCAATCCGCTGGTACTCTTCCATACGCTCCGGAAGAGCTGGGAAGCCGACCACCGGCCGCTCGAGTTCGAGGATACGGCCTACCGGCCCGACGATCTGTTCCGCAAGCGGCGGGTGCGCGAACAGGTCGAGGCCGCGGTCGCGGAACTTCCCGAGCATCACCGTGTGGTATTCGTACTGCGCGAACTGGAAGGGAAGAGCTACGAGGAGATTTCCGAGATCACGGGCGTGACGCTGGGCACCGTGAAGTCGCGCCTCAATCGGGCGCGGAACCGGTTCGCCCGCATCATCGCCCCGATGCTCGATTGAAGTTCCGGGCCCGCGCGGCCCGGACAACGGAAGGAACGCTGGTGCAATGATGGTTTGCAAAGAGTTTATCGACCGACATACCGACTACCTCGACGGTACGCTTGCCGCCGGCGAGCGCCGTCGCTTCGACGCGCATCTGGAGGATTGCAGGTCGTGTCGGCGTTACCAGCGGGTCATGACTCGCGGGCTCGCCGCATGGCGCGCCCTGCCTCGCGTCACCACCTCTCCGGATTTCCTCCCCCGCCTGCAGCATCGCCTCTACCATGTCGACGAGTCCCCGAAGCGGTCCTGGCGCGGCCAGGTCGGCCGGGCCGCCGCCATTGCCCTGGCGTCGGCGGGACTGTTCACGCTCGGCGTGTCGAACGGAAGCCAGCCCATGCTCGTCGAAGTTCAGCTTCCGCCGGTGATGGCGGACGTGCCCCAGGAAGCGGTGGCCGAGAGCCAGGGGAGCCGGTTCGCCGGCGACGCCTACGTGCCCGACTGGTTCCTCGTGCCGTTCGCTCCGGCGCTCGACGACGGAGGCGGGCTGTTCGGGCAGTCGTACGCGGTGCCGATCGCGACGAGCGACGCCATCGTCCTGCCGGCCGAGCGGCGCTCCGGCCAACTCGACGAGTCTCGCTGACCCACCCCCGCGGCCCGCGGCACGGGTCTCTCCCGTCGTCGTGAGCACGCCCCTCGACCCGCGGCTCTCGCGAGCCCTGGGCCAGGGTCCCCCGACCGGCGCCTGGTTCCTGCACGGAGACGCGATCCGCCTGCGGGACGAAGCCGCGCACCAGCTCGTCGAGGCCGCCGTCGATCCGGCCACGCGCGACTTCAACTACGACCAGTTCCAGGCCGGGGACGTGACGGACGAGCAGCTCGCCGCCACCCTGGCCATGCCCCCGATGATGGCGGAGCGCCGCGTCGTCTTCGTGCGCGACGTCGAGCGGCTGGGAAAGAAGGCCCGCGCGGTCCTGCAACAGGTGGCCGCGTCGCCGCCCGCCGACCTCGCCCTCATCGTGACGGCGCGCATCCCCAAGGGGTCGCGCGCGGCTTTCTACCGCGACCTCAGGAAGGTCTGCCGCACGCTGGAGTGGACGACGCCCCGGGCGGCCGAGATCCCCGGCTGGATCCACGACCGGGCGCGGCGGCGCTGGAAGCTCGACCTCTCGCCGGCGGCGGCCCAGTGGATCGCCGGAGCCGTCGGATCGGACCTCTCGACGCTGGACGCCGAACTCGAGAAGCTCGCTTCGCTTCCCGCCGACCGCCGGACCGACGCGGACATCCGCGACGTCGTTCCCCGGACGCACCGGATCGATCGCTGGACCTGGCTCGACCTCGTGGCTTCTCGCGACTACCGCCGCGCCTTGCGCGAGTTGGAAAACGTGCTCACTTCGGAACGGGGGGTCGGGCTGGTCGCCGGACTTGTGGAACAGCACCTTCTGCTTGGTCTGGCCCTCGACGCGGGACCTGCCGGCCTGCGAGCCGCCCTGTCGGAGACCGGGCGCGGCTATCTCTCCTGGAAAGCGAACGCCTACGCGAAGCAGGCGAGGGCATGGACCGTACACGAACTCGATCACGCGCTGCGGGCGCTCCACCGCGCCGACCGGCACCTCAAGTCGGGGCGGGGAGACCACGCCGTGCTCGCCGGGACGCTCCTGGAACTGGGGCGGGCGGAAACCGCCGGGAGATGACGGGGAGCGGCCGCGGGTGGGCGCTGGCGCTCCTCGCCGGCGCGCCGCTGTGGGGGCTCTCCGTCCCCTCCGCCGCGCAGGCCGGTCAGGCCGCGCAAGCCGCCGCTCCCGTGGATCTGGACCTTCTCGAGGCGCGGATCGAAGCCGGGAGGGTCGAGGGCGCCGCGGAGGCGATCGAGCGCTGGTTCGCCACGGAGGGGCGGAACGCGGCGCGCGGCGACGTGCTGCGCGCGCGGTACCTGCGGGCGCGTCTCCTGCCCGACCCGGACTCCGCCCGCGCGGAACTCCTCTCCGTCGCCATGGACGGCGGCTCGCGCTACGGCTCCCGCGCGTGGCTGAGGCTCGCGCAACTGGACCTGGCGCTCGACGAACCCTCCCGCGCGGCGGCCGATCTCGAGCGCCTGCGGTCGGACCATCCCCGGAGCGCCGAGACCGTCGAGTCCTGGTACTGGACCGCGCGGACGTTCGAGGCCCGGGGGCTGATCGATCGGGCGTGCGAGGCGTGGCAACGGGCCGCCGCGGAGGGCCGGCGCGTCGGCGCCACGGAGACCGAGCGCCTCGCGGAGGCCGCATCGCTCGGCTGCGCCCCGGGCGCCCCGCGCTTCGCGATCCAGGTGGGGGCGTTCTCGCGCCGGGATCCGGCGGAGGAGACGCGCGGGCGGCTGGAGGCCGCCGGCTTCTTCTCCCGCGTCGTCGAGCTCGACGGATTGCACCGCGTCCGGCTGGGCCGCTTCGCCCGCCGGGAAGCGGCGGAGAGCCTCGTGCGCCGACTCCGGGATGCGGGCTTCGAGCCTTCCGTCATCCCCGTCGTCTCGTGAGGCGATGATGGCCCCGGCCACCCCGGACCCGCGCGGGCACTCGCCGCTCATCCGGCAGTATCTCGACATCAAGTCGCGCCATCCCGACTCGCTCCTCTTCTTCCGGGTCGGCGACTTCTACGAGATGTTCTTCGAGGACGCGGAGGAGGGGAGCGGCCTGCTGGGACTCACCCTCACCGCGCGCAACAACGGCGGAAAGCGGGACGTTCCCCTCGCGGGCGTTCCCGTCAAGGCGCTGAACGAGTACGTCTCCCGCCTGCTCGAGATGGGACGCCGCGTGGCGATCTGCGAGCAACTCGAGGACCCGGCGGAGGCCCGGGGAATCGTGAAGAGGGATGTCGTCGAGATCATCACCCCGGGCACGGTGCTCGAGGACAGGCTCCTCGCGGCGGGCCGCAACAACTACGTGGTCGCGATCGCCGGAGACGCCCCGTTCGGGCTCGCCACCGTCGACCTCTCGACCGGCGAGTTCGAGCTTCGCGAGGTGGCGGCGCCGGATCTCGACGACGAACTCCGGCGGCTCGAGCCGGCCGAGATCGTGATCCCCGAGGAGACGGAGGCGCCCGCCGGACCCTGGCACCTGACCGAGCGGCCCGCCTGGCGCTTCGACGCCTCGCTCGGGGACGAGCGGCTCCGCGAGTGGTTCGGGGTCGCCTCCTCCACCGGCTTCGGCCTCGATCCCGCGCGCGACCCGCTTCTCCTCGCGGCGAGCGGCGCCCTCCTCGGCTACCTGGCGGAGGTGCGGCCGGCCGGCCTCGACCACCTGCGGCCGCCGCGCGTGGACCGGGCCGGGCGCGTCATGTACCTCGACGAGATGACCCGGCGGAACCTCGAACTCGTTGAACCGCTGCGCCCCGGCGCGGGGGCGTCGCTGCTCGCCCTCGTCGACCGCACGCGGACGCCGATGGGCGCGCGCCTGCTGCGGCGACGCCTGCTGCGCCCGCTCGTCGTCCGCGACGAGATCGCGGCCCGCCTCGACGCCGTGCAGGAACTCGTCGAGCGGGCGGAGGCGCGCGAGCGCGTCCGGGGCGCGCTCCGCCCCATCCGCGACCTGGAGCGGCTCGCCGCCCGCGTCTCCACCGGCCGGGCGGCGCCCCGGGAACTCCTCGGTCTCGGCCTCTCGCTCGACGCGCTGCCCGGACTCGCCGCCGCCCTCTCGCCGCTGGAAGCCGGCCGTCTCGCCGAGCTTCGCTCCGGCTTCGACCCGCTCCGGGACGTGGCGGCCCGCATCGCCGAAGCCATCGACCCCGATGCCCCCCACGCCCTCAAGGACGGAGGCGTGATCCGGAAGGGCTTCTCCGCCGAACTCGACGAACTGCGCGGAGTGCGCGGGGGCGCGGTCGAGTTCATCGCCGGCATGCAGGTGAGGGAGCGCGAGCGCACCGGCATCGACACGCTGAAGATCGGGTTCAACAAGGTGTTCGGGTACTATCTCGAGGTCACGCGCTCGAAGCTCGACCGCGTGCCGGAGGAGTGGACCCGCCGGCAGACGCTCACGAACGCCGAGCGCTATCTCACGCCGGAACTCAAGGAGTGGGAGGCGAAGGTCCTCGGGGCCGACGACGAGATCGCGCGGCTCGAGGCGCAGCTCTTCCACTCGCTGCGGGACGCCGTCGCCGCCGAGGTCGGGCGGATTCAGGCGACCGCCGCCCTCGTCGCCGAGATCGACTTCCTCGCCTGTCTCGCCGAGGTCGCCGCCGCCGAGGACTACGTGCGCCCGCGGCTCAGCGACGACGTCGTCTTCGACATCGAAGAGGGCCGGCACCCGGTCGTCGAGAACGCGGTCGCGCGGGACACCTTCATCCCGAACGACATGCGGCTGGACGAGGAGCGCCGGACCCTGATCGTCACCGGCCCGAACATGGCGGGGAAATCCACCGTCCTGCGCCAGGCGGGACTCATCGCGCTCATGGCGCACATCGGTTCCTTCGTCCCGGCTCGCCGGGCCCGCATCGGGGTCTGCGACCGCGTGTTCACGCGCGTGGGCGCGAGCGACAACCTCGCGGCGGGGCAGAGCACCTTCATGGTGGAGATGACGGAAACCGCGACCATCCTGCACGGCGCCACCGAGCGCTCGCTCGTCCTCCTCGACGAGATCGGGCGGGGCACGTCGACGTACGATGGCCTCTCGATCGCGTGGGCGGTGACCGAGCGGCTGCACGAACTCGGGGCGCGCACCGTGTTCGCCACCCACTACCACGAACTCGTCGGCCTCGCGGAGTCGCTGCCGCGCGCGGCCGCCTTCAACGTCGCGGTGCGCGAGACCGGTCAGGACATCGTCTTCCTCTACCGGCTGCAGCCGGGGGGCTCGGACCGTTCCTACGGCGTCCACGTCGCCCGGCTGGCCGGGCTGCCCCCCGACGTCGTGGGGCGCGCCGCCCGCATCCTCGGCGTGCTCGAGAGCGGGCCGTGGGGCGCCGGCGGCCGTGGCGCCGCGCTCGCCGAGGCGGGGATGGGACAGCTCTCCCTGTTCGAGGCCGCCGTCTCCCGCCGGGAGGGCGACGCGACGCCGTCCGGCGAGGCCGAAAGCGCGGACATCGCGGCCGCCCGCGCGGTGCTCGAGAAGCTGGCCGCGCTCGACCTCGACGGGATGACGCCGCTCGAAGCGCTGAACACGCTCGCCGAGTGGAAGGCGTTCGGCGATGGCTAGCCGCGCGCGGCAACGCCCCGCGTCCGGCGTCGTTGCGGTTTTCGCCGCCCTCGCCGCGCTTGCCGCCGTCGCGTCCACCGGGTGCGCGGACGACTCGGACCCCGAGGTCGGCGCGCTGCGCGTGGACCAGCTCCGCGAGGGCGGCCTCGTGATGCCCGTGCTCGAGTCCGCGCCGTCCCCCTCGTTCCCCTACCCGGCCGAGGCTCTCGAGGAGGGCGCGGGCGGAGACATCGTCCTCCGCATTCGGATCACCGATGCCGGACGCGTCGACTCCGTCGCCGTCGTGACCTCGTCGGGACATTCCGTCCTCGACTCGGCCGCGGTGGAAGGCGCCCGCCAGCTTCGGTACCGGCCGGCGCAGCACGGCGGCGCCCCCACCGCCATCTGGGCGCAACTCCCCGTCCACTATCCCGCGCCGGGGCCCCGTGGCTGACCGCCGCCTGCGCGTCGGCGTGCTCTTCGGCGGCGAGTCCCCGGAGCACGAGGTATCGCTCCGCTCGGCGAAGAACGTCATCGAGGCGATCGACCGCGAGCGCTGCGACATCGTGCTCATCGGCATCGACCGCCGCGGCCGCTGGCACCTCGCCGACGAATCGCGCTTTCTCCGGCACGCTTCGGACCCGCGGCGCATCCGCCTCCCGGACGCGCCGGTCCGGCTCGCCCTGACGCCCGGCCGCCGCCCCCGGATCGTCCCCGTCGCCCCCCCCGACCCCGCCGGGCGCGCGGGCGCCGGGGGGGGGGGGGCGGGGCCCCCCCGGGGGGCGGGAGGCGGCGGGGAGGGT
>VXOJ01000054.1 GCA_009840115.1 Gemmatimonadales bacterium | reverse complement strand
CCCGCATGTAGGTGACGAGGAGCCCCATCGGGTTGTGGACGACGAGTTCGTTCGGGATCGAGTCGAGGAACTCGAACCGGAGCGTGAGCGACCAGCGTTCGCGCCGCAGCTCCTGCTCGCCCCTCAGGTGCACGAGGTCGAAGTCCGCCGTCGCGCCGTGCGGCGGCTCGGGCGCGGGATGGATGCGGAGCACGACCTGCTCGACTTCGGTTTCCGTGTCGGCGGTGCCCGCCGCCACGCTCGCGACCTCCGCGCCGTCCCTTTGGAACGCCGCGTTCGCGAGATCCGTCGAGAGGAACCGGAGGCTCCGAGTCCATTGCTCCTGCGCGGTCGCCCGGCGGCGCGAGTGGAAGTCGTGAACGAACCGGTTCAGGAAGTATTTCGTGGTCGGATCCAGCGGATCGGCCTGTGCGGTCGCGGCCTCGTAGGCGAGCGCCTCGGCGCGGCCCACCTCGTCCACCCGGACGACGATGGGTTTGGGCGGCTCCCCGCCCGCGATCCTGAGCAGCACGAAGACGCCAAGCACGATGCTTGCCGAAAGGAAGATCAGGATCGTCCTGAGCTTCCTGTTCGCCTGCACCGCCTCGCCCCAGATTTCCGCATACTCGCGGCCCGCGTCACGGTCTCGTTTCATCATCGGCTTCTCCTTGGAACTCAGACGGGCTTGGCGGGAGCGGCAGCCTTGCTGGCTCCCTGCATGACGAGCGCGACGAACCCGGAGCCGGCGGAGCCGGAGCCGGAGACGAGCATCGAGGCGAGTTCACCGACCTTGAGTCCGGCCATGAGGCCGGCGACGACGAGCGGCATGAGGACGACGGCCCACAGCCACAATTCGAACGGGTCCGCTGTGCCGGTGCCCATGAGGGCATCGGCGTAGGTCGTGATGTAGCCCATGCCGACGCCCATGAAGACCCGCAGCACGGCACCGGCCACGACGCCGTAGAGCGTGTAGACCATCATGGTCCGGAACCATCCCCAGAACAGGAACGAGAGCGGCTCGAAGAGCAGGAACGCGATGAACACGGGACCGAGCAGGATCGCGATGGCGATGGCGACCTGCGCCCAGATCACCTGCGCGTAGGTGACGCAGAACAGCGCCAGCAGGCAGACTACGAGCGAAGCGCCCATCACGAGCGTGACCAGCGAGGAGAAGATCACGGTCGCGCCCGCCGTCACGATGGACAGCAGGTTGCCCGTGGACCACGCGGCACCCAGGTGGGCGCTGTACGCCTGCACCAGCGCGGTCATCTCGGTGTAGCCCGCCGACACCACGTCGGACAGGAACAGGTTCTGGAGCCAGATGCCGCCGCCCGCGACCATGGCCGGGAACGTGAGCCCTACGCCGGGGATCGGGACGATGTAGTAATGGAGCAGCGTGCGGGGGATCGCGATCCCGATCACGAGCTTGACGATCTCCCAGGGCTGGAACGTGCCGCTGAACGCGATCTTGAGCCCCGTCCAGGCGACCATCACGGCGGCGAGCCCGCCCCAGAGCTGGAGCCCCAGCGTGTGAACGTCGGGCGCGGCCCCGCCGACGACGGCGTCGAGCACCACATCGAGGAAGCTCTTGAAGTCCTGAAGCTGATCGGCGGGGATCTGCGCCGGGACGTTCGGGTCGATGGACTGCGGGGGCAGTTGCATGGCCGGCGCGCCCCTACCGGTAGAACGACGGGATGCGGAACAGGAGCCCGTCGCGGAGCGCGGCCCGGTTCAGCGAAGCCGCGTCCCGCATGGTCCCGGCGAACGCGTTCGCCCGCGCACGGCCATCGTGCCAGCGGCCCAGCCATTCGAGGTGGGCGAGTTCGGCCTGTCGCGCACGGCTCGCCTCCATTGCTGTCTGATGGGCGAGCATCTGGCCGAGGGCCGCGTTGATCCTCCCTTGGCTCAGCGAGGCCGCCACCCCGGCCTGCTGGAGGGCCGTGTTGGACAAGTTCCCATTCGCCGTGAGATCGCCGAACGAGCCCTGCGCGCTCTCGATGGTCCCGGTGAGCGCGGCCGCCGCGTCCAGCGCCGCGTAGTCCAGTACGCGCTGCCGGTCGGCGGCCTCGCGGGCGCGGCGGTGATCCTCCAGCGCGCGCGTTGCGGCTTGGGGCGGAAGGTTCGCAAACAAAGCCAGGATGTCGGCGTCCGACACCCGGTCGGCCGCGTTGCGGGCGGTTCTCCAGTGCCGCGTGAACGAGCGTCCGCTGCCCATCCTCCGGACGGCATCGACCGTTCCGCGGGCAGGGCCGGTGAAGTCCGAGCGCCAGCCGAGTCCGTCGCGCACCAGGCCGACGGGATCGGCGGCAAGGTCGGAGAACGGTCGGAGCAGCGCGTCGATCTCGCCCTTGGCGGCGCGTTCCATGTGGTCGAGCTGGTCTTCGAGTTCCGTAAGCTGGCGGGCCATCGACCGGATCTGGGTGACCTGGTGTGAGATCTGCGTGATCTGATTCGCGATGATCGTGGCCCGCTGGAACCAGCTTCCGAAGTCGAACTGCGCGCTCGCGGGACGGGCGCCCGCGAGGAGCAGGATCGGGACGAGAAGCGCGGGGGCGAGGATGCGGTGAAGCATGAAACAGTCCTTTCGTGTCATCGGTGTGTCGTATCGCGCGGGATGAGGACATCGGAGGTGAACCAGATGCGGAGCCGGTGGCCCGCGCGGATCGTGATCTCGGGCAGCCGGTTCAGGTACCGGTCCAGCATCGAGGTGGCGCTGCCTCCGAGCCCCTGTCCGACGCCTGCCCGGAGGCCGTAGGGCGAGGCTCCGGCGAGCGTGAGACCGCTCAGCGCGCCGACCGCTCCGGCGGCGGCGAACGTCGAGAGGTAGCGCCGGTTCACCCGGTCGCGGAGCGCGCTCTCGCCCACCTGGTTCAGGCCGGTGAACTCAAGGTCGATCCAGCTTCCATCGGGCAGCAGCAGCCGGTGGAATGAGACGGCGAGGCGGCTCTGGTCCCGGTTCTGGACGGCCTGCGCCGTACCGACGACGCGCGCGCCGCGCGGGATCAGCACCAGCTGGCGGTCGGTCGAATAGAGCGGCGCCGACACCATGGCGAGCACCGGGCCGGGGAACTCGCCCGACAACTGGGTGACCAGCACCGCCTCCAGGAACGTGCCCTCGTGGATGCGTTCCCAGCCCGGCGGGTCAACCGGCCGGACCAGACGGACGAGCTCGGAGGCGCCGGACACGGGTAGACCAGTCCGCGCCGCCGAACCGCCCACGCCGGGCGGCGGCCCTTCGCCCGCCAGTCCGGCCGCCATCTCGGCCTCAAGGGCGGCGAGGGACTGCCCGAGGGACGCGAGCGCGCCGTCGAGTACGGCGTCGGGAGACTCGGGCGCCACGGGAGACGCCGCGGCATCCGTGGATCCGTTCGGATCCCGGTGCGACTGCGCGACGGGAAGCGAGCGGAGCGAGCGCGTCCTGCGCTCGACCTCCTCCAGCCGGAGCGCCTCGCGCA
>VXOJ01000010.1:87768-116793 GCA_009840115.1 Gemmatimonadales bacterium | reverse complement strand
ATTTAACCCGCCTACAAAGGCACAGCCAAGTCCGACTTTATCCACGGACTGCTAGAGCATCCTCGCGGATTTTCCCATCGATCCCGCCGTCACCCGATCCCCCCGTCACGTGACCCATCGTTTCGTCGCCTCCGCCGTAACCCATCGCCACCAACAGATCCACGATGATTCGCTCAAGGAAGCTGGGGGGTGCACCTCGGACTTGGTCAAGGACCTCCGCCTCCAGAGCGTGACGCAGCTGTTCAGCAGCTTGGTCCAAGATTTCCTCGGGGGTGCTGGAGTCAGATGTTGGCACGCCACCGCCGTTCACCGGACGGGGTTGCTTCTGTTCGTTACGCCAACGTGCGTACGCCGGGTACTTGGCGAGCGTCTTCATATCGATTCGAGCCGGTGCCTTGCTCAACAGGTGTTTACCGTCGTCTGTGATCAGATAGACACCCCGTTCCGCTCGTGCCACGAGTCCGGCTCGCTGCATGTGCACCAGCGCCCACGCAATCCGGTTCGTGAACACCGGTTGACGGCCACTGGGCAACAACTCCTGCATGTCCTCGGTGGTAAGCGCCTCCGCGACAGCGACCCGTTTCCGAATCTTGACCACGGGCGTCGGTCTTCCGTTCGAGAGAACCTGGAGGGTGGGGAGCATCAGCGATTGGAAGTCGGGCACTGCCATGATTGTTCGATCCTTCCGTCTTGGAGAATCACTAGCTGTAGATGCTACAATGGTTGTTCACCCGCACCTGCGGGTAGGACACTCGCGTCAACCGCTTGGCCAACTGGGATACTCCCCTCGTCCGGCTGGACGCTACGCCCTCGGGCGTTGGTCGCACCGGTGCCGCCGCTCCGCCTCGGCCGCGCGGACGGCGGCGGCGAGGGAATCCGTGTACGGCGGGCGGTGGATGCCGCGTTCGGTGACGATGCCGGTCACGAGTTCGCGTGGGGTGATGTCGAAGGCGGGGCTGTACACGCCGGCCGCCTCGGGGGCGAGGAGGGGGCCGAAGCCGCGGCGGACCTCGTCCGGGTCCCGGTGTTCGATCGGGATGTCCCAGCCGGTCGGGGTGCCGAGGTCCACGGTCGAGGTGGGCGCGAGAACGTAGAAGGGGACCCCGTGGCGGTGGGCCAGCACGGCCAGCGGGTACGTGCCGATCTTGTTCGCGACGTCGCCGTTGGCCGCGATGCGGTCGGAGCCCACGAAGGCGATGTCCGGCGGATCCGAGGCGAAGAGCGACCCGGCCATGTTGTCGGCGAGCACGGTGACCTCGATGCCCGCCCGGGAAAGCTCCCACGCGGTGAGGCGGCTGCCTTGGAGGAGCGGCCGGGTCTCGTCGGCGAACACACGGACCCTGCGGCCCGTCTCGGCCGCGACGTAGACCGGGGCGAGGGCCGTCCCGATGCCCCCCGTCGCGAGCGACCCCGCGTTGCAATGCGTGATCACCGACTCACCGCCCGCCAGCAGCGCCGCCGCGTGCTCGCCGATCGCCCGGCACATGCGGCGGTCCTCCTCGTGGATGGCGTCGGCCTCGGCCGCCAGCGCCGCGGCCAGTTCTGCCGCGCCCCCGGTGGCTGCCTCCAGCCGGGCCCGCAGGCGGCGGACCGCCCACACGAGGTTAATCGCCGTCGGCCGGGCGTTCGCCAGCCCCTCGGCCCAGCCGGCGAACCGGTCCCGCAACGCGTCCGCCGAGATCCCTTCCGCGGCGGACTGGCGCGCCAGAGCCGCGAGGCCGACGGCCGCCGTGATCCCGATGAGCGGCGCGCCCCGCACGCGCAGGCTGACAATCGCCTCGATGAAGTCGTCGAGGGTCGAGAGTTCCTTCTCCTGGTGGATGCCGGGAAGGAGCGTCTGGTCGAGGATCAGGGCGCTCAGACCCCCGGGCGCCCAGCGGATCGTTTCCGGCACCGAAAACTCGCGCTCGTTCATGCCGCGCAACCTATCCGGCGGCGGGAAAGGCGCTACCTTGACTGCCACGGGACGTCCCGCAGGGATCGAATGCAGTCCAGGAGGAATCATGACGTCGTCAGGAGAACACAGGGTCGTCAGCTCCGCGGTCGCCTTCCGCGTGGCCACCGCCGCGCTCGCGCTCGCCATCGTCGCCCCCGCCGCACCGCTTGCCGGGCAGGAGCGGGACCCGGATCACTTCGGCCCGGCGGACGTATTCGAACTCGAAGTCGCGGGCGATCCCCGTATCTCGCCCGACGGTTCCCGGGTCGTCTACGTGCGGTCCTCGATGGACATCATGACGGACCGTCAGCGAAGCAACCTGTGGATCGTCGACTACGACGGTTCGAACCACCGTCCGCTCCTCACCGGACAGACGAACTTCTCCTCTCCGCGCTGGTCGCCGGACGGCACGAGGCTCCTCTACGTCGCGAGCGATGAGCACGGGAAGTCGCAGCTCTACCTGCGCTGGATGGACACCGGGCAGACGGCCCTGCTCACGCAGCTGGAGCGAGGCCCGGGCGGCCTCTCCTGGTCCCCCGACGGGAGCACGATCGCCTTCAGCATGTTCGTCCCGGACACGCCGCCGCCCTTCGCGCAGATGCCGGCAAAGCCGGAGGGCGCGACGTGGGCGCCGCCCGCCACGACGTACGAGCGGCTCTACTACCGCTCGGACAGCCAGGGCTTCCTGCCGGTCGGGTACTCCCACGTCTTCGTCCTTCCCGCGGAGGGAGGGACGCCACGCCAGGTCACGCACGGCCCCTACAACCACGGCGGGACGCCCGAGTGGACCCCCGACTCGCAGCACCTGCTGATCTCGGCCACCCGGCGCGACGACTGGGAGTACGTGCGGGACTCCGAGATCTTCGAGTTCGCCGTGGCGGATGGGGCCATCCGGCAACTGACCGACCGACGCGGCCCCGACTCGAGTCCGACGGTGTCGCCCGACGGCGGGATGGTCGCCTACACCGGCTACGATGACCGCTTCCTCGGGCACCAGGTGTCGAAGCTGTACGTCATGAACCGGGACGGGTCCGGCTCGCGTCTCATCGCCGACGACCTCGACCGCTCGATCGGGAACCTGCACTGGGCGAGCGATGGGGCGGGGCTCTTCTTCCAGTACGACACCGAAGGGAACACGCGGCTGGCCCACGTCGATCTCGAGGGGACCGTGACGGATATCGTCTCCAGCGTTCAGGGTCTGTCGATCGGCCGTCCGTACGGGGGCGGCACCTTCTCCACCTCGGGGAACGACCGTTTCGCCTTCACCTACGGGACGCCGGACCACCCCTCGGACCTCGCGGTCACGAATCGCGGCGGCGACTGGCAGCGCCTCACGCATCTGAACGAGGATCTGTTCGCGCAGAAGGCGATCGGGGAGACGGAGGAGGTCTGGTACAAGTCCTCGCACGACGGGCTGGACATCCAGGGCTGGATCGTGAAGCCGCCGGACTTCGACCCGAGCCGCAAGTATCCGCTCCTGCTCGAAATCCACGGCGGTCCGTTCGCCAACTACGGCGACCGCTTCAGCGCCGAGGTCCAGCTCTTCGCCTCGGCGGGCTACGTCGTCCTCTACACGAACCCGCGCGGGAGCACGAGTTACGGCGAGGATTTCGGGAACGAGATCCACCACGCGTATCCGAGCTACGATTTCGACGACCTCATGTCCGGTGTCGATGAAGTGATCTCACGCGGCTACATCGACGAGGACCAGTTGTTCGTCACCGGCGGTTCGGGCGGAGGCGTGCTCACGGCCTGGATCGTGACGCACACGGACCGCTTCGCGGCGGCCGCGTCGCAGAAGCCCGTCATCAACTGGTATTCGTGGGTTCTGACCGCGGACATGGGAGGCAGCGGCGGCGTCAACTACTGGTTCCCGGGAGAGCCGTGGGACAACCTCGAACACTACATGGAGCGCTCGCCGGTCCACCACATCGCGAACGTGACGACGCCGACGATGCTCATCACGGGCGAAGTCGACTGGCGGACGCCGATGTCGGAGTCCGAGCAGTTCTACCAGGCGCTGAAGATCCGGAAGGTGCCGTCGGTGCTCGTGCGGATTCCCGAGGCGAACCACAGCATCGGCGCGCGTCCGAGCGGTCTCATCAGCAAGGTGCAGCACATCCTCGCCTGGTTCGAGCGGTACCGGACGAGCGGGACGACGACGCAGTGAGGGTGCGATGAGCCGCGACGGGACGGGCAGGTCGGACAGGGAACTCGGGCTCGACCGGGAGATCACGCGCCGCGACTTCGTCCAGTTGGCGGGGGCGGGGATCGCGGGCTCCGCGCTCCTGGGGTGCGGGACCGAGGCTCCCGGAGGCGGCAGCGGCATCGCGGTCCCGGGGGTGGCGTCCGAGCCGTGGTCCGACGCGCTGGGACCCGACTGGTACGGGCCGGGCGGCGTGGGGGACTACGCGTCCTCGCACGGGAACACGCCGGAGGTCGTCCGCGCGGCGCACTGGGTCCGCGACGGGCGGGCTCCGGGCGGGGGGGTGACGGACACCGGGGAGCGCTTCGATGTCGTGATCGTCGGGGGCGGACTCGCGGGTCTCTCCGCCGCGCACCACTTCAAGCGTCACCGGCCCGCCGGGCGCTGTCTCGTCCTCGAAAATCACCCCGTGTTCGGCGGCGAGGCGAAACGCAACGACATCATGGTCGACGGCGTGCGCCTGGCCGGACCGCAGGGCTCCAACGACTTCGGCATACGCCCGCCCACCGGGGAGCCGGACGACTACTTCACCACGCTGGGCATCCCGCGCGAGTTCGAGTACGCGCCGGACGCGGGGCAGGTGAAGGCCCCGCTCGAGAACTACGGCTTCATGCACTGGGTCCAGGACCAGTTCTCCATCGGGCACTACTTCGGCGGGACGCGGCGTGGCGGGCCCGGCTGGTCGGGCGGTTCGGGCGGCTGGGTCAGCGACCTGTGGGGGGATCCCTCCCGCGCGCCCTGGACGCCGGAGGTTCGGGAGGGCTTCGAGCGCTGGCGCAACGCGCGGCTCACGGACCACGTGCCCCCGGACGCGCCGGGGGGGCCGGACAACCCCGGGCCCTGGCTCGACGGCATGACGCTCAAGGCCTACTACGAGGACGTGCTTGGCCTGCCGCCGGAGGTGACGGCCTACGTGGATCCGATCCTCGCCAGCATCATCGGACTCGGCTGCGACGCCATCTCCGCCTGGTGGGGGATGCACTTCGACCTCCCCGGCTTCGGGCTGCCGTCCCGCTACGACGGCATGACCTTCCACTCCTTCCCGGGCGGGAACGCGGGGATCGCCCGCTATTTCGTGAAGGACGTCGTGCCGGACGGGATCGCGGGCGAGCGCACGCTGGGGGACGTGCTCAACGGGGCGATCGACTTCGGCGCCCTCGACCGGCCGGATCAGCCCGTGCGGCTGCGGCTGGGGTGCACCGCGATCGACGTGCGCCACACCGGGACCGGCGACGGTCGCGTGCGCGTCACCTACGTGCACGAAGATCGCGCGTACTCCGTCGAGGCCGACGGGGTCGTGCTCGCGAGCGGCGGGTGGATGAACCGCTACATCGCGGCCGATCTGCCGGACGGACACCGCGCGGCCTACGAGCATTTCCGGCACGGCCCGATCCTCGTCGCGAACGTGGCGCTCCGGAACTGGCGCTTCCTCGACCGCCTCGGGATCGCCGGCTGCTTCTACGAGGGCGATCTCGGCTTCTCGTGCAACATCCGGCGGCCCATGTACGCGGGAGACTACCGGCCGGTCCACGCGCCCGATCACCCGACGATGCTGACCTTCTACATCACCTTCGAGGCGCCGGGTCCATCCCCGGCCGATCAGGGGATGGCGGGCCGCACCGAGATGCTGAGCACGTCCTTCACCGAGTACGAGAGACGGTTGCGCGCGCAGATGGTCGAGCTGTTCGCGGAGGGCGGCTTCGATCCGGCGGAGGATATCGCCGGCCTCGTCCTCAATCGCTGGGGGCACGCCTACGTGGCGCCCGGACCCGGCTTCTTCTTCGGACGCGACGGGGCTCCGGCCCCGCCGGATGTGATTCGCGAGCCGTTCGGCCGCGTCGCGATCGGACATTCCGAACTGCGCGGGCACCAGAACTGGACCGGCGCGTCCGCGGAGGGTCGTCGCGCCGTCGAGGCCGTCCTCGATCTGATCTGATGCCGCCGCGATGCAACGGGTGAAGCTGCGGACGGGCTCTCGCGGCCTGTGGACGCTCGCGCTCTGCGCGCTGGCGGGCTGTGCGTCGTCGGCCGTCCCATCCATCGAGTACGAGATCCTGGGGACGTTCCCGCACGATCCCGCGGCGTACACGCAGGGACTCCTCTTCCACGACGGGGCACTCCTCGAGAGCACCGGCCGCTACGGCGAATCGAGCGTGCGGCGCGTCGACGTGCCGACGGGCGAAGTCCTGGCGAGCGTCGCGGTGGACTCGGCGCTCTTCGGGGAAGGACTCGCCCGGGTAGACTCGGAACTCGTGCAGCTCACGTGGAAGTCCGGCCGGGCCTTCGTCTACGATGTCGAGACGCTGGACGCGCTCCGGGAGTTCGCCTACGAGGGTGAAGGCTGGGGCCTCTGCTACGACGGGGAATCGCTCTGGATGTCCGACGGTTCGAGCGCGCTCGAGCGCCGCGACCCGCGGACGTTCGCCGTGCTCGCGACCGTCGAGGTGACCCGCGGCGGATCCCCGCAGCGCCGTCTGAACGAACTGGAGTGCGTGGACGACTGGATCTACGCCAACGTCTACCAGACCGACGTCATCGTCCGCATCGACAAGGCCACCGGCGAAGTCCTCGGCGAACTCGACCTGTCGAGCGTCCCCCTCAGCGCCCGCAAGCCCGGCGACGTCGAGGCGGTACTCAACGGCATCGCCTACGTCCCCGAGACCGGCGTCTTCCTCGTCACCGGCAAACTCTGGCCCAACCTCCTCGCCCTCCGTCTCGACGACTAGCCGCGATTGGCCCTTTGCTCGAGATCGGCGCATCGATCGAGAATCTCTTCGAACGCTTCCTCATCATCGAACAGCATGCCGCTGCCCAGCATCTGTTCATAGTCGGCGGCGAGAGCTGCGTTGAAAGGACCGTCGGGGCACAGTTGAAGCCCGCCGGAAACCGCGGCCTCGTAGTCGATCCAGTCTCCTGACCTGTCCCTCTCCCGGAAGAAAACCGATTTGTGGCGAGCCACGGCACGAGCCAGTTCACGGTCGGCCAACGCTCTCTCGACGTAGCCGGCGTCGTCCAGCCGAGCCAGGTCGTGCCAATGCCTGGAGAGACGCGTCCCGCGCTGTCTGCGCCGGCGGCAGAACACATGTATCGCCGTGGCCTTCTCCCAGAAGGTACGCTCGGCCAACATCACGGAGGGTTGCGCCGAAGGGAAGCGAACGTCGGGCAGGAATTCGGCCGCGTCGCACTCGATCGTCCGCTCTCGTCGCGGTTCGCCCGTCGCGCGGGCTCCGAACTCCACCAGCACTTCCGGCCGGACAAAACCGTCGTCGGGGAAGAGCGGTTCATAGCGTACATGGATCCGGTCCCCATCGGAGCGGACGCGGGCGGGATAGCCGCTCCGAGCCAGCGCATCGCGGATCGTAGGCAGAGCATCATCCGCCGCCCATTCCGCCAGTCGAGTGCGAATCACCTTCGTCCAGCGCTGTTCCTGGCTGCGGTTGGGGGGTAACGCCTCCTTGTCGGCGCCAGCCACCAGGTCGGGAACAAACTGCCGGATGTCGTATGTGACGTCGATGTCCTCGGAGAACCGTCGAATCACACGATACGCCTTTGCCAGCGATGTCCCTCCCTTGAACGTCAGATGGCGCCCGAACGGCGCACCGAACAGCACCGATAGGACCTCAACGACCCAAACGTCCTTCTCCAGCAGGTGAACGGGCCGTCCGCCGCGAATCGAGGCGGCCCGGAGCGCCTTGGCTCGGTCGGATCGCGAGAGCGACCGATAGAGAACGTCAGCCACGAGCCAGCAGGTTGCTCACCGGAGTGGCGATCCAGGACGGCAGAATGGGGCGTACCTCCGCCAGTTCGGCCAGATCTGACGGCGAAAGTCGGCGAGCGATGACGTCGAGGCCTCGCGCCGCTTCCGTGCGACCCAGCCACGCCATGGCGCGGACGGCGAGGCCCGCCGGCCGCCCTGGAGCGACGAGTTGCCACCGCGGTGCATGCCGAAGTTGGACTACGAGCGCCTGAAGCCGGAGCGTGCGACTCGGCCCGGAAGTGAGGTATACGAGTCGAACCGGTACCTGGGTCGTGAGGCCGAGAACGTTGGCGGCAGCGCCCGTGCAAGGGACGATGGTCTCTCCCCAGAGGGCTGCTAGCGCCGCGATCACTTTTTCGACCGTTGGCGCCAATAGGCCGAACCGCGTTACCACCGGACGCACGTACACGCCGCGGAAGATCCGGATCAACTGCCCCCGCCGGGCGAGGCGCGACAATGCCTGGTCGACGGCCGCCCGGTTCCCGAGATGGAGCAGTGAGCCCGGGCAAATGGGTGCTCCCTCGGGGAGTGTGGCCGCGTATTCGGCGATTTGACGTGGGAGGCTCGACATTTTTTGCATCCGTTCGGTTCCGGCCGGTGATGAGGGTCACAAATATGTCAGAAAAATATCTAGTAAACTGACATTTGTCGAGCAACGCGAACGTCGCGAAGGCTTGATCCGGGGTCATCTGGAGAGTATCGGGTTCCGGCCGAGCTACAGGACCCTGGAGAAGCGGTCTCCCAGGGTTTGGAGCCGCACGCTGGGTTCGTTGCTGAACACGAGGCGGAGTTGGTACTCGGCGTCCGGGCCGCCCCAGGCGTCCATGGGCGTGGCCGCGACGCCCGCCCGGGCGAGGAGCCGCTCGGAAAGCTCGCGGGCCGTGAGGCCGAGGGGCCGGGCGTCGACGAGGAGCGACCAGCCGCCCGCGGCGGGCCGGACCGGGTAGTCGCGGAGCGCCTCGAGCACCGTGTCGCGGCGCCGCTCCCAGCGTCGCACGCAAGCCGCCACGTCGTCGGCTTCGTCCGCGGCGGTCAGCGCCGCCAGCGCGCCGGGCTGCCCGATTCCGACCCCCGTCACGACGTTGTAGATCCCCACCTTCGCGACGGCGGCCATGACGGCGGCCGGCCCGACGATCCAGCCGGTGCGCCAGCCGATCATGCGGTGCTCCTTCGAGACCGAGCCGACCGTGAGCGTGCGCTCCCGCATGCCCGGAAGGCCGGCGGGGTGCAGGTAGGGGCGCCCGTCGTACAGGATGCGCTCCATGGCCGCGTTGTAGAGAAGCCACAGGTCGTGGCGCTCGCACAGTTCCGCGACGACGGCCCAGTCGTCGGCGTCGAGCACGCCGCCGGACGGCATCGACGGGTTCATGATGAAGAGCGCCCGGGTCCGCTCACCGACGCACCCGGCGACGGCGTCCAGGTCCAGGCGCCAGCCCCCGGCGGGATCGAAAACCCAGGGCGCGAGCCGGGGGCGCGCACCGGCCAGGCGCACACGCTGGAGCATGCCGGCGTACGTGGGGTCGGTGACGACCACTTCGTCGCCCGGATCCGCCGTGGCGAGCAGGGCGTTGAACAGGCCCTCCGTGCCGCCCGCGGTGATCACGCATTCCCGGTCCGGATCGTAGTCGTGCCCGCACAGCCGGCCGACGTGCCGGGCGGCCGCCGCGCGGAGGTCGGCCCGGCCCGTGAAGGGCAGGTAGCTGTTGGCGGCCGGCGATTCGAGCGCGGCGCGGGTGGCGGCCACGGCCGCCGCGGGTGGGCGCAGGTCGGTGTCGAGGTTCTCGAGCCGGAGGATGCCGGGATCGCTCTCCGCCGCCCGCGCCACCCCGTCAATGTCGAAGCCCGGAATGCCGGCCAGCCGTCCGGGCGGAGTGCGCGCGCCGCCCTCCGCGCCGCTCACCGGCCCATCCTCCGCTGCAGGGCGTCGAGTGCCGCCATGAGGTCGGGCTCGTCGGACAGCACGTCCAGCAGCGGGTCGGCGTCCAGTTCGCGCGCCCTCTCCGGCATTGTCCGAATCGTGAAGTCCTCCATGGAAAGCCCCTCTCCCACCTCGGTCCAGGCGAGCGGCGCCGACACGGTCGCCCCGGCGCGCGGACGGACGGAATAGGGCGCCACCACGAGCCGTCCGCGCCCGTTCTGGACGTAGTCGATGTAGATCCTGCCGTCTCGTCCCGCCGGGTTCCGCACGACCGTGGCCCGGTCGGGAATCTCCGCCGCCACCGCCTTCGCGAGAAGGAGCGCGAGCGTGCGCGACTGCTCGTAGTCGAGCTGCCCGCCGAGCGGGATCATCACATGGATCCCCGACGACCCGCTCGTCTTCGGATAGCTGGGCAGCCCGATCTCGTCGCACATGTCACCGATCGTCCGCGCGACCTCCACGACATCCTCGAAGGGGGCGTAGACCTCCTCGCCGTCGCGCTTGTGCTTGGGGTCCAGGTCGAGGAGGCACCAGTCGGGGCGGTCCAGGGTCCCGATGCGGCTCGCCCACACGTGCAGCGGAATGGCCCCGAGATTCGCGACGAACACGAGCGTGGCCGGGTCGTCGGCGATGAAGTAGTGGATGTCGCGCTCGGAGCCCTCGCTCCAGATCGCCTCCGTGCGCACCCACTCGGGCTGGAACCCCGGCGCGTTCTTCTGGAAGAAGGACTTTCCGTCGATCCCGTCCGGATACCGCGTCAGCACGAGGGGCCGGTCCTTCAGGAACTTCAGCAGCCACGGCGCGATGTCCCGGTAGTAGGCGATCAGGTCGCCCTTCGTGTATCCCTCCTCCGGCCAGAAGACCTTGTCGAGATTCGAGAGCGGCAGTTCCTCGACGGGCGGGGGGGACGTATCGACTCGCACGGGGTCGGTCAGCGCCGCGCGCGGATTCCGCGGAAGCCGGCAGTCCGTGGGGAGCACGTCCGCCACGTCGAGGAAAACGGCGTGCCGGAGGAGGCCGCCCTCCGTGACCTCCTTGTAGCGGACTTCGGCGACGAGGCGGGGTTCGACCCAGGTGTGGTCGTCTCCCGCGGGAGCCGGGGTCACGAACGCGGGGGCGTCCGACTTCAGGTCGTCGAGCCGGGCCCGAAGCTCCGCCAGAGTCTCTTCGTTGAAGCCCGTACCGACGCGGCCGACGTAGTGGAGTGCGAGGTCATCGTCGCCCGCCGGCGCTCCCGCTGCGGAGTCCGCGGGACCGTAGGCGCCGAGGTGGAGGGCCCCGAATCCCGTCCGCGAGCCGGCGGGACTCGTGAAGCCGACGATGACGAAACGGTTCCGGCGGGCCGCGTGGATCTTCACCCAGTCGGACGAGCGGCCGCCGATGTACCGGGAGTCGGCGCGCTTGGCCATGATCCCCTCCAGGCCCATGCCCTGAACCTGCCGGAGCAGGGCCTCCCCGCAGCCTTCGAAGTGTTCGCTGAAGCGGATCGGGCCTGCCTCGGGTACCACGTCGCGCAGGTAGCGGCGCCGCTCGGAGAGCGGGAGCTCGCGCAGATCGCGGTCGTCGAACGCGAGCAGGTCGAAGGCATAGAAGCTCGCCGGCGCCTCGAACGAGGCGCGCCGGATATCGTGCGGACGCGAGAGGCGGGCGCGCTTCTGAAGGTGCCGGAAGCTGGGGTAGCCGGCGGCGTCGTGCACGACGACCTCGCCGTCGAGAACGATGCGCCGGTAGGGGAGCTTGCGCAGCGCGCGCGCGATGTCGGGGAAAGTCGGGAGCGCGTCGTGTCCGTTCCGCGTCAGCAGGCTCCCCTCGCCCGCGACGGCCGAGGCCAGCATGCGGTATCCGTCCAGCTTGAGTTCGAAGTGCCACGCGGGGTCGTCGAACGCGTCTCCGCGCGGCTGGGCGAGCATGAACTCCACCTCCGAAGGGTCGACCGGCCGCTCCGGCACGGCCGCCGCCTCGAGGGCCGCGGCCACGTCGTCCCCCGGATACCAGCCCTCCTCCCGCCGCGCCATCTGCCCGACGGTGAGTCCGGACAGGATGGAACTCTCCGGGAGCGACCCATCCTCCAGGATCGGGTGGCCCCCGCGCCGCTCGCGGATGAGGAGCCATTCCTTCCCCGTCTCCCCCTTCTCGAGCCGCACGAGCGTCCATACGCCCTTGAGTTTGTGGCCCCGCAGCTCGAACAGGAGCTTGCCCTTCTCCAGCCCCTCCTCCGGATCCTCGAGCATGAGACAGCGGCCGATGTCCCACACGATCATCTCGCCGCCGCCGTACTCGCCCGCCGGAATCACGCCCTCGAACTCGATGTACTCGACGGGGTGGTCCTCGACGTGGACGGCGAGTTTCTTGTCCGCGGGGTCGGCCGAGATCCCCTTCGGCACTGCCCACGAGACGAGGACACCGCCGATCTCCAGGCGCAGGTCGTAATGCAGCCGGGTCGCCGCGTGCAGCTGCACGACGAACACGCCCACGCCCGTCCCGGGCGCCCCCCCGAAGGGTTCCGGGGTGCGATCGGACACTCGCTTCTCGCGGTATTTCCCGAGTTTTTCGCGAGGCATGCTCGCGGCACCCCCTCCTGATGCTGATTCCGGTCCGCCGGCTTCGGATTGCCTGCGCTCTGTGCGACAATCCGGGGCGCAACCTATTATTCGGCCCCCCGGTTCGGCATCAAACCGGTGGTCTGGCTCGCGTCGGAGGCTTCGGCGCGCACACGGAGGCGCAGGGATGTCACCTCGACCCATCGCAACGGCGACGATCTCGTTCGGGCTCGTTTCGATCCCGTGCCAGCTCTATTCGTCCGCCGAGAACTCGCAGAAAGTTCGCTTCAACTTCCTCTCCCCCGAAGGGACCCGCGTAAAGCAGCAGTACGTGGACGCCAAGACGGGAGAACCCGTCGAGCGCCGGGATCTCATCAAGGGCTACCAGTTCGCGAAGGACCAGTACGTGACGTTCAAGCCGGAGGAACTGAAGGCGCTGGAGGCGGAGGCGACGCAGGCGATCGAGATCGTCGAATTCGTGCCGGTGGACCAGGTCGAGCGGGCGTATATCGGGAAGACGTACTACCTCGGACCCGCGCGCGGAGGGGACAAGGCCTACAGCCTCCTCGGCGCCGCGATGAAGAAGACGGGCTGGGCCGCGCTCGCGAAGTATGCAGCGCGGGGCAAGCAGTATCTCGTCCTCGTGCGGCCGGTCGGAGACCACCTCGTGCTGGAACAACTGCACTACGCGCATGAGGTGAGGGACATTGCCGCCGTGCCGTCCGGAGAGGGCGAGGTCGTCGAAGCGGAACTCGGTCTCGCCGTGCAGCTGATCGAGCAGATCGCCTCGGAGGATTTCGATCCGTCCAAGTACGAGGATGAGGTCGGACAGCGCATGCTCGAAGCGGTCGAGCGGAAGGTCGCCGACGGAACGGAGATCACCGCGCCCGTCGAGGAGGAAACGACGGCGCAGGTCATCGACCTCATGGCCGCGCTCCGGGCGAGCGTCTCCAGCGAGACGGAGACCGGGGCCGACGACCAGGCGGAGAGCGAGCCGGAGAAGAAGAAAGCCGCGGGGTCGTAGCCGGACTCAACGAGAAGAAGACCACCCAAGGAGAATCCGATGCGGGTTCGATCCGTCGCGCTGTTCGCGTCCATCCTTCTGTTGCCGGTGTGGCAGGGTTCCGGCAGCCCTCCGCCCTCCGCCCCGACCGTCGACGATCTCCGGGCCGGCGTCCCGGACCGTGTCGCCGCCTTCGATGCGGCCGCCACGGAGACGCTGCGGGTTCCCGGGCTCGAGGCCGGCGTCGAGATCCTCAAGGACCTGTGGGGCGTCAGCCACATCTACGCCGAGACGGAGCACGACCTCTTCTTCGCGCAGGGATACAGCGCCGCGCGGGACCGCCTCTTCCAGTTCGAACTCTGGCGCCGCCAGGCCACGGGCACGGTCTCCGAAATCCTCGGTCCGCGCGAACTGGAGCGCGATCGTGGCGCGCGGCTGTTCCGCTTCCGCGGCGACCTGGAAGCGGAACTGAACCACTATCACCCGCGCGGCGCGGAGATCATCCGGGCCTTCACGGACGGGATCAACGCGTACATCGCCGAGACGGAACGCGACCCGGATCTGCTCCCGGTCGAGTTCGAGATGCTGGGCATCCGGCCGCAGCCGTGGACGCCCGATGTCGTCATCTCCCGCCACCAGGGCCTGCTCATGAACATCGGGCAGGAACTCGATCTCGGGATCGCCGTCGCGGCGGTGGGGGCGGAGAAGGTGAAGGAGGTCTCCTACTTCCATCCCGGTGAGCCGGACATCGATCTCGACCCCGCGGTCGACGGATCGCTCCTGCGCCGCGAGATCCTCGACGTGTACCGGGCCTTCCGGGGACCGGTCCGGTTCCAGCCCGAGGACATCGATCCCCGCTTCCGCGCCACCGCGTCCGACGCGGAGGCCTTCGCCCTGCGGACGCTCCGGGAGGAAACCGAGGCCGAGGCGTACGAAGCGGAGCGCCTCGAGGCGGAGCGGATGGGGACGGGCAGCAACAACTGGGTCGTGGCGGGGAGCCGCACGCTGAGCGGCCACCCGATCATGGCGAACGACCCGCACCGGGTGCAGGCGGCCCCCTCATTGCGTTACCTGGTCCACCTCGTCGGACCGGGGTGGAACGTGATCGGCGGCGGCGAGCCCGTCCTCCCGGGCATCTCGATCGGGCACAACGGGTACGGGGCGTGGGGCCTCACCGTCTTCCAGACCGACGCGGAGGACCTCTACGTCTACCGGACGCACCCGGAGGACCCGGACCGCTACTGGTACCGTGGCGACTGGGAGGCGATGCGCGTGATCGACGACGAGATCCCGGTCGAGGGGCGGGGCCCGGAGCGGGTGCGCCACAGATACACGCGGCACGGGCCCGTCGTGTACGAGGACCGCGACAACGGCCTCGCCTACGCGGTGCGCGCGGGGTGGATGGAGATCGGCGGCGCGCCCTATCTCGCCAGCCTGCGCATGAACCAGGCGAAGACGTGGGAGGAATTCCGGGACGCTTGCAACTACTCGAACATCCCCGGCGAGAACATGGTGTGGGCCGACGTGGACGGGAACATCGGCTGGCAGTCCGTGGGGATCGCGCCCATCCGCCGCAACTGGTCAGGCCTCGTCCCCGTGCCGGGGGACGGCCGCTACGAGTGGGATGGCTACCTCGAGATCGTGCACAAGCCGCACGTGTTCAACCCGGACAAGGGCTTCTGGTCGACGGCGAACCAGAACCTCGTCCCGCCCGGCTACGAGCACCGCGACGCGGTGGGCTGGAGCTGGAGCGACCCCTTCCGGAGCGCGCGCATCGACGAAGTCCTCGCGACGGGAAGGCGCTTCACGCTGGCGGAGATGATGCAGTTGGCGACGGACTACGTGTCGCTCCCGGCGCGCTCCCTGGTGCCGATGCTGCGCGGCGTGGACCTGCCCGCGGGGGCGGAGGCGGCCCGAGGCGAGTTGCTCGACTGGGATTTCGCGCTGGCCCCGGAGTCCCGCGAAGCCGCGATCTATGTGTCCTGGGAACGTGAGATCCAGAGACAGATGGTGCCGCTCGTCGTTCCGGCCGAAGTCCGCGCGTCGCTCGGACGCCTGTCGATGAAGAAGATCATCGACTGGCTCGGCTCGCCCCCCGCGTGGTTCTCGCGCCTCGGAGACGGGGATCCCGTGGCCGGCCGCGACGTCTTCCTCGCCCGCACGCTGGGCGACGCCCTGGAGGGGCTGGAGGATCGGTTCGGCGGCGATCCCTGGCGCTACGGCGACGTGCGCTTCAAGCACGCCCGGTTCCGGCACCCGCTGTCCGGGATCGTGAACGCCGAGATGAGGGGACGCCTCGAGGTGGGGCCGCTCCCGCGCGGAGGCAACGGCTTCACCGTGAACCAGACGGGAGGCGGCGACAACCAGACCTCCGGCCCGTCGTTCCGGATCATCGCGGAGGCGGGGGACTGGGACACGGCCGTGTTCACGAACACGCCGGGGCAGGGCGGAGACCCGGACGATCCCATGTACCGGAACCTGTTCGAGGGCTGGGCGAAGGACCGCTTCTTCCCGCTCTACTACTCCCGGGAGCGCGTGGAAGCCGCCGTCGCCGACCGCCTGATGCTGACCCCGAACTAGCGCCGGGACATCGGACTGCCGCGACCGCGCTATCGGATTCGCAGGGCCCACACCGAAACGTGTCGGGGGGTCCGGCCGCCGCCGGGAGAAGTGACTTTGAGGCTTGTCGGGGCCAAGGCCCCCTCCGGGCTCCAGCGAAGCAACGCGCTGGAGCCGGCGCGTATGGTCCAGTCGTACTCGTGCGCCGACGCCGTCGAGGCGTACGGACGGAGCCAGGTCTCCTCCGAGAACCGCCGCCAAATGTCCGCAAGATCCCAGGACCACAACCAGTTCGCGCCGTGCAGATCCATCCACAGCGACATGTAGAAGGCGGCCAACAAGTGCTCGACCCGCGTCTCGGCGACCTCTTCCAAAGAAGCATACCCGACGTGGGGTGACTGCGTCAGACGGTGCATCAGCGCCTGTTCGCCTCCGGTGTAGTCGCCGCCGTACCGGTCCATGACGTACCGCAGGAGCATCGACGGTACATCGTATTGGGCTCTCGTGCTGCGGCACGGCCCGTCGTTGCCCTGCGACCGGCGCCCGACCCACGAACACTGTTCCGGGGCCCCCGACACCCGCCGGCCACGAGAGTAGCCGGGGTCCCATCCGAAGAACCGGGCCAGCCCGCCGACCCACTCCGCATACCAGGTCCGTCCGCTGTCGTAGGCGTCCCACCCCCGGTCCGGGGTTGATTCGTGTCCGAAGAGCCGGTAGGCGACGAGCTGCTCGGCCAGCGTGGCCCCGCCCTCGGCCTCCCAGGTCGTCTTGTAACCTGCTCCATTGAACACGTAGGCGCCCCTTTGCACGATGTGTGTCACTTCGTGTGTCAACAGGGACGGGTAGTAGTCCAGTACCTCCTGTCTGGTCCACGCACGCCCGTGTACGCCGCTGGAGTCGGGAACGACGCCGTAGAAGATCTCCGCTTCGTTGCTCGTCCATTCGGTCGATGCATAAAGGTCTCCGACCCAGACGAACCCGCCGATCCTCATCGAGTTGACATCCTTCGTCATCAGGACCAGGAAGCGCTCGTTGCCGTCGACATCGGAGAGCCCGCCGAAGTACGCGTCATGCACCGGCTTCGTGTGCGACGTGTAGAACGCATCGAGCGTGGTCAGCTCGGAGGCCGTGAGCCCGCCGGGCGGATTGGCGAGATCCTCCAGCCAGATCCCGTTGGCGCCCCTGAGACGGACGACGGCCCGCACGGTGTCGCGTTCGCTGCAATTGCCAAAGCAGCCGCCGAACAACGTCACCGTGTCACCGGTGGAGTACGGTCGTCCGTCCGCTGCGGTCGGCGATGCGATGGGGGTCCCCGGCCCCAGGCTGCGGAGCAGCTCGTCCTCCCTCTCCATGAAACGGTTGTGCACTTCCCAGTCTCGGCGTGAAGCCGGTTGGTGCGGATCGGATCCGGTGACTCGGTCGGCCCCGGCCCCGGCGGTGCCCGGCGCGAACCCGTCCGGAATCGAACCCGCGAAGGCGACCCCTTCGCGGGCGGCGCGTTGAGCGCCGTCCTGCCTGGAAGCGGCGGCGGACACGCCGAGGCTCGTGAACACGTCCAGATCGCCGGGAATGCCGGAAACGGTGACCGGCGACAGGGACGACGGCTCATCGGCGGTCGACACCACCCCGATCAGCCACTCACCGCCCGTCGAGTCCCCCGGCAGCAGCAGGCATCCGTTACCGGCGTACGTATAGCGGTACCAACCGGGGTCGAGGTCGATGCGCTCGCGATCCGTCGGCGTCACGCTCACCGGCCGGGCGTCGCTCAAGCCGAGAACCGTTACGTCAAGTTCGGCCTTCCGCGGCGGGAGGCAGTCGCTGCGCGGAACGCGAATCGTGAGTTGCGTCGCGGTCGCCGCGGTCACCGGGGCCGGGATGCCGTCGACGAGGACCAGATTGTTCGCGATGGAAGTCGCGAATCCCCTTCCGCGGATCGTCGCCTCCTCTCCCTCGAGCCAGACGGCGGGTTCCACCGCCTCGACCGCGACCCCGTCCACGGTGACGGAGAAGCTCTGGCTGACGCTCAGGCCGCCCCGGTCGGTACCCGTGACTGTCACCCCGGCCTCACCCCTTCCCACGGCGGTCACGGTGAGCCCGACGCCGACGACTTGAACGGACGCCACGGTCTCATCCGAGCTCGTCGCGGAGTAGCTGAGCGCCTCGCCGTCCGGGTCCCGCACATACCGTGTGAGAAGCACGGTCTCCGAAGCGCCCGACGCCAGATCCAGTGCGGGGACCGCCGTGACTTCGGGCGCCCGGTTGGGGACCGTCACGGCGAAACTCTGCGTCGCAGTCAGGCCCCCCGGGTCGACGGCGGTGACCGTGACATCCGCGACACCGGTCCGTGCGGCAACCAGCGTGAGTTCGCTGCCCGTGGCGGCGACGGTAACCACCTGACGGTTTGACGTGGTCGGGGTGTACGCGAGCGCAGTCCCGTCGGGGTCACTGAAGAATTCGTCCAGCGACACGGTCGCCGACTCCCCCGCCAGCATCTCGCGCGGCGGGATCGTCCCCTCCGCGACCGGTGCCCGATTGGCGGTGGGGGGCGCGGACGTCGGCAGGGCATCACCGCAGGCGGCAAGCCATGTGGCCACCGCCAACGCTAATGCGCCTGCGTAGGCGCGCCGCGTGCCGTCGTACGGTGAGGCCGACGTCGTTGATCTGCCCGTCTCGGGCGAGCGAACTCCCATCCTCCGGCGTTCCTTGGGCTGGAGGGGTGGAAACAGCGTTCAATAAACAAATCTTAGGTGAAGTCGAAGTGAGGCGCGCCACCAAAATGGGGGGTAGATGTTCAGTTCTGGCGCCTGGCTGGATCTCTGGATCGCCCGATACCGGTGCCGAACTAGCGCTCGAGGTAGAAGCCGATGAGACCCTGGTTCCGGGGCGGTTCGGCGCCGAGCTGGCGTAGCATCGTCGTCACTTGGCCCCGGTGGTAGGTGGCGTGGTTGACGACGTGCTGCAGCATGTGCCAGAACACGGCACGCATCGGTTCGCCATCGAAGAACCGGTACTCGATCACGCGGTTGATGTCCTCCGGGCCGAGTTCCTCGACGAATCGGCGGACGCGCGCCTCTTCTTGCAGCCAGCGCGCGCGAACGTCGCCCGCGTTCTCGAAGTCGGCGGCGGGCAGATGCTCCGTCGGGAAGGATCCCCGCCAGCGTGAACACCAGACCCATTCAGCCGATACGACGTGGGCGAGCGTGTCGCGGATGGAGCCGAAGCTGCTCCCCAGGTCTCGGCGGAAGTCTTCGGGTGCGATCCGCTCGACGGCATCGAGCGTGCCGTCGCGGGCCCAGTAGTGGAAATCGAGGAGCGTGATCAGCGAGTCGCGGGTCATGGGAGGAGTCTACTCACCGTGAGCGCCGGCTGCATCTCCCGGACGCCGCAGCCGGAGGTCCGTCTCGCGTTTGCAGCGGGTGCGGCGCTTCGGCTAGATTATATGGCTGTTCCGCAGACGCCTCCGCGGGAGGCACACAACCAGCGCGTGGGGAAGACATGAAGGCAGGCATACATCCGGAGTACGCACCCGCGAAGATCACCTGTGCGTGCGGCCGGGAGACGGAGACCGCTTCGACGGTGGGCGAGATCCACGTCGAGATCTGTTCGCACTGCCACCCCTTCTTCACGGGGCGGCAGAAGCTCGTCGACACGGCGGGACGCGTGGAGCGGTTCATCGCCAAGTACGGCGATCGGAACACCCGCAGCGAGGAGAAGGACGCGGTGGAGAAGGAAGAGGCCGCGGAAGAGGGGGCAGTGGCGGCGGATGCCTGAGCCGGAGGCCTCCGGCGCTCGACACCGCATTTCAAGTGACGGGGTTCCTCGCGGACCCCGTTTTCATATGGGGAACGAATGATGTCGGACTGGGACACGCTTGAGGATCGTCTGCGTGACGCCGCCGAGCGGTACGAGACGCTGGCGCGCCGGATGGCGGAGCCCGAAGTGCTGTCGGATATGGCGCTCCTGCGCGACCTGGCGCGCGAACACTCGGCGCTGGAGCCGGTGGCGCACGCGGCGACACGCCACTTCAAGCTGCTCGACGACCTGCGCCAGGCGCGGGAAGTCGCGGCGGAATCCGACGGCGAGCTGGCCGAAATGGCCGCGGCCGAGGTTGCCGAGCTGGAGGCGGAGCGCGAGGAGGCGCGGGAAGAACTCCGCCGGCTCCTCGTTCCGAAGGACCCGCTCGACGACCGGCCCGCCGTGGTGGAGATCCGCGCCGGCACCGGGGGAGACGAAGCCGCGCTCTTCGCGGCGGACCTGTACCGGATGTACACGCGCTTCGCCGCGGAGTCCGGCTGGGACGTGGAACTCATCAGTACGAGCGAGGGCACGCTCGGCGGCCTCAAGGAGACCGTCTTCGTCGTGCGCGGCTCCGACGCCTACGGCCGTCTGCGCTACGAGTCCGGCGTCCACCGCGTCCAGCGCGTGCCCGAGACCGAAAGCCAGGGTCGGCTGCATACCTCCGCGGCGACGGTGGCCGTCCTCCCCGAAGCGGAGGAAGTGGACATCGAGATCGACCCCGCCGACCTCAAGATCGACGTGTTCCGCTCCTCCGGCCCCGGTGGACAGTCCGTGAACACGACGGACTCCGCCGTGCGGATCACGCACGGGCCGACGGGGCTCGTGGTGTCGTGCCAGGACGAGAAGTCGCAGCACAAGAACAAGGCGCGGGCGCTCAAGGTGCTGCGGAGCCGACTGCTCGACCGGCTGGTCGCCGAGCAGGAGGCGGAGCGGGCCCGCGAGCGGCGCACGCAGGTGGGGACGGGTGACCGCTCCATGAAGATCCGCACCTACAACTTCCCGCAGAACCGCGTGACGGATCACCGCATCCACTTCACGAGCCACCGGCTGGAGGCCATCCTCGCCGGCGACCTGGATGAGGTCGTCGAGGCACTGCGGCTCGCCGGGACGGAAGAGCGGATGGCGGCGGGCGCCGGATGAGCGATCCGCCGCCGGGCGGAGCGGGACGCCGCCCGGCGGGTCCGACGCGCCGGGAGATCGTGCAGGGGGTGCGGCGCGAACTCGAACTCGCCGGCCTTGAAGCTCCGCGGGTCGAGGCCGAGCGGCTGGTCGCCGCGGCGCTCTCGCTGTCCGTGAGCGAACTCGGCGTCGCCGGCGGGGAGCGGGTCGATCCCGGCGCCGCGGCGGATGTGGCGCGCGCGGTCTCCCGCCGTCTCGAGGGGCAGCCGCTCCAGCACATCGAGGGCACCGTCGACTTCCGGCGCGTCCGCCTCGTGTCGGATGGCCGCGCGCTCATCCCGCGGCCCGAGACCGAGCAACTGCTCGACCTCGTCGCCGCCTGGCGCCGCGGCCGGAGCGCGCCCGTCGAAGCCCTCGACATCGGGGTCGGGTCGGGCGCCATCGCGATCGCGCTCCTCGACGAGGGCATCGCCGGCCGCGTGGTCGGGCTCGACGTGTCGGAGGAGGCGCTCGACCAGGCCCGCGAGAACGCCCGCCGTGCGGACGCCGGTGGTCTCGAACTCCGCCCGTGTCGGCCCGACATCTGGTCCGCGCTCGCGACCGGCGAGAGCTTCGACCTCATCATCTCCAACCCACCGTACGTCACGACCCCGGGATGGACCGGCCTCGACCCCGTCGTCCGCGACCACGAGCCCCGCGTCGCACTGGACGGCGGGGAAGACGGACTGGACGTGATTCGCGCCGTCGTCTCCGGAGCCGCGGCCCGACTCCGGGAAGGCGGCGCCCTCTTCCTCGAGATCGGCATGTCCCAGGGCCCCGCCGTGATGGCGCTGCTCGAGGCGGAGCCGATCCTCACGGACTGCCGCGTGCGCGCCGACCTTGCCGGCCGGCCGCGATTCGCATCGGCGCGGAAGGGGAACTCCGACTAGCGCTCGATCAAGTCGCGTGGGGGTCGAAGCCGGGTTATACTCGGGCGTCGAATCGTCGGCCCGGGCGATTCGCACCTCCGCCCGCCGCCGGCGCGACTCGCCGGCCCGGGGTGCTTCCCGATTCCGTTTCGAGCCGGAGACATGGACGAGCGAGACCGCATGCTGGAGAAGGCTCAGGAGTTGGGGCGCATCATCTCCCAGTTGCCCGAGTACGCCTACCTGCGCGCGGCCCGCCGCGAAATCGACGAGGACCGCGACGCGACGGAACTGCTCAACCGGATGCGCGACCTGCAGAGTACGCTCATGGAAACCGTCGGGCGCGGCGAGCGGCCGAGCGAGGAGCAGGAACGGGAATTCGCCGAACTCCAGGAGAAGGTCCAGACGAACACCCGCTATCAGGCCCTCATCTCCTCTCAGGCGAACTTCGAGAAGCTCATGGAGCGGGTGGATCGAGCGATCGGGGACGGAGTCCGGAAGGGGGAGGAAAGCCGGATCATCCTCCCGACATGAAGGCGGCCCGCGACCTGGGGGAACGCGCGCTGCGCGCGATCTTCGAGCCGGCCATGGCGTGGCTCACGAGACGCCGCGTCCACCCCAACGTCATCAGCACGCTCGGTTTCGTCATCACCTGCAGTTCCGGCTATTTCTTTCATCAGCATCATGTGAGCACGGCCGGCTTCCTCGTCCTCCTGGGCGGCGTGTTCGACCTGTTCGACGGCACGGTCGCGCGCCGCACGGGCCTGGCCTCTTCCTTCGGGGCCTTCTACGACTCGACGCTCGACCGGCTTTCAGAGATCGTCGTGTACCTGGGGCTCCTCTCCCTCTACAACGACTACCGTCTCGAACTGGGCGACGTGGGGATGATCTACTGGATCGTGCTCGCGCTCGCCGGCTCGCTGATGATCAGCTACACCCGCGCCCGCGCCGAGGCGCTCGGCATCGCCTGTTACGTCGGGCTGATGCAGCGTCCGGAACGGGTCATCCTGATCGGCTTCGCCGCGCTCATCTTTGGCGAGACGACCATGTTCGGGCACCAGGGCCTCGTGCTCAGGGTCGTGATCATCGGCCTCGCGATTCTCACCAACCTGACCGCCTTCCAGCGGATCTGGTGGGTGTACCGGAATACGCGGCCCGACGGCGAGCCGCCCGGGAAATCGGACTGAACCAGACACGGAGTGAACCGGCATCGTGGATTCGGATAGATTACCTGCAACCATTGCCTCCGCCGAAGGAACGCTCGGCGTTCTTCTCGTAGGGCTGGGGGCGGTCTCGACGACCTTCATCGCCGGCGTGGAGGCGGCGCGCCGGGGGCGGAACCGGCCCATCGGATCGCTCACGCAGATGAACACGATCCGGCTAGGGAAGCGGACGGAGAACCGCACCCCGCTCATCCGCGACTTCGTGCCGCTGGCCGAACTGGACGACCTCGTCTTCGGCGCCTGGGACCCGATCCCCGACAACGCCTACGAGTCCGCCAAGGTGTGCGGCGTCCTCCGGCCCGAGGACATCGATCCGCTAGCGGACTTCATGCGCGGCATCGAGCCGATGCCGGCCGCCTTCGACCGCGCCTACGTGAAGAAGCTCGACGGCTCGAACGTCAAGACGGGGGCCAACAAGCGTGACCTCGCCGAGCAGCTCCGCCGGGACATCCGCCGGTTCAAGGCGGAGAACGGCTGCGATCGCCTCGTGATGGTGTGGGCGGCCTCGACCGAGATCTTCATGAAGCCGAGCCCGGTGCACGACAGCCCGGCCGCCTTCGAGCGCGCCATGGAGGAGGACCACCCGGACATCGCGCCCTCGATGCTCTACGCCTGGGCCGCGCTCATGGAGGGGGTGCCGTTCGCAAACGGGGCGCCGAACCTGACGTGCGACATCCCCGCGCTTCTCGCGCTCGCCGCCGAACGCGGCGTGGCGATCGCCGGGAAGGATTTCAAGACGGGCCAGACGCTGATGAAGACGATCCTGGCTCCCGGCCTCAAGGCGCGCATGCTCGGCCTCAACGGCTGGTTCTCGACGAACATCCTCGGCAACCGGGACGGCGAGGTGCTCGACGACCCGGAGAGTTTCAAGACGAAGGAAGAATCGAAGCTCGGGGCCCTCGAGTATATCCTGCAGCCGGACATGTACCCGGACCTCTATGAGAACATGTATCACAAGGTCCGCATCAACTACTATCCGCCGCGCGGCGACAACAAGGAAGGTTGGGACAATCTCGACATATTCGGCTGGATGGGGTACGGCATGCAGATCAAGATCGATTTTCTGTGCCGCGACTCCATTCTGGCCGCGCCCATCGTGCTGGACCTGGCGCTCTTTCTCGACCTCGCGGCGCGCTCCGGACTTTCGGGGGTCCAGGAATGGCTGTCCTTCTACTTCAAGGCGCCACAGACGGCGCCGGACCTGTATCCGGAACACGACATCTTCATCCAGCACTGGAAGCTCAAGAACACGTTGCGCTGGCTGAAGGGCGAGGAGCAGATCACACACCTCGGCGTGGAGTACTACGACTGAATGAAGGGGTGCTTCCTCGTATTCGAGGGACCGGAGGGGTCGGGGAAGTCGCTCCAGATCGAGCGGCTGGCCGAACGGCTGTTCGCGGCCGGCGTGCCGCGCACGGTGACGCGGGAACCCGGAGGCACGGCGGCGGCGGAAGCGATTCGGGGCGTGCTCCTCGACCGGCCGGAGCTGCGGCTCGACGGGATCGCCGAACTGCTGCTCTTTTCGGCGGCCCGCCGCGCCCATGTGGAAGAGGTGATCCGGCCCGCGCTGACGCGTGGCGAAGTCGTCCTCTGCGACCGCTTCGAACTTTCGACGCGGGTCTACCAGGGGAGCGCGCGAGGAGTCCACGCGGAGACGGTCGAACAGGTCACCCGCGCCGCGACGGGCGGTCTCCTTCCGGAGCTCTACCTCGTGCTCGACGTACCGGTGAACGTGGGTCTGGATCGACAGGGGCAGGATCGGGAAGACCCGGGGCAGCTGGCCTTCTTCGGGTCCGCGCCCGATCGGATCGAGCTCGAGAAGCGTTCGTTCCGCGAGCGCGTGCGGGAAGGGTATCGGGAGTTGGCGGCGGCGGATGAGAGGATCGTGATCCTCGACGGCTCCGGGACTCCGGATGAGGTGGAAGCCCGGATTCTGGCGATCCTTCAGGAGAGGCTCCCGGGCCGCTTCCAGGCGGTGAACTTTCCTCGTTGACCGCGCGGTGTGACATTGACGGTAGCGGCGGAGTGCCGCTCGAACGCGGCCCGGCGCGATGCGGGGCTGCCACCACGGAGGATGCATGAGAGTGCAGCGATCCTGGACGACGGGAGTGCTGGTCGGCGCCATCGCTCTGGCGACCGGCGGCTGGCTGATCAACCAGAGCGGGGCCGCGAGCGGCGGAGAAAGCCGCCGGCTCCTGGATGAGATCCACCGTCTGATCTCCGCCCGCTTCGTCGATGAGATCCCGCCGGAAGAGTTGTACCAGATGGCGATCGACGGGATGCTCGAGAATCTGGGCGACCCGTACACCACCTTCCTCGAACCCCGGGATTCCGAGGACCTGCGTCTCACCACGACAGGCAACTACGGAGGGCTCGGCGTCCGGATCGACGTGAAGGACGACTGGATCACGGTCGTCCAGGTGCTCCCGAACTCGCCGGCCCTCCGCGAGGGACTCGAGGTCGGCGACCGCATCATCGAGGTCGAGGGCGAGTCCGCCGAGGGCTGGTCGGTGGACAAGGCCGTCGACACGCTGCGGGGAGAGAAGGGGGCGCCCGTCAACATCACCATCGCGAGGGTCGGCGTGGACCGACCGCTCGCGATTCGGATCGTGCGTGACGTCATTCAGGTGGCGCAGGCGCAGGGCTTCGTCCTGGACGGCGACATCGGCTACGTGACGCTGCGCGGCTTCAGCCGCGAGGCGAAGGAGGAACTGGTCGCGACGCTGGACCGCCTCGTCGAGGAGGGGGCCGGCGGACTGATCCTCGACCTGCGACGGAACCCCGGCGGTCTGCTGCCGGCGGGAATCGACGTCACGGACCTGTTTCTGGAGCGGGGCAGGCCCGTGGTCGAGACGCGTTCACGCCTGGACGAGCAGAACTACCTGTTCCGCGCCTCCAGCGAGGATCGCTACGCGGATATCCCGATCGTCGTCGTCGTGGACGGGCTCAGCGCGAGCGCGTCCGAGATCGTGGCCGGCGCGCTGCAGGATCACGACCGCGCGGTCGTCGTGGGCACGACGACGTTCGGCAAGGGTTCCGTGCAGACGCTGTACGGCCTCTCCGGGAACCACAGCATGAAGGTCACGACGGCCCGCTGGTACACGCCGGCGGGTCGGTCCATCACGAAGGACTTCGACCGCGCGAGTGCGCTGCGCGACCTCGCCGCGAGCGCCGTGGCGATTTCCGGCGAACCGATTGCCGCGCGGTCGGAGCCGGAAGACCGTGAGGAGTTCAAGACGATGGGCGGCCGGACGGTGTATGGCGGCGGCGGGATCACTCCGGATCTGATCGTCTACCGCGACACGCTCTCCACCGAGGAACAGGAACTGCGGCGCCTCGCGACGCGCTCGGGGGCGATCCCGCGGAACATCGTTTTCCGCTGGGCCGTCGAGTATTCGAACGAACACGATTTCAACGAGGGGTTCTCCGTCACGCAGGCGATGCGGGAAGAGGTCTGGACCGCGCTCGTGGACGCGGGAGCCGAGGTCGAGAGGGAACTCTTCGACCAGTCGCAGACCTATGTCGACTGGCTCATCGCGGATGAGCTGGCCGGCGCGGAGTTCGGGGAGGTGCCCCAGCTCCGCAGCCGGGCCGTGCGTGACGCCCAGATCAACGTGGCGATGGACCTCCTGCGGGAAGCCGATTCGCCCGAAGCGCTGCTCACGGTCGCGGCGCGCGCCGCGGAGGCGCAGAGTGCGGAGGGCACGCGGAGCGGCGAACCCGGCGGGGACCGCTAGCACCGCGACAGATTCAGGAAGTGAGGAGACGAGCGATGAGAAAGCGCACGCGACGGTCGGCCGCGATTGCAACCACGATGGCTCTGATGGCGGCAACCGCGTGCGCCAGCAACCCGCGCCCCGGAACGTACACCCGGCTCCTCATCACCGGCAGCGAGATCCGTGACGCCGGATACCGGTCGGCCTACGAGGCGCTCACGCATCACCGCGAACTGATCATCTTCGAAGACCGCATCGGTTTCAGGGGCGGCAACGACAGCTCCCGTCTGTTCGGGCGCCAGACGCAGGACTACTACGTGCCGATGCTCGTCGTGGACGGCGACTTCAACCAGAACGACGCGGTCACCACGCTGCGGCGGATTCCGGCGGAGGACATCGTGTCGATCCGGCTGTACCACCAGAGCATGGTTCCGCCCCGCTATCGCCGGCCGGGCGCCGAGGGCGGCGTGATCGAGGTCAACACCCGCTAGCAGTCCGTGGCGACCCCCCCGCCTTGAGCGTTGATGGTACGCGGCCGAGACTCCTCGTCTTCGGCCGCCTGCCCGAGCCGGGCTACGTCAAGACGCGCCTCCATCCCGAGCTGACCAGGGAGGGGAGCGCCGTCCTGTACGAGGCGTTCCTCGACGACGTCATGAAGCTCGCGCCGGACGGAGTGGCCGTGGAGTTGTGGGTACCCGATCGTCCCGGAGCGATGGAGCGGCTGGGCTCCCGATACCCGGCGGCTCGCGTCCGGCTTCAACCCGGAGGTTCGCTCGGCGACCGCCTCGAAATGGCGTTTGCCCGCGCCTTCAGCGACGGTGTCGATCGCGCGGTGGCGCTCGGAAGCGACCATCCGACGCTGCCGGCCGACTTCGTGGTGCGAGCGTTCGACGCGCTGGCGGATCGCCCGATGGCCCTCGGCCCGAGCCTGGATGGCGGATACTACGCGGTCGGACTGCGCGGGTCGGCCTGGCCCCGGGCGCGCGGTCTCTTCGCCGGAGCCCCCTGGTCGACGTCCGGGCTGTTCACGTGGACGCGCGCGCGCGCAGCGTCGCTGCGGCTCGACTGCGTCGAACTGCCACCCTGGTACGACGTGGACCGTCCGGCCGATCTGGCCCGCATGGCGGGCGACCTGACCGAAGGGAGCGCGACGGCCGGAGCCTGGGCCCGGCTCGCGCCGCCGCCGGCGGGAGCGGAAGGGTGATGGAACCGATCCGCGTCACGGTGGACCGGGCCGGAACGCGCGAGTCGTCGCATCTCGTGTACGGCCTGGTCCACGAGGTCGGTTCCCCGGGTCGCCGCCACGCCTTCGGTGATCCGCGACTGACGGCCTTCTGGCGTTCCTCGATGAAGCCGCTCCAGATCCTTCCAGCCGTCAGGGACGGCGTGTTCGGGCGCCTCGGGCTCGGCGCGGAGGCGCTGGCGCTGGCGTGTGCTTCGCACCACGGCACGCCGCGGCACCTGGAGGTCGTGCAGTCGGTGATCGACGCGGCGGGGCTGACGCCGGAGATGTTCGCATGCGGACCGCACCGGCCCTTCGATGACGGGGCGGCCCGCGGGATGGATCGGGCCGGGCGCCTGCCGGGGCGGATCCACAACAACTGTTCGGGTCAGCATGCGGCGCTGCTGGCGCTCTGCGTTGACCGTGGCTGGCCCGTGGAGGGTTACCACCAACCGGAGCACCCGCTGCAGCGCGCGATCCGCCGCGAACTCTCGGCGTGGCTGGGTGAAGATGGCGAGCGCCTGCCGTGGGGGACGGATGGGTGCGGCCTTCCGACCCCCGCCCTCGCGCTGCGGGATATGGCGCGGGTGTTCGCGGACTTCGGCGCCTCGTCGGAGGCGGCGGTGCGGTCCGTTGTGACCGCGATGACGGCGCACCCGACATTGGTTTCGGGTCCCGCGGCGCTTTCGGCGAACCTGATGCGGGCGTCTTCCGGTCGGATTCTCGCCAAGGAGGGGGCGGAGGGAGTCTTCTGTCTGGCGAGCGCGGAGGGAACGTGGGGGGCGGCCTTCAAGGTGCTGGATGGGGCCACGCGGCCGCTGGGGCCGGCAGTCGTGCACGCGCTTGCCACGCTGTCGCTGCTGGAACCGGAGGAGGTCGGGCGCCTGGAGAGCTTCGCGCGTCCGGTGGTTCGGAACACGTGCGGGAATGAGGTCGGCGTGCTTTCGGTGGAGGGGGAATCTTGTTCGTCGACGTAGCGAGAATACACGTAACCGGCGGGGCGGGCGGCGCGGGCGCCGTCGCCGTGCGGCGCGCGGTGGGGGGGGCCCCCGGGGGGGGCCCCGCCGGCGGGGGGGGGGGGCGCGGGGGGGGGGGTGGACGGGGGGGGGGGCCGGGACGCCCC